>JAUIAC010000408.1 GCA_030425545.1 bacterium | reverse complement strand
AGCCTGGCGCGCTGCCCACCTCCTCCAGGTCCAGCCCCGCGCAGTGGTCCAAACGCAGGGTGCGCAGTCTCGGCGCGCGCGCCAACGAGGGCAGGGTGGCCAGCCCGGTGTGTCGGAGGTCGAGGAACTCCAGCTGGGGGCCGGCCACCTCCGGCGGCAGCGATCGCAGCGGTCGGTTGCCGGCCACCGACAGGACCCGCAGGCCGGTGAGGCCGGCGGGCAGCGCGCGCAGCGCGCTGTCCCACACCGCGACGACCCGCAGCGGCGGACACCGCAGCCCCGTGGGCAGGCCGATCAGCGCGCCGCCGTCGACATGAATCGCCTCGAGCTTGGGCAGGGACGCGACCGCGTCGGGCAGGCGGGCGCCGCACTGGCCCAGCCAGAGCGCGCGGACCTCTGGCAGCGGCGTCAGGGCGCCCGGCAGCCGCTGCTGCTGGTCGCGCACCACCACCTCTCGGGCGTCCGTCAGCGCGCCCGCCGTCGGGACGGGCGAGGCGCATGCGTCGCCACCCGCCGTCGCGCGCCCGAAGCCGCGGAGCCCCGGGCTGACGCTGAGCGTGTCTGCGTCGCGCACGACCACCGCGTCCGGCGCTGGCCTGGCGCCGCGACCGACGTGTGGGCGCCCGTTGTGAGCGGCCCGACCAGCTAGGGCGCGATCCGCCTCGCTCAAAACCACCCCTGCACCGCGAGGCCGGCGTCCCCAGGCCCAGGTGACAGCTGCAGGGTCAGCCGCTGTGTGCCGCGCGTACGCAGCCGGCCGCGGCTGTCGAAGCGCCGCCAGTAGGCGAACGTCGCCATGCCCAGGCCGATGGCGCCGCCGGTCACGATGTCGCCGAGGTGGTGCCGGCCGTCGTCAAAGCGTGACGCCGCCGTGAACGCTCCGACGCCCAGCAGCACGGTCTGGGCGAAGAGCCCAAAGGATCGCGACGTAAAGGTCGCGTCGTCCGACCACACGTACCATCCGCCGATGGCGTACCCCAGGTAGCTGGCGAAGAACATCGACGTCGCCGCGTGCCCAGAGGGGAAGCTCTTGCGACCGTCGTTGAGCAGCCAACGGGCGCGCTCCGGGTCCTCGTCGAGCGGCGCCACCCCCGCACAGTCGAGGCCGGCGACGGGCTCCGTGTGGCAGTGATAGCGCAGCGCGCGGGCTTGAAAGTCGGGGCGCAAGCGACCGACGCCCATCTTCAGCGACTCGACGACGCCCAGCGTCAACGCGAGCCCCTCGAGGTAGCCCACCGCTGTGTCGTGCAGACGCCTGGCGGAGGGCTGGGCACCGGTCAGGACCGGGATCCCCTCCTGGGCCACCAGCCAGACGAAGCCGACGCCCAGGCCGACGCCAGCCCACGCGGTCGGGACGGTCTCTCCCTCGCCCTCCTCTGCGTAGGGCTTGCCAATGGCGCCGGCGTGGCTCGACTTCAGCACCGACGCGGGGTTCGCGGCGTCGTAGACGGGCCCGAGGCGCGCCTGGGCCGGGGTGTCCAAGAGCGACGTCAACCCATAGGCCGCGGCGCCAACCGCGACGAGGCCGTAGTCCACGAGGTAGCCCGCGTGCCACCAGCCCTCGGCGGCGGCGGCAGGCTGCCCGTCGCCGGGCGACGCCATCGCGGGTGTCGTCACCGCGAGCGCCAGCGCGACCACAGGGGCTATGAGCCTGGCGGCGCGCGGGGCGCGGGGCCACGAGGTCTCCGGGGTAGGGGCGCGACGCCCGCGCTTGCTCGCTCTCATCGGGGTTGCTCCTGACCCGCGCCGCGCGGGGCTTCCATGCTTCCACGCCAGCGCGCCCGCCGTCACCTCGCTCGAGCGGGTCGTCGGGCCCGGGCCGGGCGTGCGGCACGCCCCGGCGCCCATGTGCGATCGCGGCGCGGCTCTTCAGCGCTGTGGAGCCTCTCATGTTGTCGGTCAAGCGGCTTGAAACAAAGAGGTTCTGGTTGCGCGTCGGCGTTGTGACGCCCTGCGTCATGTGTCCGTGGCGGGTCGCGCATGTTTCCGCCCCGTTTCGTGCCGATTTCCGGGCGCGCACGCCGCCTCGAGAAAGTTGACCCGCGCGTGAAGGGACCGTGAGCCTGCACCTGAACGCGCCTGATGCGCGGCGGAGCGATCCATGACCCACGCCAACCCAGCGGATGTCTCCTGGTTGCTGGCCTCGTCTGCGCTGGTCCTGCTCATGGTCCCGGGGCTGGCGCTCTTCTACGCCGGCATGGTCCGGGCCAAGAACGTGCTGTCGACGATGATGCACTCCATGGTCGCGCTCGCCATCATCGGGGTCGAGTGGGTCACGGTCGGGTACGCCCTGGCCTTTGGCGACGACGTCGGCGGGCTTGGGCTCATCGGCTGGAGCTCGGACTTCGTGTTGCTCTCGGGGGTGACGCCGGAGCAGCTGTGGCCCGGCACGGGCATCCCCGTCTACGTGCACGCCATGTTCCAGGGCATGTTCGCCATCATCACCCCGGCGCTCATCTCGGGCGCCCTGGCGGAGCGGGTCCGCTTCCCGCGCTACTGCGCCTTCGTCGCGGCCTGGGGGCTCTTGGTGTACGCGCCCATCGCCCACTGGGTCTGGCACCCGCAGGGCTGGCTCTTTCAGCTCGACGCGCTCGACTTCGCGGGGGGAACGGTGGTCCACGTGGCCGCAGGCGCCAGCGCGCTGGTGGCGGCGCTGCTGCTGCGGCGGCGCGGCGGCTTTCCCGAGCGGCCAGTTCACCCCTCGAGCGCGGCCAACACCCTCTTTGGGGCGGGGCTGCTGTGGTTCGGCTGGTTTGGCTTCAACGGGGGCAGCGCGTTGGCGGCGTCCACGTCGGCGGGGCTCGCGTTCACCGTGACCCACGTCGCCGCCGCGACCGGTGGCCTCGCCTGGGGGCTCGTCGAGTGGCGGCGCCACGGCAAGCCCACCGCCATCGGCTTCGCGTCGGGCGCGGTCGCCGGTCTGGTGGGCATCACCCCTGCGGCCGGCTTCGTCTCGCCGGCGTCGGCCGTGCTCATCGGCGCGCTGACGGCGCTGGTCTGCTTCTTCGCCGTCCACGCCATGACCCGCCTGGGCGTGGACGACAGCCTGGACGCGTTCGGCATCCACGGCGTCGGCGGCGCCTTTGGTGCCGTGCTCACGGGCGTCCTGGCCTCGAAGGCCATGTACGATCCCAGCGCGGCAGGCGGCTGGCTCTTCGACGGCAACGGCGCGCAGGTGGGCGTTCAGGTGCTCGGGGTGGTCGCCACCGTTGCCTTCGCCGCGCCCCTGACGGCGGCCCTGGTCAAGCTGCTGGACGTCGGCCAGGGATTCACGGTGTCCTTGCGGGAAGAGGAGCAGGGCCTCGACATCAGCGAGCACGGCGAGCGCGCGTACGATCTGGTCGCCGACGTGGTCACCGCCCTCGACGTCGAGCCCCGGACCGCCGAGCGCCCGCCCGCGGTGGTGACCCACCTGCTGACGCTCGACGACACGTCCGAGGCCGAGCTGAGTCGACGGTGGCTGGCGCTGTGCAGCGAGGCTGAGCCCCCCGCCGCCTTCTCCGCGCTCTACCCGCACGTGGCGCGCCTCGAGGGCCGCACCCTGCGTGTCGTCGGCGCGGACGTCGACGTCGCGAGCGCCCACCTCGCGGCGCTCTTCCCCTCGGCGGTCGTGCGCCGCGGGAACTCTATCGTGCATCCGTTGGTGCAAGACAAAGCGGCTTGATCCCATGGCGATAGGACGGTCTACATGAAGTACATTATCGCGATCATCCGACCAGACCGGCTAGAGGAGGTGCAGCGCGCCCTGGTCGCGCGCGACATCTACCTGATGACCGTGAGCGATGTCCGCGGCTGTGGCCGGCAGAAGGGCTTTGTCGAACAGGTGCGGTCGCGCAAGCTGGTCAACCTGGTCACCAAGCTCAAGATCGAGATGGCGGTCAACGACGAGTTCGTGGACGCGGCGGTCGACGCCATCACCCTCGGCGCCCGCACCGGCGAGACCGGCGACGGCAAGATCTTCGTGCTGCCGCTCGAGGCCTGCGTGCACGTGCGCACGGGCGCGTCCGGGCCGGGCGCCATCGGCCCGTAGTCTCGGTCTGGCGAGCCCCGTGTCGGCAGCGCTCGCTCACGTCACGGCGCTAGCAGACTGCGCCTTTTCTCCGTTTTTGCGGGGTCGTCGCTCAGTCTGCTGGGAAGGGGAAGCCACGGCTTGCCGTGGCTGGGGGCGCTCGTAGCCCCCCAAAAAAAGAAAAAACTAGCTGATTGCGGCGACAATCAATTGCGCCGCAGTCTGCTAGAAGCGCAGCGTCGCCGACAGCCCACGCCCGCCGACCCAGGGCAGCAGCGACACACGTTGGGCCGCGCGCGGCGCCGTGGCGACCAGCACCGCCCCGACGCCGATGCCGAGCACCCCCGCGCCGGCCAATCCCCAGCCCAGGTAGATGCTGTTGGTGATGCGGCTGTTCTCGAGGTCTGCGTCCTCTTTGGAGATGCCGACGATCTTGTCGCCCTCCTTCTGCGCGAGCTTGGCGTCCAAGGTGTTCTGGTCCGCGACCGCCCGCGCCAGCGTGACGCCGCTGGCGACGCCGACGATCACGCCGGCCCCCAGCACGATCCACCCTCCGATGCGCTGGCCCTGGCCCACGGTCGACGGGGCCGTCGGCGGCGCGACGCGAGGGGCCGCGGCGGCGTTGGCGTCGGCCGAGCGCTTGGCGCGAAGGGCCGCCCGGATCTCGGTGAGGTGCACCCGCGCCTTGCTCACAGCCGGGCTGCCGGGCTCCGCCTTCATCAGGTAGGCGACATAGTCGCGCTCGCTGTCTTTCAGCAGACCGGCGAGCTGCGCGGCGCGAGCGGCGTTGTAGAGGTAGGTCAGCTCCGAGGGGTGCGTGTGGTACGCCGCCCTGTAGAGCACCGCCGCCTGCTTGTAGCGCCCGGCGCGATAGGCCTGCAGGGCGCGGTTGGACACCGTCAGGGCGGCGGCGCTGGTGTCGCTGGCCGCGGCGGTGCGAGGCAGCCCGGCCGAGGCCAGGGCGAGGCACAAGAGCCCGCAGAGCGCCGTGCGACGGCCGCGACTCGCGCAGCGTCCACGGCGGGGTGGGGTGGTGTCGTCAGGCGCTACGGTCACAGGGGCTCCCTCGATTGCGGAGGCATCGTTTCCGCCGCCCCTGAGCGTGTCAACAGCCGGTGCCGGTGGTAGCGTCCCGTGCGCGCTCGCTGGCCCCCCGAGACGCGACACCGGAGCACCCATGGACCACGACGCAGCGCCCAGCGGGTCGGACCGCGGCCACCCCGAGGGCCTGGCGGAGCGCGCGCTCAAGCGTTACGCCGCCCTCGCTGCGCGCCGGCCCTTCGCGGTCACCCTGGCGCTCCTGGCGCTCGGCGGCGCCTGCGCCGCCTACGGCGCTGG
>JAUIAC010000407.1 GCA_030425545.1 bacterium | reverse complement strand
ACCCGGACCTGATCCCGGACGTGCAGGGCGTCGGTGGGCTCGATCTCGTCACCCACGTCGGCCTCCACGCCGCGCTGACGCACGTCTGCGCCCACGTGGACGCCGCCGGCGAGGTGCACGCCGCCGACCTGCCCGGCTGGCTGGCGACGCTGCCCGACGATCTCGCCCGGCGCGCGCTGCTGGCCGCCCTCGCGGAGCCGCCGCGGGTCAGCGAAGACAACCGCGTCGGCTACCTCGAGCACGTGCTCGACCGACTTGAGATCGAGATGCTCCGGCGGCACAAGGCAGAGCTCGATCGCGCCAGCCGCGACGCCACGGACGACGCAGCGCTGATGCAGCTGCTGCAAGACAAGATCGCGACAGAGCGACGGATCCAAGAGCTGAGCCAGCAAGGGCCCAGCCGCGCAGACGCCACCCTGTCCACACCAGACTCACCCCAAGACGTCCCGCAAGGCGTCACACTTGAAGGAAGTGCCCATGTTTGAGCAGTTCGACGAGGCCAGTTTCAAGGCCCTGGTCGAGGCCGGCCACGCGCGCAGTGTCGTGTCTCTCGATGAGATCGAGGGGCTGTTGGGGGTCGACTGCGACCGCCAACTTGTCGACGACGTGATCGAGGTCCTCAAGGCCAATCAGACCGTGCTCGTGGAGAACCGAGTCAACCAGCGGGAGGGGACGCTCAACCAGCTGCGCACCTTCAACCAGGCCGCCGCGTTGACCCAGTCGGAGAAAGACGAGGAGTACACCGACGAGCCCTACGTGCGCACCAACGACCCGGTGCGCATGTACCTGCGGAAGATGGGCTCGGTGGCGCTGCTCACCCGCGAGGGCGAGATCGAGATCGCCAAGCGCATCGAGCTCGGTGAGCACGAGGTCCTGACCTCGATGCTGATGACCTCGAAGACCTTCGACTCCTTCCTGAACCTGCGCGAGAACGCGCGCGACATGATCGCGTTCGTGAAGAAGGACCGCGCGATCCGCAAGAAGATCGCCGAGGCCGAGGCCGCGGGGAAGGACACCCCGCTGCGCGACAGCAAGCGCGGCGGCGAGCGCCCGCCCTTCTCGCTGAAGGACCTGGTCAAGAGCGTCGACGACCGCATCGGCGGCAACGACGAGATCATCATCTGCAAGAACGTGATCCAGGATCTCGACGCGCTCGAGGCCTACCACGACGAGATGAACGCCTTCCGCAAGAAGCTGAAGTCGACCCGCAGCGAGGTGGGCAAGCGCAAGCACGTCAAGGTCTTCCTCGAGGGTCAGGTGGCGGCGCCCTACTTCGCCGAGGTCTGCGCCGACACGCTGGTGAAGATGACCCAGGGCCGCGCGCACCTGCGCGACGTGGCGCACCTCGACGCTGCCGCAGCGCGCCGGGTGCCGACCCACAGCGACGTCATGAACGCCATGGCCATCTTGGTGCGGGTCATCCGCCTCTACCGCAAGCGGATCCGCAGCGACGACCCGGCCGAGGCCGCGCGCGCCGACCTGGCGCGGAAGAAGCCGACCCGGAACGTGCCGGACATCATGAAGGCGATCTTCGACGACGCCACCGCCATGGAGAAGCTGGTCGAGCGCATCAAGACCTTCGACCCCGAGGACGACACCGTCGCGATCACCGACGTGGTCGACGGCCTGCCGAAGAAGGTCACCAAGGCCCAGCGCAAGGCCTACCGCGCCGCCGCTGGCGCCGCGCTGACCGCCATCGTGCCGCTCCTCAAGGAGCTCATCGAGATCAGCAAGGTGGTCATCTTCGGCTCGGCGCGCGACGCCGAGTTCCACGCCGAGGTCGCGGAGCGGGACCAGAAGGTCGACGAGCTGCAGGCCAAGATCATCGACATCCTCACGTGGGTGCCGCGCAAGCTGCCGAAGAAGGCCGACGACCTGCCGCCGCGCATGGAGCGAGAGGCCCGCGAAGACGGCCGCCTGCTCGAGCTCGAGGACAACGAGCACCACGACTACGTCACCGTGTCGCCGGAGTGGATCGAGCCCTGCATCTACGAGAGCGTGGTCACCCTGCTCTCCGAGCTGCCGATCTCGTACCGGATGATCGAGCAGATCGCCCGGCGCGCTGAGCTCGAGCGCCTGCTCGACGTCGGCCTGCACCGCAAGCAGTACGACAAGATCATCGAAGAGGCGCGGACGCTGATCCGCGACATGCTCGACTCGGACTACCGCATCCAGCAGCAGGAGATGCGGCTGGCCGAGGTGGCGATCAAGCGGCTCAAGGCGGCGGGCAAGCGCAAGCCGGAGCCCTGCTTCGACTTCAAGACCGTGGTGGGGCTCTCCCGCGACTACCGCAAGGCCGACGCGGCCACCCTGCGGCGGCTCGAGCGCAAGCTCGGGGTCACCAAAGACGAGGTGGTCACGGCCTACAAGGTCATGAAAGAGAACAAGAAGATCATGGACGAGGCGTGCAAGGACGCCGGTCACAAGCCCGAGGAGATCCGTCGTCGCTACGAGATGATCGCCCGCGGCGAGCGCGTCGCCAACAAGGCCAAGAGCGAGCTGGTGGAGGCCAACCTGCGCCTCGTGGTGTCCATCGCCAAGAAGTACACCAACCGTGGCCTGCAGTTCCTGGACCTGATCCAGGAGGGCAACATCGGGCTCATGAAGGCGGTCGACAAGTTCGAGTACCGCCGTGGCTACAAGTTCTCGACCTACGCCACGTGGTGGATCCGCCAGGCGATCACCCGCGCCATCGCCGACCAGGCCCGCACCATCCGCATCCCGGTGCACATGATCGAGACGATCAACAAGCTGATCCGCACCAGCCGCTACCTGCAGCAGGAGCTCGCCCGCGAGCCGACGCCGGAGGAGGTCGCGGCCAAGATGGAGATGCCGATCGACAAGGTCCGCAAGGTCCTCAAGATCGCCAAGGAGCCGATCAGCCTCGAGACGCCCATCGGCGAGGAAGAGGACAGCCACCTCGGCGACTTCATCGAGGACAAGAAGGCCGTGTCGCCGGTGGACGCCGTGACCATGGCCGCGCTCGAAGAGAAGGTGCGCAAGAGCCTGGCCTGCCTCGCCCCGCGTGAGGAGAAGGTGATCCGCATGCGCTTCGGCATCGGCGAGCGCTCGGATCACACCTTGGAGGAGGTCGGGCAGCAGTTCGGCGTCACCCGCGAGCGCATCCGTCAGATCGAGGCCAAGGCGCTGCGCAAGCTGCGGCACGCCACGCGCGCCAAGATCCTGAAGCCCTTCAGCGAAGGCAGCCAGTAGGCGACACGACAAGCGAAGGGGGCCGGCGACGCAGAAGTGCGCGTCGCTGGCCCCCGTTTGCTTGACAATAACAGGCCCTCCGCACACAACGTCGAACGGATCCCACCCTTGGTGCTGCCGCAGCCGTGTGGGAAACCCGACGAAAGGGGCCTATAGCTCAGCGGTTAGAGCTGCCGGCTCATAACCGGCTGGTCCCTGGTTCGAATCCAGGTGGGCCCACCGCGCCCTGCCAGGGTGAGCGCCTCGCCCCTGGTGGCTTGGGCGCCCCCGCGTCTCCCTTTCATTGCGGCGGAGTTGGACTATGGCCATCGTCACAGAACCCCGTCAGGTCCTCGACGTCCTGCGCAAGCTGCAGGCTATCGACGACGAGATCCGCGACGTGCGCGAGAGCCGCGACAGCATGGTCGGCAACCTGCAGCGCCTCAACGAGGTCCTCGCCCAGCGCGAGGAGCAGCTCGGCGAGATGCGCGGCAAGCTGGGCGAGGCCGAGACCTGGTACGCCAAGAAGACCGGCGACCTCGAGCTCGAGCGCGAGAAGCTGCAGAAGGCCAAGGCCAAGCTGAACACCGTCTCGCGCTCGCGCGAGTACGTCGCGGTCAACCGCGAGCTCGACAACGTGCGCAAGAACATCGGCCACCGCGAGGACGAGGTCGAGCGGCTGAGCACGGCCATCGAGGAGTTCCGGTCCACCATCGAGTCCGAGGACGAGAAGGTGCGCGACCTGCGCGCCATGGCGGAGGCCGAAGAGGCCAACAACCGTGACTCGCTCGCCGAGATGGACGGCCAGATCTCCGAGGTCAACGCCCGCCGCAAGGTCATCTCCGACCAGCTCGACAAGCGCCTGGTGCGTCGCTACGAGAAGATCTTCAAGGCCCGCGAGAGCATCGCCGTGGTCGCGCTGACCGACGGCGCGTGCGGGGGCTGCAACATGAACGCGCCGCCGCGTCTGGTCGAGGCCATCCTGCGGGGCTCGAGCCTGGTGCAGTGCCCCTACTGCAACCGCTTCATGTTCCAGGAGTCGTCGCACAACGCCGACGGCGAGGCCGTCGCGGCCGTCTGAGCCGCAGCGCCCCACGTTCGCGGCCGCGTCTCCCACCTGGGGGGCGCGGCCGCTGCCGTTTGGACGCCTGAGCGCGGCGCGGACAAATCTTTTCACCGCCTCCAAAGCTTGGTAGATCGCCTCCGTCGACGAGGTTTGCCATGTTCAGGCGGTGGCGGCGGCCCACGGGAGCCCCGCGATTCAACGCGCGCGAGTTGAGAGGGTTTGAGCGGATCGCGGTCCCCGTGATGCACGCGCTCAACGCCAACGAGGGCGCCAAGAACGCACTCTTTCCGGTGATGTGGCACTGGGTCCACCGCTACGTCACCGCGGGCTCGGGCAACCTGTACGAGGTCCACCACCTCGACCGCGTCCGCGGACTCGACGCGCCGCGCGGCATCTTGCTGGTGAGCAACCACCGCTCGTTCTTCGACATGTACGTCACCAGCGACGTGCTCTACGACGAGGTGCCGCACCTCATGCGGCGCATCTACTTCCCGGTGCGGAAGAACTTCTTCTACGACTCGCCGCTGGGGCTCTTGGTGAACCTCGCGGTGAGCGGCGGCAGCATGTGGCCGCCCGTGTTTCGCGATGGGCGCCGGGGCGACTTCAACCCCGTCGGCCTCGAGCAGATCGCCGCGGTGATGCAGCGGGGCTCCGTCGTCGGCCTCCACCCCGAGGGCAAGCGCAGCACGCTCGACGACCCCTGGGCGCAGCTGCCCGCGAAGCCCGGGCTGGGCCGCCTCGTGCAGGTCTGCGCGCCGGAGGTTGTGGTGCTGCCCTTCTTCGTGCTGGGCGCGAGCAACGACGTGAAGCGCGTGGTGACGCGGAACCGCAAGCCAGCCGGGCAGCGCGGCGAGCCGATTCGCATCCGCTTCGGCGAGCCGATGCGCGCGGGAGAGCTGCTGGACCGGGCGGCGGCCGAGCGCCCGCCGCAAGCCGCGGTGGACCCCATGGCCGTCGTGTCCCCGGTCATGGCCGAGATCGCGCGGCTGGCCGCCGAAGACAAGGCTGACTGGCTGTCGCGCGCGCCCGAGCGACGGACCATCTGAGGGGGCGGGCGTCTGAGCGCCGTTCCCCTGAGCGCCGTTCCCCTGT
>JAUIAC010000022.1 GCA_030425545.1 bacterium | reverse complement strand
CCGACGACACCTGCGACGCCAACGTGGGCTGCGTGTTCAAGGACAACAACGCGCCGTGTGACGACGGCGACCCCTGCTCGAAGGACGACGCCTGCCTCGACGGTGCCTGCGGCCCCGGAAAAGACACCTGTGAGTGCACGGTGGACAAGGACTGCGACGGGCTCGCGCCAGGCAACAAGTGCCTCGGCGGGTACGCGTGCGTCGCCTCCGCGGGCAAGTGCATGTGGGACCCGGCCAAGAGCGTGACCTGCGGGTTGGGCGTGTGCAGCGACGGCAAGTCCAAGACCGCGCTGGCGTGCCAGTCTTCCGGCGCCAAGTGGTCACCGGACTCCACGTGCGCCAAGACCGCGTGCGAGCCGACCACCGGGCAGTGCAAGCAGACCAAGGCCACCGACGGCGCGGCCTGCTCCGACGACTCGCCCTGCACGCTCAAGGACGCCTGCAAAGACGGCGCGTGTGTGGGCACACCCAACGTGTGCGACGACTTCAACCCCTGCACCACCGACAGCTGCGACCCAGGCGTGCTCGGCGGCTGTGTCATCGACGCCAAGGCGCTCGAGGGCAAGGCGTGTGAGGACGGCAACCTGTGCACCGAGGCCAGCGCGTGCACCGGCGGCAAGTGCGTCGGCGCCAAGGAGAAGGTGTGCAAGGACGACAACCCCTGCACCAAGGACGCCTGCCAGACCGGCAAGGGCTGTGTCTTCCCCGCGAGCACAGATCCCTGTGACGACGGCGATCAGTGCACCCTCGGTGACCTGTGCGACGGCAAGCTGGGCAAGTGCCTGCCTGGGCAGCAGGCGAAGAAGTGCGACGACGGCAACCTGTGCACCGACGACAGCTGCGACAAGGACAAGGGCTGCGTGCAGCTGCCCAACAAGGTGACGTGTGACGACAACGACCCGTGCACGATGCCGGGGAAGTGCGACGGCAAGAGCTGTGTCAACGGCGACAAGAAGACGTGCAACGACGACAACCCGTGCACGGCCGACAGCTGCGACAAGAACAAGCTGCCCGACGGGTGCGTGTTCGATCCCATCAGCGGGGACTGTGACGACGGCAGCGCCTGCACGGAGAAGGACACCTGCGTCTTCGGCAAGGGCGTGTGCTTCGGCGCCAACATCCAGTGCGACGACGAGAACGTGTGCACGCTCGACAGCTGCGACCCCAAGAAGGGCTGCCAGTACGCGCCGACGCAGGGCACGTGCGGACCCTTCGCCAAGTGCGTCGACCCTGGCGACGGCAAGGCCGCGTGCGCGTTCACCGGGACGAAGAAGGTGCTGGTGTCCGAGCTCTACGTGGGCGACCCCTGTGACCCGCTGGACGACTACATCGAGCTGCACAGCAGCCTGGACAACAAGACCGATCTCGCGGGCTACGTGGTGCAGACCCGGCCTGCGGGGAGCACGAACCTGGCGGAGTGGAAGACCAGGTTCGCCTTCAAGAAGGGCGACGAGGTGCCGGCGAACGGCTACCTGCTGCTGGCGGCCCAGGGCGCGAAGCTGCCGGGCGGCGTCAAGCCGGACTACACCAGCAAGGGCTTCTCGCTCGACCCCGAGGGCCTGCAGATTCGGGTCTTCGACCTGCCGCACACGCTGCTGCACGACGCTGTGGCGTGGGGTGTGGGGGCCAAGGGCGGCGAGGGGACGCCGCTGGCGCCGTGGCCCGCCGCGCGCGCCATGGAGCGTCGCGCCAGCAGCAAGTCCACGGCCAAGCTGCTCGCCCCCTGGGGTGGGGAGTGGCTCGCTGGCAACGACGTCGACACGGGGGACAACAAGGCCGACTTCGTCGAGCGCGTGGTGCCCGACCCGCAGAACAAGTCCGTGTACGAGCCCGCGTGTGGCGGAACGTGCACCGGCGGCAAGGTGTGCGACTTCGCCGGCAAGGGCGCGGCGAAGTGTGTGGCCGACACCAAGTGCTCTCTGGGCTGCGGCCCCGGGCAGAAGTGCTCGACGCTGGTGTCGTCGTGCGTGGTCGACAGCGCCAACCGCGTGGTGCTCTCTGAGGTCCTCGTGCACGCCAAGGGCGACGCCAAGGCGCAGTTCGTCGAGCTGTACAACGCTGGAGCCAAGTCCGCTGATCTCTCGGGCCTGCAGCTCTACGTCAAGGGCAGCGGCACGTCAGGGGCCGGCTCGTGGGGCGGCGCGGTGGCCCAGATCCCAGGCGGGACGACGATGCCGCCGAAGCGCTACTACCTCATCGCGACGGCGGCGTGGGCGGGCAAGAACGCCGGGGTGGATCTGGTCGTCCCGACGCTGAAGCTCGACAAGCTGGGCGGCGCGGTGAAGTTGGTGGACCCGCGGACCGACGTGGAGCTCGACCGCTTTGGCTGGGGCAAGTCCCCGAACCCGACCGGGACCGCGCTCTCGGTGAGCGAGGTGCCCGAGGGCTTCCCCATGGTGCGCAAGGCTTCGGCCCAGTCCAACGGGCTGTCCATGGCGCCGGGCGGCGACGAAGAGCTGGCGGGCAACGGGCTCGACACGCAGGACGACAGCAAGGACTGGCTGATCTTGCTGCAGCACACCGCGCACTCGCTCGGCGGCGGAGACTACGCCCCGGCGTGCGGCGGCAAGTGCGCGGCGGGCCTGCGCTGCAACTACGTCGCCGGCGCGGAGAAGTGCGTCGATCCAAGCTGCGCTGGCGCGTGCAACAAGGGCGCGGTGTGCAACGTGAAGACGGGCAAGTGCGACCTGCGCGTCGTCATCAGCCAGTTCGACGCGCTGGGGCCGGCGTTCAAGGGCGGCGACAAGACCACCAACGAGTACGTGGAGCTGTACAACCCGGGCTACGTCGCCGCGGACATCGGCGGGCTGGTGCTGCGCTTCTTGGACCAGGTCTCAGGCGTGAAGACGGTGTCGCCCATCTTCCCGACCGGGATCTGCGTCAACCAGAGCAACGCGCCCTGCGCGGGCAGCGACACCAACTGCCGCTGCCAGGGCGAGGGGGTCAAGCCGTGCACCGCCAACAGCCAGTGCACCAAGCTGACCATCCCGCCGCGCGGCTACCTCCTGGTCGCGCCCCTGTCGTACGACACGTCGCTGCCGAAGCCCGACCTGCAGCACACCACGGTCATGGCCATGGTGCCGGCGCGCGGGGCGCTGCAGCTCATCCGGACCGACGGCAGCAAGTTCCCGGACGGCAGCAGCGTCGCCGACCAGGTCTGCTGGGGGAACATGAACAAGTTCGGCTGCAAGCCGGAGACCAACCTGCCGAGCTTTGAGACCCTGGAGCTGACCTGCGCGGTGGCCAGGAAGCCGCGCTCGTGCAGCACCTCCGCGAGCGTGTCGGACCCCAAGCACGCCCACCACTACCAGGGCCACAGCCTGTGGAGCGGCCTCAACCAGGCCAGCGACTGGGTCACCTACTGCCCGCGCGCGCCGCACGCCAGCGACCATCCGGCGCAGGGGCTGTAGCCGGCAGCGGGCGCGCTCGGCCCGACGTCAGGCCCCGGTGTCGGACGCCGGCGTCTGGCGCGGAGGGCGCGCCCGCGAGCTCGCATGCGCCCCTCCGTAGACGGCGCCCGGCGTTGACCTGCTCGCCGCCACCGTGTAGCCCGCGTGGCGGAGGCCCGCCGTGATTCACGTACAGAACATCGAGAAGCACTTTGGCCCGCAGCCGCTCTTCAGCGGGCTGTCGTGGCACATCAAGCGCGGCCTGCGCTACGGGCTGGTGGGGCCCAACGGCGCTGGCAAGACGACCTTGCTGCGCATCCTCATCGGCGAGCAGAGCTGCGACGGTGGCGCGGTGGTCAAGGCGCGCGGCGTCACCATCGGCTACCTGGCCCAGGAGGTGGACCCCTTCACGCTGGGCACCGTGGAGCAGAGCGTGCTCGAGGGTGTGCCCGGCTACGGCGACGCGCGCCGGCGGGTGGCGGCGGTGCAGCAGCGCATGGCCGACGACCACGCCTACGGCGAGAGCGACGCTGGGCTGCGAGACCTCAGCCGCGCCATCGACCGCTTTGAGGTGCTGGGCGGCGAGCAGCTGCTCGACCGGGCCCGCGAGGCCCTCGGCGGGCTCGGCTTCGACGCTCAGCAGATGAGCGCGCCGTCGGCCTCGCTCTCGGGCGGCTGGCTGATGCGGGCGGCGCTGGCGCGCCTGCTCGTGATGCAGCCGGACGTGCTGCTGCTCGACGAGCCGACCAACCACCTGGATCTCGAAGCGCTGTCTTGGTTCGAGAGCTTCCTCGATGGTTACCCGGGCAGCGTGGTGGCGGTGAGCCACGACCGCTTCTTCCTCGACCGCATGCCGGATCGCATCGTGGAGCTCTCGCGGCGCGGGGTGCACGAGTATGTCGGGGGCTACGAGGACTACCTCGTCGGGCGCGAGCAGCGCCTGTCGCAGCTGGTGGCGGAGAAGGCGCGGGTCGACCGCAAGCGCGCCCACCTCGAGCGCTTCGTCGAGCGCTTTCGCGCCAAGGCCACCAAGGCCAAGCAGGCTCAGTCGCGGCTCAAGCAGCTCGCCAAGCTGGAGTCGATCGAGGTCGAGAGCGACGCCGCGAGCATCAACTTCTCGTTCCAGCCCGCGGGGCGCACCAGCCGGGTCGTGCTCGAGGCCGAGGACGTGCACAAGACCTGGGACGGCGACGAGGGGCCGGTGCCGGTCTACACGGGGCTCAACCTGCGCATCGAGCGGGGCAGCAAGGTGGCGCTGGTGGGGCCCAACGGTGCCGGCAAGTCGACCCTGCTCAAGGTGCTCGCCGGGGTCACCGACATCCAGCGGGGGGCCGTGCGCGCGGGGAGCAACGTGCGCATCGAGTACTTCGCGCAGCACCAGCTCGAGGCGCTCGACAAGCGGCTGTCGGTCTATCAAGAGGCGGCGCGTGCGGCCGGCGAAGACACGGTGACCATGGTGCGCAACGTGCTCGGCGCCATGCTCTTTCAGGGGCAGAGCGTCGAGAAGCGGGTGTCTGTGCTCTCTGGTGGCGAGCGCGCGCGTCTCGCCCTGGCGAAGATGGTGCTGCGCGCGCCGAGCTGCCTGCTGCTCGACGAGCCGACCAACCACCTCGACCTGCTGAGCCGTGAGGTGCTCGAGGACGCGCTCGGCCGCTTCGACGGGACCGCGGTGCTGGTGAGCCACGACCGCTACTTCATCAACGCGGTGGCGACCCACGTGTTGGAGGTGATGCCTGGGGGGCAGACCACGCTCTACGAGGGCGACTACGACGCGTATCTCTACCGGAAGTCGGGGGGCGACCCGAAGGTCATCGAGGCGCTGTTGCGGGGCGAGACGGTGGCGGAAGGGCCGGAAGATGGGGCTGGCAGCGAGGCCGTGGAGAGCGACGCTACGTCGCGGGCGGCGGCCAAGGCGCGGAAGCGGCAAGAGGCCGAGCGGCGCAACGCCCTGTCGAAGCGCACCAAGCCGCTGAAGGCGCGGTTGACCCAGCTCGAGGCCGAGATCGCCAAGGCCGAGGCGCGGCTGGCCGAGATTCAGGCGGCGCAGCTGGACCCGACCTTGTACGAGGACGGCGACCGGGTGCGCGCGTTGAGCGAGGAGCACGGTCGGCTGAGCGCGCACGTGGACGCGTCCATGGGCAAATGGGAGCAGCTGGCCATGCGGATCGAGGCGATCGAAGAGGAGCTGGGTGAGGCGTAGGGGAATCGGTGTGTCGCTGGCCAGCTCCTCCTGCTTCATGATTGGGGGCGCGGGGCGCGCGCCCCGAGCGGCCAGGGCCGCTCTCCCCTCCGCGTGTGCCCTCTCGGGCACGTGCCATGCGGATCGAGGCGATTGAAGCGGAGCTGGGTGGGGTGTCTGTGCCGTCTCGGGCACGTGCCATGCGGTTGCCACCGGCTGCTGCATGCGACAGCCACCCGAGAGCCGATGTTCGGCACCAAGATCGAGCGTTCGTCTCTTGGAGCGCTGCTAGGCAGGCACGCGCCTGAAGTCCAGACGCAGGACCTGACGCGGCACCCCCGCCACGTTGGCCGACACGGAGTGCACGCAGCGCGGGTCCATCACCACCACGTCTCCCGGGGCGCCGGTGAGCTCAACGACCCGGACGGGGACGCCCTCGTGGACGCCACCGGTCCGCATGTAGCGCCCGACCCGCTCGCCGTCGCCGTCGCCGTCGCCGTCGCCCTCGCGCTCGCGCTCGCCCTCGTGCCCGCCGAGCTCCCGAAACCACGGGCTCTCCTGACTCAGGCGGCCCATGACGTCCACCGGCGAGATGACCCTGGCTTCGTCCGGGTCCACGAGCCCCTCGTTGTCGTCTGCGAAGACCCGGACCAGGGCGCTGTCGACGCGGCCCTCGCGCCGTGCCATGTGCTCGGCGCAGCGGTGGGAGCCGGTCACGACGACCGTCCCTCCGCCCCGATGCGGCACCGCCCGCAGGAAGACGAAGACGAACACGGTCCAGGGCAGGGCGTCGCCGGCGACGGCGGGCTCGTCCGCGTGCCAGGAGCGGCGCGGCACGGCCCAGCGCTGCGTCCCGGTTGGGAAGCTGAGGAGCGAGTACCACAGCCCCTTCGGCTGCCATCGCGTGGGGCCCAACGCCCGGTCGACGGCGCCTTGGAGCGCGCGCTGGCTCGCCTCCAGCGCCCCGGCCTCACGCAGGCCCTGCATCACCGGGTTCATGCCCGAGAGCCGCCGCCCGCGCGCGTCGCCTCCGAGGGGCGTGGCGTCGGCCAGCCACGTGTCGGGCGCGTCTTCGCGGATCGCAAAGCGCCGCTCCACGGCCTGCCAGAAGTGCTCGCGCAGGTCGCGGACGGTGTCGGGTGCGACGGCGCCGGCGACCCGAAGGATCCCGTCCCGTTCGAAGTCCGTATGCATGGTGCTGCTCGGGGTGTCGGGACGCGGCTCGTCCGTGTGCTCGGGGGCGTCAACCCCGCTCGGCGCAGACAGATTCCGCCGGTCGCCCGTCGAGGCTTTCCCCCAACTCAGCCGGCTTTCCGCGCCTCGGCGAGCCGCACCGCGCGCTGCACGTCGCGCTTCAGCCCGGGGATGCCGCGACCGAGGGCGCGCAGGTCCTCGCGGCCCTTCTGGATCTCTGCCGGCGTCGCCTTCTCGGCCTTGCCGCCGCCGAACAGGCCCTTGAGCCGGCCCCAGAAGCGCCCGATGGCCTGGTCCACGTCGACCTTGTGACCGCCGATGTTGAGGTCGAGGTTGCCCTCGCCCAGGTCCATGTCGACACCCAGCTGCGCCTGCTCCGGCAGGGTCACCTCGAGGTCCCCCACCTTCAGGCTGGTGCCCGAGAGGTCGAGTCCGAGCTCCACCTCGCCCTCGCTCACGTCCAGAGCCGCCTCGGCGTCGGCCTCGAGGTGAACGGCCACGTCGGGCAGCTCGATGGTCTCGCCCAGGACGGTGATCTGCGCGTTCGAGAGGCTGCGGTCGTGCTGGTAGTTGTCCACAGACGCGGCCAGCTTGCCCTTGGACAGGTCCCACTCGGCCGAGGCGGCGTCGGCGCTGTGGCTGGCGTGCAGGTCGCCGCGGGCGCCAGCCAGGGTCTTGCCGCCCCGGTCGACGCCGACAGAGGCACCCTTGAGGTCGTGCTCCACCACGCTGGCCCCGCGCACCGCGGCCCGGCCGGTCAGCAGGTTGGTGTCGAGCTGCACGTCGTCGGCGTGCACGTGTCCAACCAGCGCTTGGTCGACGCCCGCCCGCGTCGTGGTGCCGCCGGCGGTGGTGTGGCTGGCGGACAGGCCGTCGACCTCTGCGTGGCGGTAGTCGACCGCGCCGCCAGCCGAGACACCGCCACGACCCAGGGAGAAGTGGCCGCCGCGAACGGCGAGCGTATGTGCCGCGATGCGGTTGGCGCGGGCCTGGCCGTGCCCGCCGCCCGCTCCCTGCCAGTCCGCCTTCGCGCCGCGGATGGCGGTGTTCTGGAAGTCGACCGCGTCGGCCGAGGCCTGGACGCCGCGGCGCCCCAGGTGCACGTCGCCACCCTTGACCCCCACGCGATGCACCGCCAGGTGGTCCATGCTGGCGCTGGCGCGGTGGCCGCCCGCCGTCTGCGCTCCTGCGCTGAGATCCCGCGCCTCCGTGTTGACGAAGCCCACCTGGTCGGCGTGCACGTCGAGCCCGTTGCGCGTCGCTGCAAACGTGCCGCCGCTGACAGAGGTGTCGTGTACGGCGAGGTCCGACGCCGCGACGTGCCCGGCGCCCAGGGGCCCGGCGTGCTCGGCGCGCACGTGGTCGGCGCGGAGGTTGGTCCAGTCGACCTGTCCGGCGTCCGCGCGCATGCCAAAGCCGGGGTCGCCGCCCGGGACAGGGCCCTGGCCGACGCTCCAGTTGGCGTCCTGCACGTGGGCGTCGTGGATCTGCAGGTCGCTCGCCTGCAACCCGGTCCGGCCATGGCTGCCCTCGACCTCGGCGCTGAATCGATCGGCCGCCAGGTTGACGAAGCGGACGTCGTCGGCGTGCGCGTTCGCCCTGGGCAGCCCAGCGTGCCCGTCGAGCCCGGCGTGCCCGTCGAGCCCGGCGTGGAAGCCGGCCCCGCGCACGTCGGCCTGGTGGACGGCCAGCCCCTCGGCCTCGAGCCCCGCGCGCCGGCCGCTCTGGGTGCTGTCAGCTTGCATCGACAGGGAGTCGGCGCCGGTGTTGAGCCACGAGACGTGGTCGGCGTGGGCGTCGAGGCCGCGCGGTCCGACCTGGGCGCTGGCCCCGCGTACGTCGGCGTGGTGGACCTTCGCACCGGTGGCCTGGGCGCTGGCGCCGAGCCCAGAGGGGAGGTGCCGCACGTCGGCTGAGAGCTGCCGAGCGCTCGCCTTGTGAACGCCGACGTGGTCCGCGGAGAGGCCCAGCGCGCCGTCGCCGCGGTGGCCGCGCGCGCCGTCGATGTCGAGCGCGCGCCACGCCGGCAGATCGGCGCTGACGTGACCGGCCAGGTCGCCGCCGTGGCGTTCTGGCGAGACGAGCGCGCGCCCTTCGGCGTAGCTGCGCGTGCGCAGGGCCTCGCGCGCCGCGCCGCCTCGGGTCCGACCGCCACCGGCAGACGCCGCCGGCCGCTGGGCCGTCGGTTGGGCGGGCGCTCGCTTCGTTGGTTTGCGGCGGTGGTCCATCAGACCTCAGACGATAGACGCTGAGCGGCCGAGCGACCAGACAAGTCGGGGCCTGACGGGCTCTTGCGAGGTCTCGCCCCCCCACCCTTGCCGGGCGCGGCGGGACCCGCTACCAGGGACGCCGAATCGCTGCCGTCGCGCCCCGGCTGGCTGGCGCTCTCGCCCTGGACGGTGTCTTTCAGCCGGCGAGCCGCGCTAGGGTGACGACGACGAACAACTGTTACGGAGCGCCGAGCGCCGAGCGCCGAGCGCCGAGCGCCGAGCGCCGCCGGGTCGCCGCTACGTGGCCCTTCGACCGCTCATCGACCCGAGGGCCCGTGCACACCCTGACCCACCGCGTTGCGCTCCCCCTCCTGCTCGCGACCTTCACGCTGTGCGCAGGGGCCTGCTCCGACCAAGCCAGCGGCGCCCAGCAGACCTGCATCGACGTGCTCGCCTGCCTCGAGCGCGGCTGTGCGCGGCCGGGGGGCCCGCCGCCGCCCCCCAAGCTCGACGACACCGCCGACACGGCCTGCCTCGCCGCGTGCACCAAGGAGCTGCCGCTCGAGGGGCGCGGCCTCGCGAACGCGCTGCTCGCTTGCGCCACGGCGCAGTGCGCCGGGTGCGACCCCGTGGTCGAGCCGGGCTGCTTTGAGGCCTGCCTGTGGGAGACGTGCACCGACAGCCTCGTCGCCTGCGCCGCCGACGGGGCGACCGGCGCCGCCTCGTGCGCCACGGGCCACGGCTGCGTGCAGGCCGCTGCCGCGACGGGCTCTTTCGTCGCGCCCCTCCGCTGCCTGCGCCGCGTCGCGCCACCCGCACGCGGCGCCCTCACAGGATTCGCCAGCTGCGTCGAGGCCAAGGGAGCGGCAGCGTGTGGCGCGGGGTCGGCGTCCTGCGCCTGTGCGGGCGTGCCGGTCGCGCCGCCGGCTGCGACCATGGCCTGCGCCCAGGCGCGCGCGGTGTGCGCGCTCGACAGCGCCTGCCAGCGCGCGACCTGCCGCGTCCAGCTCTCGCCAGGCGGTCAGGGAGCCTTCGACGCGTGGCTCGTCTGCGTCGCCAAGGCCTGCCCCGGCTGTCCGGGCGCGGGCTGTGGGGGGAGCTGTGCCGAGGCCGCGTGTCTGCCCGAGCAGGTCGCCTGCCTCGCCGACCCGTGCCCCAGCGGGCCCAACGCCGCCTCGGGGGACGCGGTCGGCGGACGCGCCTGCATCCGCGCCTGCGGCCCGGACGACGACCGGTGCTGTGTACCCGGGTGCTTCGGCGCCACACAGGTCAGCGAGCGCGCGGCGCTGCAGACGTGGCTGACCTGCGTGTTGCAGCAGTGCGCCACGGAGAGCGACCCCTTCGGGAGCTGCGCCGCCAAGCGCTGCGGTGGCTGAACGACCCGGGGCGCGACGGCCGGGTGACGGCCGCGCGCGGCCCCGAGCGCGCTGGATTGTAGGCCCCTCTGGCCCATCGGCCAGGGCGGCCTACTGGGTGTAGTCGCGGTACTGGTACATCGACGCGCGCAGACCAAAGACCACGGCGGCGGCGCCCATCAGCCCGGCGAAGACCCAGAAGAACTGCGCCAGCCCCATGTCGGGCATCTGCGTGACGATGATGACCAGCTTGCTGCCGAAGGCCACGGTGAGCAGCCAGAAGCCCATGATGGTCGACTTCATCCGCCGCGGGGCCTGCGTGTAGGCGAACTCGAGCCCCGTGATCGACACCATGACCTCGGCCTGCGTCATGATCAGGTAGGCGATGACCTGCCAGGCGATGCTGATCTGCTCGCCGGCCGCCGCAGCCGTGTCGATGCGCTCCTGCAGGATGGCGACGAAGGCGAAGGCGGCGGCCGCGGCCAGCATGCCCACCGTCATCTTCCGCAGCGGCGTCACCTTCACCAGCTTGCCGGCCAGCGGGTAGAGCACGAAGTTGTTCAGCGGGATCAGCGCCATGACCATCAGCGGGTTCAGCGAGGGGATCTGCGAGGGCAGCAGGTCCAGGCTCATGCCGAGCAGGTCCACGTGCAGGTTCATCTGCTTGGCCTGCCGAATCCACGAGCTCGAGTGCTGGTCGAAGAGCGCCCAGAACACGCTGACCATGAAGAACACGCTGATGATGCGGAGCACCGCCGCAGGTCCCTCGGCGATGTCGGCGCCGAAGCGCTTGGCTGCCCCGGCGAAGAACCAGCTGCGCTCGATGGGCTCCGCGTCCGGTCCCGCCTCGCTGGCCGCCTTCTTGGCGTCACCCGAGAGCACGTCACGCGCCGCGGTGAGCAGCACGGCGAGGAAGCCGTCGTCCTGCTGCTTGCCCTGCCGGACGAAGAAGATGGCGAGCCCCGCTCCAGTGGACACCGCCATGGCCGTGAAGAAGGCCCAACCCGGCAAGATGTCGGTGAAGAAGAGCGGCAGGCCGATGAGCCCGAGGAAGAGCAGCGACGACGAGAGCGCGTCGAGCACGCCGATGCGTCCGCCCGGCTTCGGCGGCACGTGCACGAACTTGTCGCGGCCCATCCAGAACATGACCGTCGCGATGAACATCAAGATGCCAGGCAGGCCGAAGGCGAAGGAGGTGCCGTAGGTCTTCTTGATCCACGGGATCATCAGCGTCGCGAAGAAGCTGCCGAAGTTGATGATGAAGTAGAAGGCCTGGAAGACCTTGGTGACCAGGTGCCAGTTGCCCTTGCCGAACTGGTCGCCGACGTTGGCCGACACGCAGGGCTTGATGCCGCCCGAGCCGATGGCGATGAGCGCCAGGCCGATGCCCATGCCGGTGAGGTTGTTCTCCGCCACCGCCAGCACACCATGGCCGGCGCAGTAGACGAGGCTGAGCCACAAGATGGTGTTGTACTTGCCCCACAGCCGGTCCGCGATGAGGGCCCCGATCATCGGAAAGGCGTACACGCCGGCGATGAAGAGGTGGACCATCTCCTGCGCGTGGTTCTCCGACGCGGAGCCCGTGGCCATGCCCGCGGCGACGTAGAGCGCCGTCAGGTGGACCCAGAGGATCGACTTCATGCCGTAGAAGCTGAAGCGCTCGCAGCCCTCGTTGCCGATGATGTAGGGCACGCCCTTGGGCCAGCCGGTCTCGTTGGGATCCGGCGCTGTGCGCCAGGTGCTCTTGCTCATGGTGGTGGCTCGCGGGTTGGAACCCCGACTGGGGTCCGTGGAGTCAAAAGGGAGCGCGCCCGCGCAGGTGCAGCGCGGGCGCGGCGGAGGTGGCGGAGGTCCCTAGGCGGCCCGGCGGCGCAGCAGGAGCGCGCCGACGAGCAGGAGCAGCAAGCCTCCCAACCCCGAGAGTGGGGCGCCAGGGGCAGGGGCGGCGGTGCAGCCGCTGTCGCCGGAGCCGGCGCCGCAGTCGACCTGGATGGCGTTGGCGAGCGCGGTCTGCTTGGTGCCGATGGCCGCGATGAGGCTGTGCTCGCCGGCCGGCAGGCCCTTGGGCACCAGCGCGGTGATCTTGCTGGCCGACTTCACCTGGACGGCGAGCAGCTCCTTGCCGCCGGCCTGCAGCGTGATGCCCTCAGCGAAGCCCGTGCCGAAGATGGTGATCGCCGTGTCGCGCGCCGAGTCGACGCACTTGGGGTCGACCATGTCGATGGTGAGCTCGCCCGGACCCGTGACCGGCCCGCTGTCCACGCCAGCGTCGACCTCCACGGGCGCCGCCTCCACCGTGATCGCGTTGTCCTTGAAGCCCACCTGACCGTCGGGGTTCTCCACGATGAGCGGGTAGGTCCCGGCCGAGATGCCCGGCAGCACGGTGGCCACGATCTTGTTCGGCTTCACCGCCGTGACCGAGGTCTTGGCGGCCCCCACCTTCACCACCGCGCCGGTCTGGAAGTGCTCGCCGATGATCTCGATCTCGGTCGGCTTGTCGCCCGACACCTTGCTCGGGGTGACCACGTCGACGATGGGCTTGAGCACGGGCGCGGGGCCCGTGTCCGCTGGGCCCGTGTCGGTCACGCCGGTGTCGGCCACGCCGGTGTCGCTGGCGCCGGAGTCCGTGGTGCCCGCGTCGCCGCCGGTGCTGCCCGCGTCCGTGGTGCCGCCGCCGCCCGTGCCTTTGACCCCCAGGCGCAGGCGGAAGTCGCCCTTCATCTGGATCAGCCCGTTGTTGATGTCTTCGACGAAGCGCCACTGCTTGCTGCCGGAGCAGGTGCCCAGCGGCCACACGATGTGCATGAGCTGGGTCTTGGGCGTCGTGGCGGTGTCGGTCAACGCCGCGAGCTCCTGGCAGCCGCACCCCACGTCGATGCCGCCGATGCTCGTCTTGAGGCAGTCGGTCTTGCCCCAGTAGGAGCTCAAGTCCGTGGCGTTGCTCGTGATGCGCACCACCACCCGGATGTTGCCCTCCTTGATCAGCGGCGGCTTGTCCCCGGGCTTCGTGCTGGTGAACTCATAGATCATCACCGTGTTGCCCTGAATCGGCGTGCCCGGTTTGCCCGTGGTCGGGTTGAAGAAGTCGGCGGTGTTCACGCTCCACACCGGCTTGGTCGACGTGGGCGCCGACGCGTCGGACGTGTCGTTCCAGAACTCGATCACCGCGTTGAGCGTCTTCTTGGTCGGGTCGGGGGCAGAGCTCGCGGCCGCCATGACCAGCTCCACGCTCACGATCTCCACCGGGTACTGCTCCTTCTTCGGACGGAAGAGCACGCCGAAGGCCTCGCCGTTGACGAAGCCGGGGTGCGCGTACTGCGGGTGCATCTTGGAGCCGGCGAGGGAGCCGAGGTCGTCGGGCCCGTCGTCGTACTTCCAGATCTCCTTGGCCTGGACGGTGGCGCTGCCCAACACGGCACACAGCACGGTGAGGGTGGCAGCGGAAGCGAGCGCTTGGCGCATGGGGACTCCTGTCGGAGAGGCGGGGGCGCGGTCAGCGTCCCGCGATGTCAGTCGGACACGGGCTCGGTTGGGCACGGGTTCAGGCGTGCGCAGGTGCCGCGTGCACGGTCCGTGGGGAGCACGGGGCGTGTGCGTCGCAGCGTCTCGCTCCCGCGGGGGGAGGGGAGCGTGGGTGTGCCATGGGGCGCGGGGGACGTGGCCAGAGGCCGCGCTGGGCGCAAAATTCGTCGGTTGCAGCATACGTGCGAGGGCCGGGGGCACACAAGTTTGCTGTGCGCCGGATGCACCGTCTCCGTGGCTCCAGGCGTCCGCTGCGCGGTGTTGGCGACGCGGGTCGCAGCGCGCCGCCGCCGGGTTGACCCGGGCGACGCCGCGGCCGCAGGCTCGCTGCATGAGCTTTCGCACCTTCGCCGACATCCAGGGCCACGGCGCCCAACTCGACGTGCTCCGACGCATCTGCGCCAGCGAGCAGCCAGCCCACGCCTATCTCTTCGAAGGACCCGAAGGCGTCGGCAAGCGCACCGTGGCTTGGGCGCTGGCGTGCCGGCTGGCGTGCGAGCGCCCAGATCCGGTCGCGGGCGCGTGCGGCGCGTGTCGCTCTTGCCACGCCGCCCAGCGCGGCGAGCACCCCGATCTGACGCTGCTCGAGCGGGACGGCGCGAGCATCCGCATCGGTCAGGTGCGCGAGGCGCTCAAGCGACTGCGCTACGAGCCGGTGGTCGGTCAGGTCAAGGCGCTCATCGTCGACGACGCCGACCTCATGCGGGAAGAGGCGGCCAACGCGCTGCTGAAGACCCTCGAAGAGCCGCCGTCACGGACGCACTTCGTCCTGGTCACGTCGCGCCCGGCGCTGCTGCTCGGCACCATCCACTCCCGCAGCCAGTCGCTGCGCTTCGCCGAGCTGGCGACCGAAGACGTCGCCGCCGTGCTCCGCGCGGAGGGGGTCGACGCGGGGCTGGTGGCCATGGCCGCGCCCCTGTCCGAGGGCAGCGTCTCCCGCGCGCGCACGCTGTGTGATCCGGAGTGGCTGCGTGCTGTGGACGACCTGGTGCGCTTCCTGCTCGGGCTGGGGCAGGGCAGCCCGCTGCGGGTCGCGGGCGCCGTGGAGACGCTGGGCGGCGCGCTGGAGGGGCTCGCGATGGGCGCGGCGCCCGAGGAGGTCGCCAGCGAGGCCGCGCCCACGGCGTCGGTGACCGAGGCGCGGGCGCTGGCCAAGGCCGAGCGCAGCGGCGCGCCGGCCAAGCGCAAGAGCAAGAAGGCGCTCGCAGCGGAGAAGGAGGCCGCCGCCGGCCCGCGGCTGAAGGGGCTGGACCGCGTCGGGCTCGCCTGGGCGCTGGACGTGACGCGCGCCGTGCTGCGCGACGCCATGCTCGTGGCCGCTGGCCAGCCCGCCGCTGCGCTGCCCCTCGCGCGCCACGCGGACGCGCTCGAGGCCTTCGCCGGTCGCACCCACGCGGGGCACCTCGCGGCGGCGTTGGACGTCTGTCTCGCCACCGAGGCCGGGCTCGTGCTCAACCCGAACGTGCGGCTCGCGCTGGAGTCCACGTGGCTCGAGGTGGACCGCCTGGTCCGTCGCGCCTGAGCGCTCCTCCCGAGCGCCGAGCCGGCCGCTCAGCGACGCCCTAGCAGACGCCAGCGTACGTGCGGTGAGCCCGTGCGCAGGTAGAGCGGGTAACGCCCCGCGCGCACCACGCGGTACGCCCCCTTGAGATGCGGCACGGCCTCGTCCGCCGCCGCCCACACCGGGGTGACCACGTCCGGCTTCAGCGTGCCGATGCTCCAGCCGTAGTCCCACTTGTTGTGGCCCGGGTAGAAGCGCTTCCACGCGCCCCACTCCGGCATGCTGCGGCCCCGCATGCGCGCGATCCGCCGGTCGTTCTTGCCCAGCAGGTCGACGCAGGGGCGCTCGGTGACATAGGGGATGGTCCCGGCCGCGACCACCGCCACCCGGGCCTCCGGGCGGGTCAGCGCGCGGATCGCGAGGGCCTGCTCGAGGTGGTCACGACGAAAGGTCTGGTTCATCGGCGGCGCCAGCAGCGCGGCCTCGCGGAGGCTGGACGCGCCGCCCCACGCGTTGAAGCCCAAGACGCCGAGCGCCACCAGCGCCACCACCGCGGCGCGCGGCGCCCGGCTTCGCTGCAACCAGCCGCCCGCGCGCGACCACGGGGCGACGCCCTGACTCACCGCCAGGGCCAGGAGCCCCAAGGCCAAGGGCATCGCCGTGCTCAAGTAGCGGTTGCTGTCGCCGCGCTCCCACGCGTCCCCGCCCACCCACACGCTGTAGACGACGTGCAGCCCGAACACCGCCGCGGCCGCGCGCATGGTCGCGTCGCCGCGGCGCGCCGCCCACACCAGGGGGGCGAGCGCCGGCAGCAGCCCGAGTCGGAGGAGCGCGGTGCCGGTGACCAGGCCGCCGCGCTGCAGGCGCTCGAGCAGCGGGAAGCCCGTGAGCTTGAGGAAGTAGGTGTTGGGCAGGGGATCCCCGAACACCGCCAGGCGAAGCGCCGTCATGGCGAGCAGCGTCAGCGCCACGCAGCCGCCGCCGCGCAGCGTCAGGGCCCAGCGCCGCTCGGGCTGCAGCAGCGCGAGGGTGCCGAGGGCGCCCCCCGCCACCAGCACCGCGTCGGGCCGCAGCAGCAGGCCCACCGCCATCAAGCCGTAGGCCAGCGGTCGCCGGTCGACGGCGAGCGCCCACAGCACCGCCACGGTCAGGGCGGCGCTGGCCCCGACCTCCATGCCGAGCAGGCTCCAGGTCGACAGCGGGCCAAAGGCGAGGACCCACCCCACCGCCAGGGTCCCCGCAGCGCTGCCCGTGGGCCGCCTCGCCCACAGGTCGGCCAGCCGCCCCGCCATCAACGCGCAGGTCACCACAGCGCCGGCCGACACGAGCTGCACGGGCAGCGACGTGAGGTGGCGCGGCAGCCCAGTGAGGTGCACCAGCGTCATCAGCGCCACCCAGAGCGGGTTGGTGAAGCCCTCGATCGGCGGCTCGCCGATGTTCCACACGGGGCCGTGGCCGTCCGCGAGGTGCGAGGCGTAGCGCATGGAGATCATCGCGTCGTCGAAGAGCAGGGCCCACGACTGTCCCTGTGTGTCGACCCGCGCCTTGGCGATCCACGCCAGGGCCCACGCGACCCACAGCCCGACGAAGAGCCATCGCAGCCGCCGCCACTCCGCAGGGGAGGGGCCGCGAGGCGACGCCGCAGCCGCGGCGTCTCCGACGGCGTCCGAAGCAGCTCGGTCCGGGGGCGCGCTGGCTGGGGCGGTGGGCACGAGGCATCTCGCAGGTGGGCGTGGAGGCGACGCTCGCGCGGCCGACGCGGCAGGCTAGCGCGCCGGCCCGCCCGCTCGCTACCCCCGGTCTCGGGACGCCGTCTTGCCGCCGTCCACGTGGTGACCCAGGCTGTGCGGGCGCGGCCCGTGTGCCGCTGACCGGAGCGAGAGACCGTGGACGCGGCTGAGAGCCCAGCACCGCAGCACCCCATGCCCTGGCGCGCCCTGGCGGCGCTGGCGGTGGCGCTGTGGCTCGCGCAGTGGTTCTACCTGCGCCGCTTCATCCACGACGACGCCTACATCGCGCTGCGCTATGTCGACCACTGGCTCCGCGGGCTCGGGCTGGTGTGGAACCCGGGCGAGCGCGTCGAGGGCTACACCAGCCTGCTGTGGGTGTTGCTGTGCGGCGCCGTGGCGAAGCTGGGCGCGGGCCATGTGCTGGCGGCGCGCATCGTCGGCGTGGGCTCGCTCGTGGGGTTGGCGGTGGACCTCGGCGTGACCCCGCCGGCGAAGGGGCTCTCGACGCGGGCCCACCGGGCGAGCGCCCTCTTCTGCCTCAGCTTTGGACCCTTGATCGCCTGGACCCTGGGCGGGCTGGAGACGGTGCTCTTCGCCGCGCTCGTCACGGCGGGACTGCGCCGCGTCCCTGGGCTGCGGCGCGGGGCAGGGCGCGCCCCCTTCGTGACCAGCGGCCTGCTGCTCGGCGCGGCGGTGGTGTGCCGGCCCGAGGGGGCGCTCTTCTTCGCCGTGGCGACGCTGGCGCTGGCGCTGTGGCGCGCGCGGGGCGCCCCGATCCCCCGCGCTCACCTGGCCCTCTTCGTCACCTCGGGCGCCCTCTTCGGCGGCGCTCAGCTCGCCTTTCGGCTGGCCTACTACGGCGACTGGCTCCCCAACACCGCCTACGTCAAGGGCGCCGTGAGCCTCGCCAGCGTGGGCCAGGGCTTGCGCTACATCGGCGCGTGCGCCCCCCACCTCGCGGCCCTCGGGCTCGTCGCGCTCTGGGCGTGGCGCCGCCCGCGTACGGGGACCATGGACGAGCCCGGCGTGGAGCGCGCGACGGCCCGCGCTGGCGTGCAGCTCTGGGCGGGGGCGTCGGCGCTCTTTCTGGCCTACGTCATCGCGATCGGCGGCGACCACATGCCCTGGTACCGCTTCGTCCTGCCGGTGGTGCCGCTCCTCGCGCTCGCCACGTTCCACGGGGTCGCGGCCACGCCCCGGCCGCACGGCGCGATGCGGGTGAGCCTGCTGCTCACGTTGGCGGCCGGCGTCGTCTCGACAGTCTATCTGGGCGAGACGGCGGGCTTCGACGGCTGGCGCAACCCGGACCCGGCGGCCCACCGCGGCGCCGTCGTCGGGCGCTTCATCCGCGCGCGCTGGCCCGAAGGGGCGCTCGTCGCGCTGAACACGGCCGGATCCACCGCCTACTTCAGCCGGCGCCCCGCCATCGACATGCTCGGCCTCAACGATCCTCACATCGCGCGGGTCGACACGCCCCACGACCCCAGCCTGCCCTGGTCGCATCTGCCCGGCCACCACAAGGGCGACGGCGCCTACGTGCTCAGCCGCAAGCCCGACTTCGTCATCCTCGGCGGCTCGCAGGGGGACCGCGTCCCGTGGTTCGTCGGCGACAAGCAGCTGCTGACGCAACCCGCGTTTCGGCGTGACTATCGGCTCAGCCACGCGCTGCTCCAACCCAAGGGCGAGCCGCCGTTCCGCTTCGTCTTCTTTCGCAGGGTGGCGCCCAAGTAGCGTGCGCGCCGGGTCAGGGCCCGGCCAGCTCGGGTCCAGGCGGGCCTCGGTGCGACGCGCAGCTCGGGCTCAGCCCGCCTCGGCGCCCGGGATGTTCGACACGTTCGGCCGCATGTGCCCAAAGAGCGCCTCGTGGAGGTCCACCTTGATCTGGCCACAGTTGTTGGGCCGGTCCTCCGCCTTCTTCTCCAGGCAGCGCATGATGACGCCCACGATGTCCGGCGACAGGTCCGGGTTGTACTGCAGCGGGTCGGGCACCGGCTCCAGCGCGTGGGCGACGAAGATGTTGCCGTCGACGAAGGGCAGGCGCCCGGTGAACATGCGATAGAGGATCACGCCCAGGGCGTAGATGTCGGCCTTGTGGCTCACGGTGGAGCCGTCGATCTGCTCCGGGGCCATGTAGAAAGGTGTCCCGGCCAGCACGCTCTGCTCGCCAAAGCCGTCGTCGAAGGCCCGCGCGAGGCCGAAGTCCAAGAGCTTGGCTGTGCCGTCGACCGCGATCAGGATGTTGTCGGGCTTGATGTCGCGGTGGATCATCCCGCGGCTGTGGGCGTGGTCCAGCGCGGCGCAGATCTGCTCGACCACGCTCATGAGGAAGATGCGGTCCGCCACCGGCTCGTTCGCCGGCAGGTGCGCGGTCAGCGGCAGGCCTTCGATGTACTCCATGGAGTACCAAGGCACCCCTTCCTCGTTGCCCATGTCGTAGATGTGCACGATGTTGGTGTGGCTCAGGCTGGCGGCCATCTTCACCTCACGCTCGAAGTAGCGCTTGGCGACGTCCGTGGGCATGGCGCCGTCGATCATGAACTTGAGCACCACCACTCGGCTCAGCAGCCTGTCCTGGGCGCGGAAGACGACGCCGTTGCCGCCCTGGCCGAGGCGCTCGAGGCCGGAGTAGCGGCGCGACAGCGCAGGGGGCACGCCCTCCGGCCAACCGTCCGGGCCGATCTCCGTGCCAAAGTCCACGGCCGGCGCGCCGCGCACCTCGCTGCCCACGTAGGCGACCGTGCCCTCGGAGAAGTGCTCGGTGACCTCCGCTTCGACCGCGCTGGTGACCAGCGGTCGGCGCGTGGCCACGCTGGGCGTCAGGAAGGGCAGCTGCTCGACCGCGTCCTCGGGCATCTCGTAGAACTGCTGTCGCAGCGACTCGAACCACGCGGTCTCCGGGTCGTCGAGGTCCACCAGCTCGGTGATGCGCTCGAGCATGACGCGGCCCAGACGTGGCTGCTGTAGCTCGACGCAGAGCTCCGCCGCGCGCCGGGTGAGCGCCACCTTGACGTCGTTGGGCTGCGGCGCCTGGAGGAGTCGGTACAGGTTCTGCAGCGCGCCCTTGCCGTCGCCCTGGCCCTCGCGCAGATCCGCGGCCAGCTGCATCGCCTCCGCGAACGCGCTGTCGGTCGGAGGGACCAGCTCAGCCACGCGCAGGGCTTCGTCCGTGTCGCCCTGGGCCGCCCGCAGCTTGATCACCGCGATGCGGTCGCCCTCCTTCATCAGACACGTGATCGCCTGCTCGGTGTCGCCCGCCCGCTGCCAACGCTGCGCGGCGTCGCGATAGCGGCCCTGCTTCTCCAGCATCGCGGCCGCCTCTCTGTGCAGCCCGGCCTTGCCGAGCGCAGCGACGGCGTCGTCCTTGCGCCCGAGCTTCTGCAGCACCTTGGCGATGAGCGTCGCGTCGCCCGACTCCTCGAAGTTGCGCAGCGCGTCTTCCCAGCGCTCCAGCTTGGCCCAGGTCTTGCCCGCGGCGTCGAACTCGCCCTTCTCCTCGCGGACACGCGCGCTCAGCTCCAGCGCCCGCGGGGTGTCGCCGGCCTTGCGGAACATCTCGACGGCTTCGGCCTTCATCCCCGCCTTGACCAGGAGCTCTCCGGCGAACGACTGCCGCCCCGCCCGGTTCGCCAGCTTCGCCGCCTCGACGAACTGCCCGGCCTTCTCCAACGCCTTCAGCAGGCCCTGCTCGTCATTGGCCTTGCGAAAGCAGAAGGCGGCGCTGTCCCAGTCGTTGGCGTCGCTGAAGGCGTCTGCGGCGCGCTCCCACTTCTGGGCCTTTCGCCACGCGCGCGCCTCGTCGAGCTTGCGCCCCTCGCGGCTGTAGAGCTCGGCGGCCTTGGCGTAGAGCTCGTGCTCCATCGCGATCTTGGCCGCGCCCAGGACGTCGCCCTTGTCGAGCGCCTTGGACACCGCGCGCTCGCCCTTGGTGTCTTCCTGGTGCGCCAGGCGCTTGACCCACCAGCGCACGAACAGGCCACCGCCGACCACCACCACGGCGGCGATGATCAGGCTGATGAGCTGCGGGTTGCGTCCGAGAGCGTCCATGTGGGGTGGCAGCGGGTGAGAGGGGTGAACAGGCCCCATCAATCCTACACCAGCACATACACTCTGACGAATTCACACACGGGTTTTTTGCCGCCACGAGCGCTCACGTCACGAGCGCTTGGGCGGGGCGCAGACGGGCCACGGGCCAAACCGCTTGAGTTCGAAGCGGGACGCGCGATCCGGTCTGTCCACACGGGGGTCGGACGCGAGCGCCCAGGCGACGCGTCGCGGCGGTGAGCGGCGAGATCGGGCGCGGGTCGGCCGGCCGCATTGTGGTGGCGCGACGGGCGGCGCTGGCGCTATCGGTTGACCACCAGCGTGCGCGGGCCGTCCTCGAACACCACCACGGCCTTGGTGCCCATGATCTCGTCGATGACGCCGTTGCCGAACTTGGTGTGCGCGACCATCAGGCCCTTCTCCGCCGCGAGCCGGGGGGAGTAGGCGGTGGCCGTGGCGACGTCGCGGTTGCCCACGAGGCGCTCGAAGCGCTCCCGCGCCATGGTCTCCGCGTCCTTCTTCGGCAGCAGCCGCCGCGACGTGGTCGCCTTCTTGCGCGTCGCCGGCTTCTTGGCGGCCTCGGCCTTGGAGAGCCGGTACTTGTGCTCGGAGCCGCAGGTGTTGCACTTCACCTTCGCCGGCGTGTTCCCGACCATCGCCAGGATCAGGTGCGCGAGGTCCGCCTTGCACTTGGTGCACCAGGTGTCCACGTCGCGGCCGACGGCAGGGAGGGTGTCGCTCTTCTTCAGGCGGTGCAGGGTCATCGCAAACTCCAAGGCAGATGCGGGCGGGGCGGGCGGGTCTGGGGAAGGGTGGCGCACTGCGCTCCGTACCGGATGTCCGAGTGACCCGATGTCGGGGTCGCTTGCTCGGGGGCGCTCGGTCGGGGGCTGAGGCCCGACGCGCGGCGGCCGCGGACCATAGCCGCCGCCACGGGCCTGAGCAACCGGGAATAGCAGCCTCGCTTGTCGCTTTCGTCTACCGGCGGCTACTCTGGCCGCGTCACGTCGTGCATCGCGCCGAGGGCGCAAGATAGCCAGGAGCCCGCCATGTCCACCGCTGCGCCCGCACCCTGTCACCGTCGCAAGACGCCGCTCCGCTGGGCCCGTATGCCCGCGCTCCTGGTGATCATGGCGGTGGGGATCGCCGGCTGCGACGCGCTGCGCATGACCGTCGACAAGATCCGCATGAAGACCATCGGCATCGAGGTGTGCGAGCCCGACAAGGAGTCGGCCGAGTGGGTCCTCATGGAGGCCATGGAGGCCGCCCGCGACAAGAATGAAGAGCGCGGCTGGGAGCGCTTCCAGAAGGTGCTGCACTCGAGCGAGCGCTCTCCCAACGCGCTGCGCAGCTGGTACACGGGCGCCTGGCCGCGCATGCGCCGCCAGATCAAGCACTACGACCTCAACGGCGACGGCTGCTTCAAGATGGTGAACCTGAAGGAGATGGTGCGCGGCACCGGCGGCACCGCCGGCTACGAGTACTACATCACCAGCAAGATCAAAGAGATGCCGACGCCGTGCGCGGTCTATCTGGACGACGAGAACGGCAACAAGTGGCGCATCCGCCGTTGCAGCCTCTAGCGCCGTGTTGCGCGTCGCCCTGGAGCGCGGGCTGTCGAGCCTCATCGCGCGGTGGATGCTGAAGGGGCGCGCAGACGAGCTGCTGGATCAGGTCGCGCGCGCCGGCGCGCTGCCTCCGGACGAGATCGAGGCGCTCCGCGTGTCGACCCGCGCTCGCCTGGAGCGGCTCGAGGCCGAAGGCGCGCCCTACGCCGATCTCGTGGTGGACGCGGTGAGCGGGGTGCGGGCGGCGATGCCGGACCTGGGTTCGATGCTGCGCAGCGCCGACACGGAGCTGGCGCGCACCGTCGCCGCTGCCGTGGCCGAGGGCATGTCGCAGCGCGCCGCTGAGGCCGCGCGGGCCGCGGTGGCTGACCTGGAGCGCCGTCGCGCGGCGTCCACCGGCGCGAGCGACGACGCCGAGCCGGCGGCGGAGGCCCCATGAGCACCATCGCCAAAATCGTCAGCCTGCCTCAGGTCGCGCGCAACGTCGGGCGCCTGCGCTTCGTGCTCGCTGTGATCATCCGCCATGGCTTCGGCCACGTGCTGGAGCGGGCCGGCATCCTGCAGCTGCTGCGCATGGCGCCGGGCATCCGCGCCGACAAGGACGTCGCCGGCAAGCGCTGGGAGGTGCGGATTCGCTTGGCGTTGGAGAGCCTGGGCCCGACGTTCGTCAAGCTGGGACAGATGCTGGCCACGCGCCCCGATCTGGTGCCCATGAGCCTGATCCACGAGCTGCGCAAGCTGCAAGACGACGTGCCGGCCTTCGGCTTCGACGAGGTCGAGCGGCTGGTCGAGAGCGAGCTGGGCAAGCCGCTGTCGGAGGCCTTCGCGTCGTTCTCCACCGAGCCCATCGCCGCTGCCTCTATCGCCCAGGTCCACCGCGCCCGGCTGCCGAGCGGCGCGGAGGTCGTGGTCAAGGTGCAGCGCCCGAACCTCGACGAGACCATCCGCACCGACCTGGAGCTGCTGCGCTTCCTCGCCGGGCAGATCGAAGAGCGGGTGCCGGAGGTGCGGCAGTTTCGCCCCCTCGCCGCGGTCGAGGAGTTCGCGCGCAACCTCCGGCTGGAGACCGACTTCGCCAACGAGCTGGGGAACATCGAGCGCTTCAAGCGACAGTTCTCCGACCAGCCCAAGGTCCACGCGCCCGACACGTGGCCGGAGTTGTGTACGCGGCGGCTGCTCACCATGGAGTTCATCGACGGGGCCAAGGTCACGGACATGGCCCAGCTCGAAGCGTGGGGGCTCTCAGGACCCGAGGCGGCCAAGGTCGGCACCGAGCTGGTGATCTCGTCGATCTTCGAGCACGGCTTCTTCCACGGCGACCCGCACCCGGGGAACTTCTTCGTCCTGCGCGACGGGCGCCTGGCCATCATCGACTTCGGCATGATGGGCTCGCTCGACCGCGACCGCATCGACGAGCTGCTCGGCTTCATGGCCGGCATCTTGATGAACGACCCGGAGATGCTCGTCGCGCAGCTGCTCGACATGGGCATCATCGACGACGCGGTGAACCTGCGCGCGCTGCGGGCCGAGGTCAGCGACCTCATGGGCCGCTACTACGGCCGGGATCTGGCCAAGGTCGACATCGGCACCTTCATCACCGAGACCTTCGAGACGGTGGTGCGCTTCGACGTGTTCCTGCCCGCGGACCTGCTGCTGATCGCCAAGTCGATCTCCACCATGGAGGGCATCGCGCGGGAGATTCACCCCGACTTCAACCCCATGGAGGAGCTGCGGCCCTACTTCATTCGGCTCTATGTGCAGCGCGCGCTCGACCCGCAGACCTATTCGCGGCGGGCGTTTCGCGTCGCGCACGACTACTGGTCGCTGATCCAGCGGGCGCCGAACGAGGTGCGGGGCACGCTGCGGCGGCTGCAGGAGGGCGAGCTCTCCTTCGAGGTGCGTGACCCCGACGCCGAGCGGCGGGATCAGCGCGTGGAGCGGCGCACGAACCGCGGCATCCTGGCGGCGTGCACGCTCTCGGCCTGGGTGGTGTTCGCCTGGCTGCTGCCGGAGGCCGAACATCGGGGCTGGCTGTCGGTGGTGACCTGGTGGACGGTGCTCGTGGGCATGACGGGGCTGGGGACGGGGAGCCTGTTGGGCTTCAGCCTGTTGCGGTCGCGGGAGCTGTAGCGGCGCGGACCGGCCCTGGCCCGCAGGGACGCGAGGGGGATGACGGCCCACGAGCGGCCGCGCCCGCCGCCGCAACGCCCGAAAACTCGACGGCCGCGCCACAAGGCCTACAACCGAAGGTGGACGTCTCTCAGCGCGACGGCGCTGGTGCCCCCGGAGGATCCCCACATGTCGCACCCTACCTCGCGCAGCGCGTCGCTCCCGCCCTCGGACCGTGGTCTCGGCCGCGCGCTGCGTCGCCGTGGCTTCTCGCTCTCCGTGGCCGCGACGCTGCTCGTCGCGCTGACCTCCACCGGGTGCATCGCGATCTCCAAGGACGCGTACGAGCGCGACATGGCCGCGATGCGCACGCAGCACGACTGGCTCGAGGGGCAGAAGCGCACGCTGGCGGAGAAGCTGGCCGACTGCCAGAAGCGCGGCAAGGCCCAGACCGAGGCGCTGACCCAGTGCCGCAAGGGGGCCGACGACCTGGAGCAGCAGCTCAAGGAATGCCAGGGCAAGCTCAAGCGCATCGCGGAGAGCTGCGGCAAGAGCGGCGTCCTGTTGAGCCAGTGTGAGCAGCAGCTCGGGGCCGAGCGGGCCAAGGTCGGCTCGCTCAAGGCCGAGAACGCGCAGCTGCGCAGCCGCATCGACGCCATCGAGGCGCAGCTCAACGCGCTCAAGAACAGCTTCGTGCAGCTCCGCAAGCAGCTCGCCGCGCTGCTGGCCAGCGGCAAGCTGCGGCTCGTGGTCAAAGACGGCCTGCTGGTGATCCAGATGCAGTCGGACGTGCTCTTCGACAGCGGCAAGAGCCAGCTCAAAGACGAGGCCAAGTCGGTGCTCAAGGACCTCGCCACGGCGCTCAAGACCTTCCAGGGTCGTCGCTTTCAGGTCGCGGGCCACACCGACCCGCGCGGCGGTGGAGACATCAACTGGCCGCTGTCCACGGCGCGCGCGCTGAGCGTGGTGCAGTTCCTCATCAAGGACGCAGGCATGCCACCGCAGATGCTCTCCGCCGGTGGGTACGCGTCCTACCTGCCGACCGCGCCGAACGACAACAAGGCGAACATGGCCAGGAATCGCCGCGTGGAGTTCGTGCTGATGCCCGACCTGGGTAAGCTGCTCGAGCTCGCGGGGCTGAAAGAGACCAAGTAGCGCCGCCTGAGGCCTGCCGTCCCCGCCGTACCACGGAGTCGTCATGCGCGCCCTCTGCGTCAGCCTCGTCCTCGCCCTCGCTGGGACCTGCGTCGTCGGCTGCGCGTCGACGCCGGACGAGACGCCCGACCCGCACCCGCTCGACACGGTGCTGCGGCTCAACCACGTGCAGGTCAAAGGCACGCACAACAGCTACCACATCGATCCCGGTCAGGGACCCAAAGACTGGCGCTACACCCATCAGCCGCTCGACGTGCAGCTGGGCGAGCAGGGGGTGCGGCAGTTCGAGCTGGACGTGCACTTCAACCCCGACACCGGCGTGTTTCGGGTCACGCACGCGCCGATCCTCGACGAGGAGACCACCTGCCCCGACCTCGACAACTGCCTGGGCGTCATCCGCGCCTGGTCGGACGCGCACCCGGATCACCTGCCCATCTGGGTGTGGATCGAGCCGAAGAACACGGCGGATCAGCTGGCGGAGTGGGGCGGCCTGCCCAAGCTCGAGGCGGCGATCGACAAGGCCCTGCCGCCCTCGCGGCGGGTGCGGCCCGACGACGTGCGCGGCACCCACGCGGATCTCAAGACCGCCGTGGCCGCCGAGGGCTGGCCCACCCTGGCGCAGGGCCGCGGCAAGGTCGTGGCGGTGATGCTCGACTCGGGCTCGGTGCGCGACGCCTATGTCCAGGCGGACCCGAGCCTCACGGGGCGCGCGATGTTCGCCGAGGGCGGCGCCGACGACCCGTGGGGCGTGATCGCGAAGATCGACGGCCCCAAGGGCAAGGGGCAGCAGGCGATCATCGACGCCGTGTCGGCTGGGCGCATCATCCGCACCCGGGCCGACTCCACCGACGAGCCGTGGGCGGGAGACACGTCCCGGCGCGACGCCGCCTTCTCGAGCGGCGCGCACATGGTCAGCACCGACTTCCCGGCTGAGGTGGCGGAGCCCAAGGGCTACGTGGTCATCGTGCCGGGGGGCGACCCGGCGCGCTGCAACCCGGTCACCGCGCCGGCCGAGTGTCGCGACGACGTGCTTGCGGGCGTGAAGTAGGCGGCGCCGGATCTCACGAGACGTCCCTGCACCGCGCCCGCGAGCTGAGGCTCAGCGCCGCCACTGCTGCAGCCACACGTCGGGCTGCGGAAAGTCGCTCGCCCGCAGCGAGGCCTCGAAGGCCTCCCAGGGCAGGGGCACCCGCATCAGCTGCGCCGACACACCGGCCGGGCTCGCCTCCAGGATCGCGTAGTCGCAGGCCTTCAGCACCGAGGGCGGCGCCGCGCCGGGTCCGGGGACGAAGGGCCGCGCGAAGGGCTGCGCCACGCTGCCGACGTTGACCACCAGCTTGGCGCCCTCCCGCCGCGCGGTCTGCACGTGGGTGTGGCCGCAGACCATCACGTCGAAGTCGCGATCGCCCCACCACGCCTCCAGCTGCGTCCACGGTGTCGTGGCGAGCACCTGGTCGCACACCCCGGCCGGCGAGCCGTGGACGCAGAGCACGGTCCACGGGCCGAGCCGCTCGACGCGCTCCGAGGGCAGCGCGTCGAGCCAGGCGCGCTGCTCGCCGCTGAGCTGGGCGCGGGTCCAGTCCTCCACCGCGCGCAGCAGAGGGAAGCCCGGCCGCTCGTCGAGCGTGTCGTGGTTGCCGCCGATGCACGGGATGCCGCGCTCCCGCAGTCGGTCGATGACCTGCGCGGGCTGCGGCCCCATGTCGACGATGTCGCCGAGACAGACGACGCGCTCGACCCCGCGCGCGTCGAGGTCGGCGAGCACCGCGTCGAGGGCGGGGAGCGTGGCGTGGAGATCCGAGATCAATCCGAGGCGGGCCATGGGCGGCTCCGTCGCGTGGCGTGCAGCCAGCTGCGGTAGGGGGCAGGCAGGCGCAAGCCTACGATGGTGTTAGGGCGCGCGCCACTGTCTGCGGCTTCCCCGCCCGCCGCTCAGCGGGGGCCCGTCACGAATTTCGCGAGCCACCCCAGATTCCGCTTCGCGTCGGCTTGCACAGGCCCGTGGGTCGTGGTACTTCGCCGCTCGCTCTGCCGGTTCGCCCGGTGGGCAACTCGGGCCAGAGGGCTTCTGCTCAAGGGTTCGAACGGGGCGTAGCGCAGTCTGGTAGCGCACTTGACTGGGGGTCAAGTGGTCGCAGGTTCAAATCCTGTCGCCCCGACCAGCACACTCACCAGCGGCCTGCGGGCCAGCAGACGACTCCGGACACCGGGGGGAATCAGGTGAGTGACCTCGCGCCGCCATCGAGCGGCGCGAGTCGTTTTTGGCACCGCCACCAAGGAGCTCCAGATGCTCGAGCGCAACGACCTCATGGCCCAGCGGCTGGCCAAGATCGCCGCCATCGCTGACGCCGGGCACAACCCCTACCCGAACGACTTTCAGCCCACGGTGACGGGGGCGGAGCTGGTCGCGGGGCTGGGCGCGACCCTCGAGCCGCACTCGCCCGACCGCAGCGCCGGTGCGCAGGCGGTGCGGGTGGCGGGTCGCGTCATCGGGCTCAACCGCAAGGGCAAGGTCGGCTTCATCCGGCTCAAGGACCGCAGCTCCGGCGAGGTGCTCGCGGCGCGGGCCCGGGACGACGCCGCTCGCGTGGCCGCCGGCGGCGAGGCTCGCGACAGCCAGCTCGCGACCTTTCAGGTGTTCATCCGCCGCAACGACGACGAGGCGCTCTTCGACCGGCTCTTCAAGAGCGCGGACTCGCTCGACATGGGCGACATCATCGGCTGCGTCGGTCGGCCCTTTCGCACCCGCACCGGCGAGCCCAGCCTCTGGGCCTGCGTCACCGACGACGAGGGCGCGCCGCTCGCCGGGACCGCGGCCGACGACGCCTCGGTGCGCATCCTGACCAAGTCCATCCGCGCGCTGCCCGAGAAGTTCCACGGCCTCACCGACAAGGAGACCCGGCACCGGCAGCGCTACGTCGATCTCATCGTCAACGACCCGGTGCGGGCGACCTTCGTGCAGCGCTCGAAGATCATCTCGGGCATCCGTCGCTTTCTGCAGGACCGCGACTACCTCGAGGTCGAGACGCCGATGATGCACAGCGTCGTCGGGGGCGCGGCGGCGCGGCCCTTCACCACGCACCACAACGCGCTCAACGTGCCGCTCTACCTCCGCATCGCGCCGGAGCTCTACCTGAAGCGGCTGGTGGTCGGGGGCCTCGAGCGCGTCTTCGAGATCAACCGCAACTTCCGCAACGAGGGGGTCAGCCAGCAGCACAACCCCGAGTTCACCATGGTCGAGTTCTACCAGGCCTACGCCACCTACACCGACCTCATGGAGCTGCTCGAGCAGATGTTCGCCAAGCTCGCCACCGACCTCCACGGCACCACCGACGTGCCCTGGGGCCACGGCGACGACGCGCAGACGCTGAGCTTCGCGGCGCCCTTCGCCCGCGTGAGCGTGTGGGAGGGCATCGAGCGGTGGGGCGGGCTCGCGGGCGACGACCTGCACGACGAGGCCAAGCTGCGGGCCAAGCTCGCCGAGCACGGCGTCGACATGAAGCCGGGGACCTCGGTCGGCAAGCTGCAGATGGAGCTCTTCGAGGTAGTGGCCGAGCCCAAGCTGATTCAGCCGACCTTCGTCACCGACTTCCCGGTCGAGGTCTCGCCTCTGTCCCGCAAGAAGGACAGCGACCCGCGGCTCACGGACCGCTTCGAGCTCTACATGGCCGGCTTCGAGATGGGCAACGCCTTCTCGGAGCTCAACGACCCGGTGGACCAGTACGAGCGCTTCCTCAAGCAGGTGCAGGCCAAGGCTGGCGGCGACGGCGAGGCCATGGACATGGACCTCGACTACATCCGCGCCCTCGAGTACGGCATGCCGCCGACCGCGGGCTGCGGCATCGGCGTGGACCGGCTGGTGATGGTGCTGACCAACACCCAGAGCATCCGCGAGGTCATCCTCTTCCCGCTGCTGCGGCCCGAGCGTCAGGCTCAGGCGACGCAAGCCGACAGCGCGGAGGGCTAAGCAGGTGTACCTGCGCCGGCTGGCATGGCTGCTCGTGCTGGCTGCGGCTGCGGTCGTGCCCGAGGGGCTGGTCCGGCACGCGGATCCACGGATCGGCTTTCAAGCGTGGATGGTCGTCCAGCTGCTGGGGGTCATCGTCGCTGCCATCGGCGTCGCCGCTGCGTTCTCGGCCCTCGGGCTCGCGCTGGTGCGCGTGGGCATGTGGCCCGTGCGCGACCGCCCGAGCGTCTTCGTCGCCTGGTCTTTCCTGAAGTCGGCGCGGCCGGGCACGCCCTGGCCCGCGCGGCTGGCCAGGGCGCTCGCCCGCGAGGTCGACGGCCTGCAGCGCGACGGCGCACGCCCGCAGCTGCTGGCTCGGCTGGTCGTCGGGCTGGGCACGCTGGCCACCGCTGGCGGGCTGACCTGGCTCTGGCTCCAGGGCGAACCCACGCTCGCGACGGGGTGGCTGTCCCGGCTCGTGCGCAACCTTGGCGTCGCCCTGGGCGTGCACGGCGCGCTCCTGCTCTCCGCGGCCCTGCCGTGGCGCCGGGCGCGGGTGCTGCCCGCGGCGCTGCTCGGCCTCGCCGCCCTGAGCGCGCTGGCGCTGCTGAGTCAGATCCCGCTGCTGACGCCCTATGTGCACGGCGTGGGCCTGGCCCTCGCGGCGGTGTGCGCGGTGTCGCTGCTCACCTGGGTGCTCTCACGTCAGCGCCGAGCGCGGGCGCTCTGGGCGCGACGTGTGGGCGGGCTGGCGCTCGCCGCAGGGGGCGTGGGGGTGGCGTGGGGGCTCGCGACGCAGACGCCCATCGGCTGGTCTGCCGGCGCGGTCTTCGCGCTGCTCGGCGGCTACCTGCTGCTCACCAGCCAGCCCAAGGTCACGGTGCCTGTGTTCGTCAGCATCGTCGGCGTCGCGTCGGGCACCTGGGCGCTGATCGTCGTGCTCTCGGTCATGGGCGGCTTCGCGGGCGACCTCCGCGCCAAGATGCTGGTCGCCAACGCCCACGCGCTCGTGGAGCGACCCGGCCGCGGGCAGCCCCTGGCCGACGCCGCCCGCCTGAGCGCGGCGCTGCGCCAGGTGCCGGGCGTGGTCAGCGTGAGCCCGCAGGTGCGCGGTGACGCCATCGTCAGCTCGCCCTTCAACGTCAACAACTTCGTCAACGTGCGCGGGGTCGACCCCAGCCTGGCGGAGGTCCGCCGGCAGGTGGGCGGCACCGTGGTCACGGGCTCGCTCGCCCTGCTCTCGCACCCGGAGCGCATGGGGTCGCCGCGCTGGCGCACGCGTCGCGATCCGGAGGCGCCCTCCGACCTGCCCGACGCCCCCACGGCGGGCGACCTGCCTGCGACAGCGGTCGACGACGGCAAGGACATCGACGACGGCGACCTCGACGCGCTGCTCGAGCTGGCCCCCGGGCCCAGCCAGCCGCGCCCGCCCGCGGCGCCGCCCGTGCCGCCGCAGCCGCCGGTGGCGGGCGCGCGCGGCTCCGCGCCCCTGGTGCTCGACAGCGAGGGCCGGGCGCACGCGATCCCGGCCGATGCGCCAGCGGGCCGCAAGGCCGACCAGGGGCCCGACTCCGACGCCGACCTCGCGCCCCTCGACGCGCTCATCGGCGCACCGACGACCCAGGGCGAGGGCGGAGACCCCAGCGCACACGGCGACCCGTCGGGCAGCCCCACCGGCGACGCCGACCTCGGCACCGCCGACCTGCCGCTCCCCACCGGCGTGCGGCTTGACCGCGCCCTCGGTCGCGCCACCCGCGGGCTCGACGAGTCGGCCGCCCTGCCGCTGCTGCTCGACGGCGGGCTCGACGAGGGCCCCCACAACGTGCCCATCGCCCCCGGCATCCTGCTCGGGGTCGAGCTCGCACGGGCGCTGCAGGTGGAGCTCGGCGATCGCGTCGAGGTGATCACGCCCGACGCCGACATCGGCCCCACCGGCCTGCGCCCCAGGGTCCGCACCTTCCGCGTCGCGGGCACCTTCGAGACCGGGCTCTACGAGGCCGACAGCAAGGTCGCCTACATCGACCTGGTCGAGGCGAGTCGCTACTTCAACCTCGAGGGCGCGGCCAACGTCATCGAGCTGCGCCTGGCCCACCCCGAGGAGCCAGACGCCGTGCTCGCCCAGGTCAAGGCGGCCCTCGCCGGGGCGGGCGCGCCGGCCGACACCGAGCTGCTCGACTGGCGCGACCTGAATCGTTCGCTCTTCTCTGCGTTGGCCTTCGAGCGTCTCGTCATCTTCCTCGTGCTCGCGCTGATCATCCTGGTGGCGAGCTTCTCCATCGTCTCCGCGCTCACCATGGTCATCCTGCAGAAACAGAGCGGCATCGCGATGCTGCAGGCCATGGGCGCCGGCGGGCGCACCGTGCGGGCGGCGTTCGTCCAGATGGGCGGTGTCATCGGCATGATCGGCACGTCTGCGGGGTTGATCCTGGGTCTGGCCACGTGCCTGCTCATCGACGCCCTGGGGATTCAGCTCCCCGAGGCGTACTACGTGCGCACGCTGCCGGTCGCGATCAACGTCGTCGAGGTCGGCGCGGTGGTCGTGGCGTCCTTGGTCATCAGCCTTGCCGCCACGGTGTTTCCTGCTACAAGTGCAGCCCGCCTCAGCCCCTTGGAAGGCCTCCGCCATGAGTGAGCAGCAGCCGAGCGCCCAGCCAGACGTGCTGCTCGACGCCCAAGACGTCCGCAAGTGGTTCGAGATCGGCGACCGCCGTATCGAGGTCCTGCGCGGCGTCAGCCTGCAGGTCCGGCGCGGGGACATGGTCGCCGTGGTCGGCCGGTCGGGGTCTGGCAAGTCCACCCTGCTGCACCTGCTCGGCGCCCTCGACGTGCCATCGTCGGGTCGCATCGCGTACCATGGCCGGCCCCTGTCGGACCTGAACCCGGACGAGCTCGCCGCGTTCCGCAATCGGACCATCGGCTTTGTCTTTCAGTTCCACCACCTGCTCCCCGAACTCACGGCCCTGGAGAACGTGCTGATGCCCGCGCTCATCGCCCGCAAGCGCCGCTCCGAGGTGGTCGACCACGCCAAGGGGCTGCTGGATCGCGTCGGCCTGAGCCACCGGCTCGCGCACCACCCCGGCGAGCTCTCGGGGGGCGAGCAGCAGCGTGTGGCCCTGGCGCGCGCGTTGGTGATGCAGCCCGAGATCGTCTTCGCCGACGAGCCCACGGGCAACCTCGACGGCGCCACCGCGGAGGAGATGCACGAGCTGCTCGAGGCGCTCAACCGCGAGACCGGCACCAGCTTCGTGGTCGTGAGCCACAACCGCGAGCTCGCCGACCGCATGGACCGCGTCCTGCAGATGCGTGAAGGCATGGTCACCACCGCGGAGGCCGCGTGACCCCGGACGCCATGAACCCGACGCGACCCTCCCCCCGTCGCCCCCGCCTGTGCCCGCTGAACGCCCGGATCCTCGGGGTGTTCGCCCTGGGTCTCCTGTGCGCCGCGTCGCTGGTGGTCCCGGGGCTGTCGACCCCCGCCCACGCCCAGGGGCTGAGCCTCCGCGGGCGCTCGGGTCAGGTCACCCGGCGCGCCATGCCCACGGTGAAGAAGATCGAGCTCGGCGGCATCGAGCGCGTCGACGGCACCGCGGTGCGCGCCAAGCTGCGCGTCAAGGCGGGCAAGCCGCTCGACCCGGCGCTGGTCTCGGCGGACGTCAAGCGCCTCTTCGCCATGGGCCTCTTCGACGACGTGCGCGTCGGCTACAAGCTGCAGGCCGACGGCAGCATGGTGCTCCGCTACCAGCTGCTCGAGCGGCCCTCCATCGCCGCCATCGAGCTCAAGGGCAACGACGCCCTCGGGCGCGAGTCGATCATGAAGGTCGTCAACCTCAAGACCAACGACCTCTACGCGCCGGCCGAAGCGCAGGACAACGCCAACAAGATCAAGGAGCTCTACGTCGAGGAGGGCTACTTTCTCGCCTCGGTCGCACCCGAGGTGGAGCGGCTCAAGGGCAACCAGGTCAAGGTGCGCTTCGTGGTCCAGGAGCGGGCGGAGATCAAGGTCCGCTCGGTCCAGATCCTGGGCAACGTCGGGGTGCCAGACGCCGACATCAAGCAGGTGCTCAAGACCCGTGAGGGCTCGGTGCTGAGCTTTCTGGGCAAGGACGGCGCATTCAAGCGCGAGAACCTCGACTACGACCTGCAGATCATCCAGTACCTCTACCTGACCAAGGGCTACATCCAGGCCAAGGTCGAGGAGCCGGAGGTGAGCCTCTCGCCCGACATGCGCTACGTGCGGGTGTCCATCCGCGTCACCGAGGGGCCCCGCTTCAAGGTCGGCAAGGTGCGGGTCAAGGGCGACTCGCAGGTCGACGTGAAGAAGCTGCAGAAGCGGCTCAAGCTGAAGAAGGGCGACGTCTTCAACTACGCCCACGTCCAGGCCGACGGGCAGATGCTCTCCGGCGCGCAGAAGACCTTTGGCTACGCCTTCGCCACGGTCAGCAACGAGAGCGTGCCGAACGTGAAGGCCAAGGTGGTCGACTGGGTCTACCACGTGCAGAAGGGCGACAAGGTCTACTTCGGCGCGATCAAGATGGTCGGGGCCCAGACCACGCGCGACAAGGTGATTCGCCGTGAGCTGCAGTTCTCCGAGGGGGAGCTGTACAGCGAGCGCAAGCTGAAGATCTCGAAGATGCGGGTGCAGCGGCTCGGCTTCTTCGAGTCGGTCGACATCAAGACCCGGCCGACGCGCAACCCGCAGGTGGTGGACGTGGTGGTCAGCGTCAAGGAGCGCACCACCGGCACCTTCCAGGTCGGCGCGGGCTTCTCGTCGGTCGACAACTTCATCACCACGGCGCAGATCTCGAAGGACAACTTCCTCGGCCGCGGCCAACGGCTGAGCGTCAACGCCAGCTTCTCCAGCATCCGCACCATGTTCCAGGGCAGCTTCTTCGAGCCCTACTTCCTCGACACCAACGTCACGTTCGCGCTGGAGCTCTACAACTTCCAGCAGCTCTACACCGACTTCTCGCGCAACAGCCTGGGCGGCTCGCTGAGCTGGGGCTACCGCTTCATGCGCGAGCTGCACCTGGACCTGACCTACAACCTCGAGCGCGTCTCCACCGAGATCGGCGGCCTCTCCGGGCGCGCCGACGTGCCCATCGCCTCGCTCTTCAACAGCGGCCTGACCTCGTCGGTGCGCACGACCCTGACCTGGGACAGCCGCAACGACCGCATGATGCCAACCGCGGGCTGGTACGCGCAGGCCAGCGCCGAGTTCGCCACGCCCTACCTGCTCAGCCAGAACGTGTTCAACCGCTACATCGGCCGGCTGCGCCGCTACTTCCCGCTGCCGCTCGACGGCGTGCTGAAGTTCAACCTCGTGTGGGGCCAGATCACGGCGCCCACCGGCCAGGCGGTGCCGCTCTTCGAGCGCTTCTTCATCGGCGGCATCTTCAACGTGCGCGGCTTCCAGCGGAACACCCTGGGCCCCGCCATCGGCGTGCCGACGAGCAGCGACCCGGGCTCGTCGCTCTCGCCCTTCAACATCGGCGGCACCAAGCAGCTCTACCTCAACAACGAGATCGAGGTGCCCATCGTCAAGGCGCCCATCAACCTGCGCGGCCTGCTCTTCTTCGACATCGGCAACGCGTTCGGTGAGGGCGAGGCGGTGGCGCTGAACAACATGCGCATGAGCTTCGGCTGGGGCGTGCGCTGGTTCTCGCCGGTGGGGCCGCTCCGCTTCGAGTGGGGCCTGCCCATCGACCCGCAGCCGGGGGAAGACACGCTGGTCTTCGCCTTCACCATCGGCAACTCGTTCTAGCCGCCATGTCGTCGACGCCCGCCAGGGACCCTGGCTCGACCGCTGCGCTGCTGCTGCTGCCAGGCGACCCGCTGCCGCCGCTGCGGGTGACGCCGCCGCTGGTCGTCGACGCCTTCGCGGGGCGCTGGTTGTTGCTGCTCTCGGCCCGAGATCCTGGGGTGCCAGCGGCCATCGCCCGCGCGCTGAGCGGCCGGGTCACCGTCTGCTTGCTGCAGCTCGGTGGGGACACGTCTGGCCCGGCGGCGGAGCCGCTGACCGTCTACGCCGACGCGGCCGGGCTGGGCGCGGACGCCCTCGGCGCCTTCGCTCCGGCCCCGGCCAGCGCGGCCGCTCCAGACGGGCAGGGTGGCGGCGCGGCGGACTCGCGCGATGAGTCCGCCGCTGCCTCGCGGCCGCAGGTGGCTGCGCTGGTGGACCCCCGCGGCACGGTCCAGGCGTGCTGTGTCTGGCAGTCCTGCGACGACGTCACCGCAGCGGTCTCGACCTGTCTGGGGCGGGGCCGATGAGCGTCGGCCTGGCGTCGCCGCCGCCCCGCGACCTGTGGGTCGTTGCCGACGACGGCGCGCGGCTCCACGTGCGGCACTGGCCGCGCGTGGGCGGCGTGCCGACCCTGTTGTTGCCCGGGCGGGCCGAGCCCGCGGCGAAGTACGACGAGGTGGCGGACCGGCTGCGCTCCCGCGGCTGCGCCGTGTGGGCGCCGGACTGGCGGGGGCAGGGCGCGTCGGCCCGCGAGGCGCCGCCGCTGCGCACCACCGACGGCGCGACGCGGCTCGTGCCGGGGTGGATCCGCGACTTCGACCGCTACGTGGCGGACCTCGGGTGCGTGGTCGCCGAGCTCGCGCTGCGCCGGCCGCTGGTCGTGGGGCACTCCATGGGCGGCCACCTGGCGCTGCGCTACGCCCTCAGCGTCGGCGGCGAAGGCCTGCGCGGCGTGATCGCCACCGCGCCCATGGTCGCGCTCAACCTGCCCGCGCCGCGCTGGCAGATCACCGTGGCCACAGCGGCCCTGGTCGGCGCCGGCTTGGGCCACCGGCTTCTGCCAGGCAGCGGCGACAGCCCGACCGTGCGCTTGGGGCCCGGCCACAGCCCCTTCGAGGGCAACGATCTGACCTACGACCAGGCGCGCTTCGAGCGCTACCAGGCGCTGCTCCGCGCCAACCCGGACCTCGCCACCGGGCCTGCCACCTTGCAGTGGCTGCAGGCCGCGCTGCGGTCCATGGCGCTGCTGCGGCGCGCGGCGCCGAGGTTGCGTGTGCCCGCCCTCCTCCTGGGGGCGGTCGACGACGCGCTGGTGCCCGAGCCCAGCGTGCGCGCCTTCGCCGCCCGCATGCCCACGGCGCGCTATGTGCCGGTGCCCGGCGCCAAACACGAGCTCTACCAGGAGCGCGACGCCGCTCAGGCCCACGTCTGGCGCGCCGTCGACTGGTCGCTGCGGGAGTGGGCCGTGCGGGCCGCCCCTCGGGGCGAGCGTCCGCCGCAGACGTGAGCGTGGACCTCTTCGCCGACGCGCAGCCGCTGCCCGAGGGCATGGTCTTGCTGCCGGCCTACGCCAGCGACCCGGGGCGCGCCGCCGCGGTGTGGGAGGCCGTACAGGCGGTCGTCGCCGCGGCGCCACCGCGGGTGATGCACACGCCCCACGGCACCATGAGCGTACGGTTGACCGCCTGTGGCGCGGTGGGCTGGGTCGCCAGCGCCGCCGGCTATCGCTACGTGGCCCAGGATCCGGAGCGCCCGGGGCCCTGGCCGGCCCTGCCCGCGGCGCTGCGGCGGCTGGCGGCACAGGCGGCCGACGAGGCTGGTTTTCCGGGATTTGAGCCGGATACGTGCCTGCTCAACGTCTACCAGCCGGGCGACCGCATGGGCCTGCACACCGACAAGGACGAGGCTGACTTTCGCTGGCCCATCGTGTCGGTGTCGCTGGGCATCCCGGCGACCTTCCTCGTCGCCCAGGGCCAAGGCCGCCCCTTGTTGCGGCTGCTGCTCCAGCACGGCGACGTGGTGGTCTTCGGCGGCGCGGCCAGGCGGTGCCGCCACGGCGTCGCGCCAGTGCCGGCAGCGCGCCACGGTCTCGTGGGGGCGCGCCGGATCAACCTGACCTTTCGGCGCGCGCGGTGAGCGGTCGCGGGAGACGCGGGTCAGCGCGCGGCCGACCCGCTCACGGCTGCTCGCCGTCGACGTAGACCCACCGCCCGTCATCGCGCTCGAATCGGGAGCGCTCAGCCATCGCCGACACCTGGCCGTCCGCCACGAAGCGCGCCACGAAGGTCACCGTGCCCGTGGCGTCGCCCGTGCCCCCCGCGTGGGTCTGCAGCACCTGCAGGCCGGTGAAGCGCGCCGCCGCGGCCCAGTCCGCGATGTCCTGCCTGGCCGGGCGTGTCCGGGCGGCGTGGGTGCGCAGCAGGTAGTCGACCTCAGCGAGGGCGTAGGCCGTGTAGCGCGAGCGCATGAGCGCCTCGGCGGTGGGCGGCAGATCCCGCCCGCTCAGGAAGGGCCCGCAGCAGCCGTCCAGCGGCGCGCCGGCGCCGCAAGGGCAGGGGTGGGGTTGGGCAGCAGGCAAGGGCGACCTCCTCGGCCAGGGTGCACGGACGCCAGGCGGGCCGCGGCGAGCCGGCGTGTCGCCACAATCTACTTTGAATCTTGTCTCTTGTGGGGTCGGCAGGCGCCGCCACCCACGCCCAGGCGTGGCCCGCGTCCTCCCGGAACGTGGACGCACGACGGCGCGAGGGCCCACCAGCGACGCGGTCGGCTCGCGCCAGGGTCTCCCAGCGAGGTCTCGACTCCTCCGTGTCGCCAAGGGGCGGTCACGAAGCAGGTGCCCTTGCGGCCGCGATGGGGGACACTCGAAGGGCTCTGATCGGCGCCAAACGAGACCAGCCGATCCTGGAGGTTCCCATGCGTCACCTGCTCACGGCCCTCGCCCTCACCGCCTTGCTCGCCACGCCGACCCTCGACGCCACCGCGGCGACGAAGAAGAAGCCGAACGCCGCCCACAAGCGGATGAAGGACTGCAACGCCCAGGCCAAGGCCAAGGCGCTCAAAGGTGCCGACCGCAAGGCCTTCATGAGCCGGTGCTTGAAGGCGCCGGGCAAGACCAAGAAGCTCAACGCCGGCCAGCAGCGGATGAAGGACTGCAACGCTCAGGCCAAGGCCAAGGGGCTCAAGGGCGCCGATCGCAAGGCCTTCATGAAGACCTGCTTGAAGAAGAAGTAGGGGCGCCGCGGCGCACAGCGCGCGCGACGACCCGTCGCCCGTCGCTCATGGATCCATCGGCGGTCTCCCGCGCGCGCGCGTTGATGCTTGCGCGCCGCGGGAGATTCGCACCCCCAACGCAACACTGTGTCCCGTCGCGCCGCCGTGGCCGCATGGGCTGGCCGGCATCTGTTGGGGGCGCTCCGGCTTTACCAGGGGCGATGGAGGAACCCCATGCGATTGATCCGCACCCCTGCTCTGGCCCTGTGCCTGGCCTTGACCTTCGCCGGCTGTGGCACCGACGACGGTGACACCCCCGCGACCCCTGCCGACGCGGGCGCGTCGACCGCCGACGGCGCGGGAGCGTCCGACGGCGGCGGTCGCGCTGACAGTGGCGCCAGCACGGACGCTGGGGAGGCTCTCGGCAACCTCGCCGAGGTGGCCTCCGCCGCGGGCAACTTCAAGACCCTGCTCGCCGCCGCGAAGGCCGCCGGGCTCGACACGACGCTCGCTGGCGGCGGGCCGTTCACCGTGTTCGCGCCGACCGACGCCGCGTTCGCCAAGCTCCCGGCGGGCACCGTCGACGACCTGCTCAAGCCCGAGAACAAAGCCCAGCTGACGGCGATCCTCACGCTCCACGTCATCGCCGGCAAGGTGGAGAGCAAGGACGTCAAGACCGGCAAGGTGAAGACGCTGGCCGACATCGAGGTCGACGTGGTGGTCGCGGACGGCAAGGTCACGGTCAACGGCGCGACGGTCACGGCCGTGGACGTGCCGGCGAGCAACGGCGTCATCCAC
>JAUIAC010000021.1 GCA_030425545.1 bacterium | reverse complement strand
TGGGTCCAGATCTCCACGCGCACCAGCTCCCGAGCCAGCCAGAACGGCGCCATGGCAGGGGCGCCGCGGAGCAGACCGCGCTGCAGCTCGGTGACCAACACCTCGCTCCGCGGCGCCTCCGCGAGCACGCTGTGCAGGTCCGGTCGCGCCTTGAGCGCGCGTCCGCCGATGACCGCGTCGAAGATCGCGGCGCGCGCGGTGGCATGGTCGGAGTCGGGCAAGGCGAGGCCCCAGCGCACGACCACCTCGGCCATGGACTCGGGGCGCTCCATCAACAACGCGACAGGCCCCAGCCCGCCGACGCGATCGAGCACCAGCTCAGCCAGCCGGCCGTCGGGGGCGGCGGCGTACAGGCGCGCTAGGAGCCCGGCCAGGAAGAGGAAGCGCGGCGCCTCGTTGGTGTACATGCGCGGCTCCAAGCCGCACGCGAGCAGCAGCGACCCGCCGCCCAGGCCCTGCTCTCGACCGACGTCGCGCAGCGCGGCGATGACGTCGGGCAGCTCCAGCGGCGCTTGGTCGCAGGCGGCCTGCCGCTGCACCACGAGCTGCCGAGGAGACAGCGTGCGACGCGACGCCGAGGGCGTGACCACGGGCTCCAGCGCCGCGCTCGGCTCCGGTTCGGCCGGCACCAGCGCGTCCAGCTGCGCCTCGTAGGCCTGCGCCGCGGCCTCGTCCACCGGCGGCGGCGAGCTGGGCATGTCGGGCATGTCGGGGAGGTCTTCTTCGACCGCGTCGGCGGCCGGCGCGGGCGCGGGCGCGGGCGCCGGCTTGGGCGCAGGGGCCGCTGGCGCAGCGGGCGCCGTCGCAGCGGCGGGCGGGGCGGTGGTCGCCGGCCCAGCGGCAGCGGCCGCCTCGGCCTGTGCCGCCTCTTCGGCCTCTTCAGCCGCCTCGGCCTCGTCCTCGAGGAACTCCTCGACGTCGATCATGCGCAGGCGCGGCACGACCTCTTTGCCGGCGTCGGTGAGGCCCCAGCGGATGCCGATCAGCTTGATGCGGCCCGAGAGCACGGCCCACCGGATCCACGCCTGAAAGTCCGGCAGCCGAATCTGCTCGCCCGGGTAGACGTAGCTGGTGAGCATGCGATGCAGCTCGTAGGTGGAGTGCAGACGCCCCCCGCCCTCCATGTCGAGCGCCTCGAACACGTACTTGATCAGCAGCGTGTTCTGGTCGAGCAGGAGCTTGAACATCACCTCTTGTTGGGCCTCGGTGTCGGGCGCGGCCATGAACTTCTGAGCCCAGGCCCCCAGGGTCGGCTTGGGCTTGAGCGTCACGTCGAGCAGACCGAGCACCTTGGGCAGCTCGTCCTTGTTCCACAGGCCTTCGTCCCGCATCCACTCGCGAAACGCTTTGAAGGTCGGCGATGTCCGCTGGATCTGACCGAGGATCTTGTTGACCGTGGGCAGAAGGATCTGGTCTTGCACGCCGGGGAAGACGGCATAGTCCACACGCTGCATAGGGAGCTCCGGGAGCGGCGCGCGCGTCGACAGCGCGGCCTGGTGGGCGAGGAGGGCCAGAGTCTAGCAACGTGCACGGCATTTACACTATGGCCTACCGCACGATGGCGCACCGCACGACGGCCCACCACGCGACGGCCACCGCATGAGGGGCGACCGCACGACGGCGCACTCGACCCCGCCCCACGTTCGCTCCCGCGCTCGGGCCCGCCGCTTGGGGACCCCCGACCCGCGACGACCGCGCCACGCGCGCCCCCCGCCCCGGCTCGTCGCCCTGACTCCGTCGCCGCTGGCACAGCGTGTCCGCGCCACCCGTGTAGCCTTGTAGAGGCGCCCAAACCCCTGAGGATCACTCGCAGTGGCCAAGTTGACACCCCCATGAGCGGACCTCTAGCATCGACGCCCCACTCCGCAGGAGCTTGTCCGTGCATCCAATCGTGACATCGGGCCGCAAGCGCTGGCGTGGCTCAGGCCAGCTCCGGCTCGCCCTCGCAGCGCTCACAGCGTGCCTTTGCTGGTCGTCGTTGGCCGCCTCTGTCGCGGAGGCGGCGCCGCGGCCGCGGCTGCTGGTGCTGCGGGCCGAAGGCAACGTGCTCAAGGACAAGGCGCGGGTGAAGTTGACCATGTCGCTGCTGCGTTCAGCGCGCCGCTACAAGCACTTCGTCTCCGTGGCGTCGAACGTCGACCTGGTCGAGGAGATGTTCGCCTTCGAGTGCACGGAGCCAGGGGTCGACTGCCTCGCTCGCATCGGCAAGAAGTACCGCGCAGACAAGGTCATCTACAGCGAGGTGGTGAAAGACGGCGCCGCCCTGACCTGGGCCATGCGGGTGGTCACCGTCGACGCCAAGAAGCTCTCCAACTCTCGCGTGGAGCAGTCCACCCGCCAGCCGCTGAAGAGCGTCAGCGCCGCGGCCGACCCCGCGGCTCGCGGCCTGCTGGTCTTGATCGGGCCCGTGGACCTGCCCAACCGAGAGCAGCAGAAGCCCGCCACCTTGCTCGTCCGCCTCGTGGGCGGCGGGGTCGCCTTGGTCTACGCCAACGAGCAGCTGCTGGGCCGCACGTCGGTGACCGGGCTGCGGAAGACCATCGCGCCGGGCTCGTACAAGATCCGCGTGGTCCGGGCCGGCTACGACGACTGGACCAAGGTCGTTCGTGTCGCGGCGGGCCAGACCCTGACGACCGTGGTCGAGCTCAAGGCCACCCCGGTCGCCAAGGGCGCCAAGCCGGGCGCGCCGGGCACGGCCAAGACGCCGCTGGTGAAGAAATGGTGGTTCTGGGCCGCGGTGGGCACCGTCGCGGTTGGCGCGGTGGCGGTGTACCTGCTGACGCGGGACGACGCCGACGCTGGCAAGGGCACCGTCGGCTTCTCCATCGACAGCGCCGACGCCCACAAAGATCCCGTGTTTGTGGCGCCATGAGGGAGTGCACGATGCCCCGGGCCTCCGCCCCTGACACCTCGAGTCCTGTCCTGCGACGCACGCCCGGGAGCGGTCCGCGCCGGCTCGGCCTGCGCGTCGCCCTGTCGCTGCTCGTGCTCACGAGCGTGCAGGCGTGCGCGGTGGAGGACGGCGGCGGCGAGCTGGGGACCTTCACCTTTGCGCTAACCGGGACCATGCCTGACGTCAAGGCGTTCAAGCTGACGGTGTTCCAAGGCGCGCTCACGACCGCGACCAAGACGCCCAAGTTCGCCCTGACCTGCTCGCCCTACAACGTGAGCGACACAGAGAACCGCAACGCGTTCACCCTGCAGGACATGCCGGTTGGTGACGACTACAGCGTGCTCGTAGAGTACTTCGGCGACGACGCCTGCGCCGACCTGAAGGTGCGCGCCTACCGCGGCGGCGTCGCGGTGAAGGCCGGGCAGGACGCGGCGGCGGCGGCGTCGCCCTACTACCTGCAGCCGGCGCGCGTCGGCGCGTTCACCGGCATGGCACAGGCCAACGCCGACCTGCAGGCCGAGGCGGCACAGCGCTCGTGCTCGACCGACCAGGACTGCGTCGCGGTGCACCCGGCAGCGACCTGCACGGCCGGCAAGAACCGCTGCAATGTCGACAGCCTCTTCCCGCTCAACGGCGGCGCGCGGCGTGCCTTTCCGGCCGTGGTGGCCATGAGCGACGGCACGGTGACGATCGCGGGCGGCTTCTCGGTGGTGGACCCCGTGTCTGCGGTCTGGACTGCGACCACGAGCACGGTGGAGCGCTTCGACCCCGCCCTCGGCCGCTTCGTGATGCCCGCCAACGCGGTGGACAACTTCGACAGCGCTGGCCGTGTTGGGTTGGCGAGCGGCGCTCCGCTCGGCGGCGCGACCTTTGCCATGGTCGCCGGCACCGAGCGCGCCCTCGTGGGGCTCTACCTCGGCAAGCTGACCACGGACCTGCAGGACGCCAAGTGCGCCGGTGGCGGCGCGGCGTGCCCGGCTTCCAAGGCTGCCTGGCGCGTGGACCTGCCCGCCAACCTGTCGTCGGGCACCGAGCTGCCCGGCCCCATCGGTCTGCCGGTGGTCGCGCGCGTCGCGACGCCGCAGGGGCCCCGGCTGCTGGTGGCCGGCGGCGCGGACCTGCCGGTGCCGAAGTCGGGGAGCAGCCGGCGCGGCGACGTGCGGCTGTGTGAGCTGAGCGGCACGGCGGCGAGCTGCACCGAGAGCGCCGCCAAGCTGGCGGCCGCGCGGGCCCGCGCAGCGGTGGGCTGCATCGAGCCCTCGGCCGACGGCTGCAAGACGCTGCTGGTGATCGGCGGGCGGGTGAACAAGACCGCGCCCATGGTGGAGCAGTACTCGGCGGCCAGCGACGCGTTCGAGACGCTGGAGACCTTGGGCGCGCCCGACACGCTCCACGGCGGCCGCCTGGTGCAGGCAGGCTCCAGCTACTACCTGCTGGGCGCCACCACGGCTGCGCTCTTTCTCGAAGGCAAGAGCGTGCAGATCGCCAGCGCTGCGGCGCCGCCCTACCGCGTCGTCGTGGACGACGGTGGCGCCAAGCGCGTGATCCGCTTCGAGCCGGCCGACCTGAAGACGTTCGGCGGCACCGACGGGGGACGCCGGGTGTTCGGGGCGGCGGTGTCGCTGAGCAGCGGCCACGCGGTCCTGGCTGGTGGCATCTTGCCCGACGGCAAGCTCGGCGGCGACGCGCTGATCTTCGACAAGGACGGCGCGGTGGGCCGCGTGAACTTGGAGACCGCGCGCTTTGGCGCCGGCATGGCCGAGATTGGCGGCGACGGCCCCTTTGGCGGCTGCGCCATGCTCGCGGGCGGCGCCATCATCGCGGGCAAGGACGTCCGCGCGGTCAACCACGTCGAGATGTACTGTCCGAAGTAGCATGCGCCGCGTCGCCTGCGTGCCCCGGCGCGCGACCCTGAGCGACCGCGCAGCGCGCCCGGCGGAGGTCTCGCAGTCGCCGTTGGCTCGGCGTCCCCAGGCCCCCTCACATCCCCAGAGCCGGGCGGGCCCCCGTTGAGGGCTGAGTCGGTCGCGCCCTTGGTGCTCGGCGTCTGCGCCGCGGCGGCCGTCTGGCTGCTGGCGCCGAGCGTGGCCTGGTTCGACGACGGCGAGCTCAGCGCTGCGGTGGCCACCCTGGGCGTGCCGCACCCCACTGGCTTCCCCATGCTGACGCTCGGAGGCCACACCCTGCTGGGGAGCGTCTTCGGCTCGCTGGCGCTGCGCGTGCACCTGGCGGGAGCGCTGGTCGCGGCGCTCGCGGCGGCGCTGCTCTGGGCCAGCGGGCCGGGCTCCCGGCGCGCCCACGGCTGGCTGGGCGCCGTCGCGCTGCCGATGCTGGCGGGCTCGGTCGCCCTGCACGTGCGCGCCACGGAGATCTACCCCTGGGTCTGGCTGCACGCCGCGGCCGTCGCCTTCGTGTGGCGCCGTGAAGCAGGGGCACGCCGGCTGAGCGGGCTGTGGGCGCTCGGTGGGGTGGCGGCCCTCATCCACGCTGAGAGCGCGCTCATCGCCGCTGGGGCGGCTGGGGTCGCGACCGCCACTGCGCCGCTCGCTCGCGGCGACAAGCTCCGCGCGGTGCTCGTGGGCGCCGGGCTGGCGCTGGTCGCGGCGGTGGGGCTCGTCGCGCTGCCGCTGGCCGCGGCCCGCGACCCGGGGCTGTCGTGGGGCGACGTGCGCACGCTGCCGGCCCTGCTCGATCACCTCACGGCAGCTTCGATTCGCGCGGCCTTCGCTGGCCGCATCGGCACCGGCGTGCCGACCAGCGCTGCCATGCTCCTCCGCCAGCTGAGCGCCGATCTCGGCCCCCTGCTGTGGCTGGCCGCGCCCGGCGCCGTCGCGCTCGCCCGCCGAGATCGCCAGAGCGCGCAGCTGTGGCTGGGGCTGCTGGCGGCGGACGTCGGGGTGGCCCTGTGGCTCAACCCCATGGGCCTCCGAGACGCGCAGGTGGGGCAGCTCACCACGCTGCTGCTCTGCCAGTGCGCGTGGTTGGCCGTCGTGGAGGCGGTCACCTGGGCCACCGGGGCGCCCGGCCGGGCCGCCACGGCGGTCGGGCTCGTCGTCGCTCTGGGGCTCGTCGCGTGGCGCGGGCACACGCTGACCGCGTCGCACCCCAACGCAGACCTCCGGGCCGCGGCCGATCTCACCGACCGCCTCTTCGACACGACGCCACCGGGCTCGCTGCTGATCGCGAGCAGCGACTTCCGCGCAGCGGCGTGCACGTGGAGCCAGGTGGCCGTTGGTTCACGTCCCGACAGCCGCTGCGTGCCGCTGGTGTTCACCCGATCGCCGCGCATGCTGGCGTGGCTCGACCGCACCGGTCGCCTCTCGGCGTTCAGCGCCGCGGGCGCCGCGCTGCGCCGCGCCGAGGGGCCGAAGGCGCGGGCGAAGGCGCTGGGGCTGTGGGTCCGGGCCGCGGTCGCCGACGGACCGGTGCTCTGGGAGCGGGGTCACGGCTTCGAAGACGCCCAGGTGGGGACCTATCTGCGGCCGGGCTACCCCTGGGACACCCTGCGGCCGGGCCACGCACGCCCCGGCCCCAACTCCGAGCGTCACGCCGCCCTGGAGCGCGCCCTCGAGGCCGCTGCAGCGGCCTGCGCGCAGGCGCAGGTTGGACCCACGGCGGGCGGCGGCGACGAAGAGCGCTGTCCGCCCGGTCGCCCTGGCAGCGCCGTGGTGGGGACCTGGGCCTCACTCTGGGGCACCTGGCTGCTGCGCCACGACGATCCCATGGCCGGTCGCTTCCTAGCCACGGCGGTGCGGTGGGCGCCGCGGTCCGCACCAGCGCTCAACAACCTCGCGGTCTTGCTCACGCGCCAAGGCGACGTCCGCGAGGCGCTGCGCCTGTGCGAGCGCGCGCTCGAGGCGCAGCCCGACTACGTCCGCGCGCACCGAAGCGCAGCGCGTGCGGCGGTCCTGGCAGGCGACCCGGAGGCCGCGACCCGCCACGCGCGGGCCTGGCTCAAGCGGGCGCCGCGGGAGCGCGCGCGGGCCTGGCTGCGTTCACTGAGCGGGCAGGCTCGTGACGACGACACCCGTCGCGCGCTGCGCGCCCTCGAGGTCGCCCCGTAGCGACCCACGCGCTCGGCGGGACGTCACCCTTCGTCTCTGGGCGGCGTCGCGACGCCGGTGCGGCCGCGCGACCCGCCCGCCCTGTGCGCCCGTGGCGTGGCCTGTGTGGTGTCGGACCGCTATGCTCCGGCCCATGGCGAGAATGGTCCCCACCAGCGGTCCCCGGAGCGGTTGCAGCAGCGGCGAGCGACGCCTGTACGACCGCCTCCGCGCGGCCCTTCCAGAGTCGGTGCTGGTCGTCCACGGGGCCCGCTGGGTCGGCCCCGGAGAGCCCTCTCCCGACGGTCAGTGCAGCTTTCTCGTCGCCGATCCAGAGCGTGGCGCGCTGCTGCTCGACGTGTTCGACAGCGGCCTGAGCTACGACCCACACAGCGACCGCTGGCGCACACCCGCGGCCGGCCCGCTCGCGGACGACCCCACCACGACCTTGGACCGCGCCGCGGAGGGCATGGCCACCCTGCTTGGGCATCAGCCTGCGAGCCCGGGCTCTCGGCCGCTCGTGGGCTGGGCGCTCGTGGTGCCCGACGCCTTCGTGGGTGAGCGCGGGCTCGCGGCGCAGGCGCCGGGCGCGCGCATCGTCGACCGGGTCGGCCTCGACGCGCTCGCCGCCCGCATCGACGCGCTCTTCGAACACTGGCGAGGCTGTCGCCCGGCCCGCGGCAACGCGTCGCCACGCTGGTGGTGGCGCGCCCTGGAGGAGCTCTTCGTGGCCCCCCGCGAGGTGCGCGTACGGCTCAGGGATCGCATCGACGCAGACCGCGCGGAGATGCTGGCGTTGAGCGCTCAGCAGACCGCCGTGCTCGAGCTGCTCGCGCGCATGCGGCGGGTGACCGTCTACGGACCCGCTGGCACCGGCAAGACCGTGCTCGCGCTGACCAAGGCGCGCATGCTGGCGCGTCAGGGGCTGCGCGTGCTGCTCACCTGCTACAACAAGGCCCTTGGGCACTATCTGCGCGACGAGACCGCTGACGAGCCCTTGATCACTGCGCTGCACTTCCACGAGCTGTGCTGGCAGCTCGCCGACCTCGACGCGCGGCAGGTGGAGCTGCCGCAGGGCCACGCCGCGCGGCGGCGCTTCTTCGACCTCGACCTGCCGCGGGAGTTGATCGCGGTGGCGCCCCGCGTCGTCGCCACGTCGCCCTTCGACGCCGTCGTCGTCGACGAGGCCCAGGACTTCCTGCCGGTGTGGTGGACCGCCCTCGACGCCGTGTGTCGCGACCGTGCGCGTGCGATTCGCTACTTGTTCTATGACGACGGCCAGTGCCTGCGCGACCACCCGGCCAAGGTCCCGGGCGCAGAGGAGGCGGTCCAGCTGCAGACCAACTGGCGCAACACCCGCGCGATTCACACGTGGCTCGGCCGGGCGGAGCCGCGCGTCCGCGACACGCCCTGCGCGTCGCCCCAGGGCGTGCCGGTGCAGGTGGAGCGGGCGACGAGCGACCTCGCAGCGACCCTGCGCCGGATCCTGCACGAGCTGATCGACCGCGGCGGGCTGCGGCCTGAGGACATCGTCATCCTCACCGGCCGCAGCCCGGCCAAGTCGCGGGTCGCCGCGCTCCAGCAGCCGGTCGGGCCGGCCGTCGTCAGCGCGGACGGGGGGCCTGGTGTCGTTCGGCTGAGCAGCGTGCAGGCCTTCAAGGGGCTCGAGGCTCCGGTGGTGATCTTGACCGAGCTCGACCACCACCCACGCGCGCTCCCGCTCTTCTACGTCGGCGCGTCCCGGGCGATGAACCACCTGATCGTGCTCGACGACGCCCTGCCCCCGGGGCGCGGCGAGTGAGCGGCTGGCGACCAGCGCCTCCCCCGCTGTGCCTGCTCGCGCTCGCCTGGGCCCTGGGCTGTGGCGGCTGCGGCAAGGCGTCCACCCGGCCGTCGGCGGCGCGCAACCCGGCTCCGTCGCCCCCCGCCGCGACCGCCAGTCCCAAAGCGGACCCTTGGGCGGCGCCGCGCTTTTGCCTCGCGGCGCTGCAGCTGACCCAGGCGACCCCGCCCCAGCGACGCCTGCCCCAGCTCGAGGTCGACGAGGCCGTGGCCCGAGACGCGCTGGCGAGAATCGAGGTGCTCCAGGTCGACACCGCGGCCTGTCGCGAGCGCCCGCTGGCGGAGCAGGTCGGCGTCGCGCTGACCCTGGACTATGCCGGGAGTGGCCCGAAGCTGGTGCGCCCCGACCGCGCGGCCGAAGGGGCGACGCTGATCGTGTCCGCCGTCGCCCATGTGGAGCGCGGCGGTCCGAAGGGCAAGCCAGAGGTGGGCCGCGCGACGGTGGACGCCGCGGGCCCCCTGGTCCGTGCGGCCCCCGCGTCGCTGCGCCGACGCGTGCGGGCGCGCCTGGTGCGTGCGGCGACCCTGGCGACCCAGCGTGCGCTCGGTCAGCTGTGGGCCCTGCACCAGCCCGAGGCCACGCTGCTCGCTGTGGTCAAGCGAGGGGACCCTTGGCAGCGGGCGGCCGCCCTGCAGGAGGTCGGCGAGCGCGGGCTCGTGGGGAGCGTCGACGCGGTCGAGCGCGCCTGCGCGAGCTCGTTGGCAGACGTCGCGCAGGTGGCTGCGGCGGCGCTGGGCCGGCTCGGCCAGGCGCGCAGCGTGCCGGTCTTGATCGGGCTGCTGCGCACCGCCCCACCGGAGGTCGCGGACGCGGCCCTCTTCGCGCTCCACGAGATCGGCGGCGCACCAGCACGCGCGGCCATCGCGCAGGCGGCGAAGTCGCACGCCTCGGCCTGGATTCGACTTCGCGCTGGCGCCCTGCTAGACGCAGGTTCGTCGCAGCCCTGACGGGCGCGCGGCCCACACCACAGGAGGCAACGTGAGCACTGGGATCTCGGGTACCTGGCATCTCATCGGCATCGGCGGCATCGGCGTCTCGGCGGTCGCCCGCCTCTTGCACGCCCGCGGCGCGGAGGTGCAGGGCAGCGACGTGCGCGAGAGTCAGCTCACCCTGGCCCTGCGCGAGCTCGGGATCACGGTCCACATCGGCCACGACGCGGCCCACCTCGCCGGGGTGGACGTCGTGGTCCACAGCACCGCGATCCCGGAGACCAACCCGGAGATCGTGGCGGCGCGCGCCCAGGGCCTCGAGATCGTGCATCGCTCCGAGGTGCTTGGCCGGCTGCTGCAGGACCGCAACGCCGTCGGGGTGATCGGCACCCATGGCAAGGGCACGGTCAGCGGCGCGGTCACCTGGCTGCTCGACGCCGGTGGCCACGCGCCGGGGTACCTGATCGGCGGGCTGCTGCTCAACTACAACAACAACGCCCGCGACGGGGACACGTGGATGGTGGCCGAGGTCGACGAGAGCGACGGCTCCCTGGTCAACTCGCAGCCCACGGTGGCCATCCTCAACAACCTCGAGCTGGACCACCTGAACTACTACAAAGACTGGGCTCAGCTCGAGCAGCTCGTGCTCCGCTTCTTTCGCGACAACCCGCGGCTCGAGCTGGCGGTCCTCAACCTGGACGACACGGGCGCACGGCGCATCTACGAGCAGCTCGACGACGTCCGAGCGCGCGGCGTGAAGGTCGTCGGCTTCGGCTTCGACAGCCCCGACGCCCACTACCAGGGCGCCAAGCTCACCAACCAGCGGATGCGCGGCGCGTTCACGCTAGTCCACCGCGAGCGGGGCGACCTGGGGCCGGTCGAGATCAGCCTCCCCGGCGCCTACAACGCGGCGAACCTGCTCGGAGCGCTGGCCACAGCCATCGAGCTGGGGGTTCCGCAGGAGGTCGCTCGCGAGGCGATCACCGCGTACCGGGGGCTCGAGAACCGCTTCACCCTGGTGGACGCGGGCGGGGTCGAGGTGGTCAAGGACTACATCAGCCACCCCACCGGGATTCGCCGGGTGCTCAAGGCCGCTCGCGGGCAGGCCGAGGGGGAGGTCGTGGCGGTGTTCAAGCCCTACCGCTTCACCATGATCCACTACCTGCAGGACGACTACGCCGAGGCCTTCGAGGACGCAGACCGCGTCGTGATCACGAAGCTCTACACGGCTGGGGAGGTGCCGATCCCCGGGGTCGACACCGACCTGCTGTGTCGGCGGATCCGCGAGCGCTGCGACGAGGTGACCTACGTCGACGACATCGAGGCGATCCCGAGCTGGCTCGGCGACCATGTCGACGCGCCGGCGACCGTGCTCTTCTTCGGAGGGGACGACCTCTTCCAGGTCGCGGACGCCTACGTCACCGGCCGCGGGGGCGTGGCGTGAGCGCGCCGGGCAGCGACGCGAGCCTGGAGCTGCAACGTCGGCTCCAACGCAGCGCGGTGTGGGACGACGTGGCCGGCGGGCTCTACGCCGTGCTCGGGCTGGGCCGGAGCGGTGTCGCGGCCGCCAACGCCCTGGCGCGGCGCGGCGCCGAGGTCATCGCGTGGGACGACGCGCCCGCCGACCAGCTGCGGGCGCGGCTCGACCAGCTCGACCCGCGCGTGCAGGCGCGGTGCGGCGCGTCCTACGCAGCGCGGCCGGGCGAGATCGCGGTGCTGTCGCCGGGGATTGGGCCCACGACGCCGACGTGGAAGCGCGTGCACGCCTCGGCGGCCGCCGTCATCGGCGAGGTCGAGCTCTTCTACCGACTCGACCGCGCCGCCAACCAGGGGGCCGGCCACCCGATCCTCGCGATCACCGGGACCGACGGCAAGACGACCACGGCCTGCATGTTGGCCGCGCTGTGCGAGAGCGCGGGCTACGAGACCTTGCTGGCCGGGAACATCGGAGAGCCGCTGTGTGACCACGTCGACAAGCTGGGGCCGAGGGCTGTGGTGGTCGCTGAGGTGAGCGCGTTCCAGCTCATCACGTCGCCGCTCTTTCGCCCGCGGGTCGCCGTGCTGACCAACATCGCGGCAGATCACCTCGACTACTTCGACCACGACTTCGACGCCTACATCGCCGCCAAGGTCGCCCTGGCCCAGAACTGTGGCCCCGGCGACACGGTGGTGGTCAACGGCCACGACCGGCGCTTCGCCACGCTGCGCGAGCGGCTGGTTCGGTCGACCCCCACGGGGCCGACGGTGCTGCCCTTCTCGGCCCGTGCGGAGCTGCCGGCGGGCGCGACCTTGCGCGACGGGCACCTGCAGCTGGTCGCCGGGGGCGGCACCTGGGACCTGGCCGCGACCACGGAGCTGGGGGTCGACGGCCCGCAGCCCTGGGGAGGCGTGCACAACCACGACAACGCGCTCGCGGCCAGCGCCGCTGCCTTCGCGTTCGGTGTCCCGCTGGCCGCGATCCGCCGGGGGCTGCGGACCTTCGCGCCGCCGCGACATCGCTGCGAGCCCGTCGGGCGCATCGGCGAGGTTCGCTTCGTCAACGACAGCAAGGCGACCAACCCACACGCAGCCATGGCGGGCCTGCGCGGCACGAGCAAGGCCGAGGGGGAGCGGCTGGTGTGGATCGGCGGCGGCAGCGAGAAAGACTCGGACTTCGGCGAGCTCGCGGTGGTGATCCGCGACCACGCGGACGAGGTCGTGCTGACCGGGGCGACCGCGCATCGCATCGCCGCGGCGCTCGCCGACCTTCCCGACGCGCCGCCCGTGCACCACGTCCCAGATCTGCACGCCGCGGTCCCGCGCGCCTGGCAGCTGGCCGGAGCGCGTGGGGTCGTGCTGCTGAGCCCGGCGTGCGCGAGCTTCGACGCGTTCAAGTCCTATGCCCACCGTGGGGACACGTTTCGGGACGCCGTCGCCCGGCTCGCGCAGGCCACCGGGGCAGCCCCGCTGACCGGCGAACAGCCGACCCACACCTCCTGACCCGAGCCTGCGACCGCGCTGTGACGGGCGCCCCTCGTGACGGCGACCTCAGCGCCGGCGGAGACGCTGCTGGCGGCGACACCAGCGCGCGTTGCGCCGCGCGTCGTCGGGCCGCTCCCCGAGCTCCGCGGCGCGCATGAACCACGCCCGCGCGGCGCGAAACTTCCCTGCGCGCGCCATCAGCACCGCGGTCGCGTAGGCGCGCGGCCACGCCGGGTCACGCTCGCTCAGCTGCTCGGCCAGCTGCATCCGTCGGCGCAGGGTCAGCCCGGCGTGGGACTCGACGCGGTAGCGCAGCAGGAGCGTCTCGAGGGGCGTGCTCAGCGTGGGGCGAGGCGCAGGCATGCGCCGCGCCAGCGCCAGGTAGCGCTGCTCCAACGCGGCCTCGACCACCAGACGAGCGCCGGGCGCCAGACGTCCGCCTCGGGCGTCCCACCAGGACGCCACCCCCGACTGCAGCAGGGTCTGGACCAGCCCGGGTGCCATCCGATGGGTCTGACCCTGCCCACGCGCAAACCACGACTCCGCGTCGCCCTTCGCCGCGCGCAGGTCGGCCTCGAAGGCGGCGCGGACCGAGCGCGCCCACGCGGTCGCCGCCGACTCGACATGCCGACGCCCCCGGCGGACGCCGACCCGCCGCACCCGCTCTTCGAGACGTCCCAGCCGAGCCCGCGCGTCAGGGTCCCGCGCGAGGGCCGCCACACCGCGGGTCGCCTCGAGGGCGAGCCACACGGCCAGCTCACGCGCGATGGCGACGTCGTCGGGGCCGGGGGTGAAGGGCGTCGCGTCTCGGCGCGCCGCCAGCGCGTCTGCGCCGTCCTGCCAGCTGGTCAGGGTCAGGTCGGGGCGCGCGGGAGACCGCACCTGCGCAGGGTCCAAGACCGCCCACGCCGCGACGACGAGGAAGGCGAGCAACACCACGGGCACCAGGCCGGCGGGCGGCACGAGCACCGCCTCGACCAGCCCGTCTTCGGTCAGCGGCGCATCGACCTCTGGTCGCGCCTCGGTCACGGCGCGCTCTGCGCCACAGCGCCCAGGTAGCGGACGACCTCTGGCTTGCTCCAGTCCTGCGCGCCGACGAAGCGGGACACGATCTGCCCGCCCCGCAGGACCCACGTCTCCGGCAGCTTCTCCGTGCCGAGCGCCGTGCGCATCATCTTGGCGGCGTCGCCCTCTTGCCCCTGCGGGTCTCGCGTCCACAGCACGTGCGGCGGCGAGTCGGTCCCCAGGAGCTCGCGAAACACGCGCTGCTGTGCCGGCCAGTCGTCGTCGTAGGAGACCGCCACGATCTGAACGCCGTAGGGCCTCAGCAGCTTCCCAAGACGCTGGAGAGATCGCAGCTCATCGAGGCAGGGCGGGCACCACGACGCCCAGAAGTTCAGCAGCACCACCGGGTGGTCGGCCAGCAGCCCACCGAGGATCTTGCGGCTCCCCTGGATTCCGGTCGCGGGCAGGGCCTCCAGTGGCACGTCGACCCGGGCCAGGTCCAGCGCCCGCTCCACCGGCTTCGCCCCCGAGGCCGCGAGCAGCCGCTCGACCCGGCGCGTCTGGTCTTCGCGCGCGGCGCCGGTCCACAGCCGAGCGAAGAGCGTGCCGCCGAGCACGGCCACCGCGACCACGGCCAGCAACGTCTTGGTCGAATTCGCCGAGGTCATGGCCCCTCCTTGGGCGCCGACCCTGCCAGACCAGGGGCCGAAACCCCACCCTCAACTTGGGTCGCGCTGTCAGGGAGCGTGACCGTGTCGGCAGCCGGCAGCAGCGGCGCCAGCGCGTCGGTGTAGCCCGCGAGCATGCCCTCGTGGCCGAGCACCGCGAAGACCAAGCGCCCGCCAGCCGGCGCCACGAGCACCCGGGACTGCCGCCAGACGAAGCGGCGCTCGTCCCGGGCCCGGCGCAGCGCGTCGACGTCGCCAGGGTCCAGCGTCAGCATGCGCTGCGGCTCGCCGACCAGGAGCAGTCCCCCCATCGGCAGCTGAAAGCAGGCCACGCGGCGCGTGCTGAGGGTCCACGTGGGGTCGACCGCGTCGCCCTGGCACTCGTTGGAGCGCCACACGCCGCTCCGCAGCGCGGTCGGGACCAACACGGCAGCGCCCTGGACGTGCAGGGTTCGGGTCGCCGGCGCAGCGAGCTGGGGCGCGACGTCGGAGCGCTGCGCCACCATCAAGCCCGCGCCCACCACCAACGCGCCCAAGAACAAGGCCATGGCGGTCACATAGCGCCGCGCCCAGCGTGAGCCTTCCTCGGTCAGGGCGCGCCCCTCTTTGTCGCGCAGCCGCAGGGGCAGCACCAACCCGAGCGCCAGGCCACCGATGGTCCCGCCGACATGGGCGGCACCGTCGGTCGTGTCGGCGCTCATGCCCTCGTTGCCCCAGACTCCGAGGAGCAGCATGCCGCTGAGCACCACCATGGGCACCCCCACCAGCGCGCGCCTGAGCTCCGGCGACAGCGAGCGCCACAGCCGCAGCCCCAGCGCCACGAGGGCCCCGCCCAGGCCAAAGATGGCGCCGGACGCGCCGACGCTGATCACCTGATCTGCCGCGATGGTGCCCACCGCGCCCGCCATGGACGCCCCGACATACAGCGACATGAAGCCGCTTCGACCGAAGGCGACCTCCACGTGGCGGCCGATGAGCAGCAGCCCGACGAGGTTGACCACCAGGTGCGGCCAGCTCTTGTGCAGCAGCGTGCCCGAGAGCATGCGCCACCACTCGCCCTCCGAGACGCGCTCCGGAATCAGGGCGCCGTGGAGCAGCACGCGATCCGCCATGCCGGCGTTGCCCCACAGGCTCGCGCCGGCTACGAGGGCACCCACGGCCAGGAGCACGCCCGCCCAGCCCCACACCACGACAGCGCGACGGCGAAACGCCTCGGCGAGTCGGACACGAAAGATCGCTTGTTCGATTCGCTTGGCTTCCAGTCGCCGACGCTCGTCAGGCTCGGTCAACGGTCACCGCCTCCGCGGGAAAAAGGCGCCAAAGGCCTCCAACACCGCGGGATGCTGGCTGTAGGTGGTGCGCATCGTCTCCAGCCGCTTCTGGATCGCGCCCATGCGCTTCTCGAAGGCCGGGCGGATCTCCGCGGGGATGTCCTGGTCATAGCCAGCGGCCTTCAGCCGTCCGCGCACCTCGTCGGCGCGGTGGAGCACGTCGGCGATCTTGGCCTTGTGCTCCTTCTGGTAGCTCTTGAGCGCGGCTTCGGCCTTCTCTGGCGTCTTCACGTGGGACTCGAGGATCTTGACCCCCGCGTCCAGCAGATCGCAGGTCGCGTCCACGGTCTTCTGCGCGTCAGCGAGGGTCTTGGGGTCCAGCTTCATCTGCGGCTGGCCGTGGTACTGCGGGTGGGAGCCGCCGTCGTTCTTGTCACAGTCGCGGCAGGGAGGCGTCGGCTTGCCGGTGGCGACGAACTCGCTGCGCTGGGCCACCACCGGCTCCGCCTTGGCGGGCGCCGCGGCAGGGGCGACCTTGGGCGTGGCTTGGGCGGCGGACGGCGCGGGCGACGTGTGGGCCGCGGGCGTCCGTGAGCAGCCGAGCGCGCTGAGCGCGGCGCAGAGCGCGGTGACGGTGGTGAGCGTGATGCGCATGGCGACTCCTACAGGGTCTTGAGCAGCCGACGCACCCAGTCCGCGCGCGGGTGGTCCGGGTGGTGGGTCAGCAGCGCCTTGTACGCCCGGCGCGCGCGCGAGGAGTTGCCCTGCTGTTGATAGAGCGTGGCGAGCAGCAGCAGGGCGTCGGCGCGGTTGCCTGCGCGACGCAGCGCCCGCTCCGCGTCCTTGAGTCGGCCCGCGTCAAAGTAGGTCCGCCCGAGGAGGGTCAGCGTCCGGCCGCTGGGTCGGAGCTGCTGAGACGCCCGTAGCGACGCGATGGCCGCGGAGTAGCGCCGGGCCTCGAGGGCGCGCTTGCCCTCGTAGTAGAGGTCGGTCGCGTCCTTGCCGGGTGGCAGGGGCACCGCCGACGGCTCCGGTGTCGGCTTGCGCGCGGGCGCGCGGACCCGGCTGGCGGCGCGCCGTGGGCCCGGCTTCTTGCGCGCAGCCTTGCGGCGCTGTGCGGCCTGCGCGGCAGCGGCCCGCCGCTTCGCCCGGTCGCGCTGCGCCTGCGACGGCTTGCCTGCGTCGGGTCCGGCGCGGCGACCGGCGCTGGGGCTCGGTGGCGATGCTGCCGGGGCGTCCGCTCCCGGCTCGTCGCCGGCGTGCCGATCCCCCTGCGGTGCGTCTGCCTCCACCGCGGCGCCTGCAGGCCGGCCCGGCGGGGGTGCGTCGGGATCGTCGGGATCGTCCGCCGAAGCGGCGGGGCCGTCGGCGGGGTTCGCGGCCAAGGCGGGAGCGGCGGCGGGAGCGGCGGCGGGATCTACAGCGGTCCCTGGCGCCGCCTCGTCGCCGCCTGGGGCGGGTCGCGCACCGCCGGCCGGCCGGGGCCGGTCCGCGGCCGCCGCGGCGACCGCGACAGCGCGTGCCGCCGCAGGTGCGGCGTCGGACGTGGCGGTGGCCGCGCGCGGCAGCGCCGTCGGGTCCTGGAGCGCGGCCTGCACCGGCCCGGCGAGCGGCACCTCCAGCCCCCCGTCGCTCCCGCACGCGGCCAGGGCCACGACCAGGGCGAGGGCCAGGGAGACGGCGGTCAGTTTGGGGGCGGCAACACGCATGGCCCGGGAGTATGCCCGGCCCGCCCGAGGGGTCAAAGCGCGTCGGAGGGCGGGCGCCGCCCACGGTCGGCGGACGCTCCGTGCTGTCCAAGCCCCGCCGCGCCGGCTCACGGCAGGCGCGCGCGCCAGAGGAAGGGCGCCGACGCGCCGCCCACCTCACGCGCAGCAAGCACGAACCACGCGGTCGGTGCGGCGGCGGGGGTGAGGGGGAAGTCTTTGACCCACCGGCTGCTGTACGCCAAGGGCACGCCGCGGACACACGCCCACTGGGCGAGCTGCCCGACATCGGCCACCGCGGCCTGCTGGTCGCCGAGCCGCGACAAGGCCATGGAGCGGGCGACGCTCGCCTCCACGAACCACAGCCGCTCGGAGACCTCGTTGTCAGGCCGGTGTGCGCGCCACCCGGCCTCGTTGAACCCCAGGGTGCGGCTCGCCCAGGTGAGCCCACCCCGCGCGCGCTCAGGCCGGCCCGAGGCGACCGCGAAGAGCGCGGACCAGGTCCCGGCGGCGTCCAGGGCGGTGACCCGGTCGACCTTGGCGCCGTCGGTGCCGCGGGCGAAGCGCCCCTCGTCCGGCAGCCACAGGTGCTGGTGAATCGCCGCGCCCAGCCCCGCGTGGGAGAGCCAGCGACCGGCCGGGTCCACGCGCGCCGCCAGACGCAGGGCGAACCAGGCGTCCACGTTGTGCTCCGTGCTGGCCCAGGTGGCGACAAAGCCGGGCTCGTAGCGCCGGCCGCCCAACAGCCAACGACCCAGCCCGCCACGGATCAGCCCGTTGCGCGGGTCGCGGCGCGCGGCGAGCCACCCGCCCGCCTTGCGCATGACCGGCACAAAGGCCCGGTCCCCCGAGAGCTCGGTGTAGCGCGCGAACGCGTAGAGGATCCACGCGACGACGCCGCTGCGCACGTAGCCGGCGTTGTAGAAGCCGTCGCCGCGGATGTTGAACGAGAAGCCCCAGCCGCCGTCGGAGCGCTGCAGCGCGGCCAGGGTCGCTAGGATGCGGCGCGCGTCGCGGTGCCGCCCCTCGCCGATGCGCACGAGGGCCACCAGCGCGTTGTCGTAGGTGTAGCTGCGGTTGGCCATGCGCTCGAAGCCGCCCGGCCCGCCCCGGTGTCGGTTGGGGTCCGGGTAGCTGACCACCGCCGCGCAGTCCGGGCAGCTGGGGGTGGGGAGCTTGGTCGCGCCGCCCTTGCCGTCGACGTCGTAGAGGGGGCGCTCCGCGAAGGCCGCGACGCGTAGCGACTGGCTGGCCATGGCCGCCCAACGGACCGGATCTGGCCTCGCGCAGCGCCCCGACGTGGGGCGCCCGTGCTTCGGGCCGCTGCACGCCGCGAGCGTGGCCACCAGAGCCAACCCGACCAAGCGGGCCGCTCGGCTCAGGGTCCGCGAGGACGTCGACCGGACGCGGGCGGTCACCCGTCAGACTCGAGCAGCCGCTCGACCACGGGCGCGTAGACCTCCCAGGTCAGTCGAGCCTCCGGCGTCACCAGCCCAGCCTTGGCCAGCCACAGCCGGATCGTGGTGATCCCGGCGAGCCACGGCGGGTCGAAGATGCCGCCAAAGTCCGAGAAGTCGCCCGCGAGGTAGGTGCGCTCATAGTTGTCGTCGTGCACCACCGCAGGGAACACGCTGGGGATGCCGAAGGCCTTGAGCAGCCGAGTGCCCTCGGGCGTCGTCGGGATCTTGTAGCTGGTGCGCACGTCGGACTCGCGCTCCGCCACGACGATGTCGAACCAGTACTTGTACGGGATGTCGTCGCCGTCCTGCTGGACCACCACGTCGGGGCCGCTCAGCTCCGGTCCGACGCGCAGCACGAGCACGCGCTCGTCCTCGTGCACGAAGATCACGCCGGGCCCTTCGAGGTCCCACGGGCGGCCGAACTCCTTCTCCCAACGCTTGCGGATCCACTCTGCGATCTCGCGGTAGTCGGAGAGCTCGTTCGCCTTGCGGGCCACCCAGCCGGTCCACCGCAGGTGCAGGATCTTCTCCATGCGGCGGCGCACCTCGCCCGAGGTCGGGCTGGCGAAGGAGTTGAACTCGGCCACCACCCGTCCGCCGCGGTTGGCGAACCGCTCGATGGCCTGGACCTCTTCCATCTTCAGGCCACCGTAGATGCGCTTGGATCGCTCGAGGTGCTCGAGGTTAAGCCGCGCCGCCTCGTAGTCGCCGGTGTACACGCCGTAGGTGTCCGCCACGTAGATGACGTCCTTGCCCTCGAGGTGCCGGTCGGCCACGTCGATGTACTCACCCGAGGTGGGGTCGTAGCCGATGTAGTCGCGCTCGCGGTTCCACAGCAGCCGGTTGCCGGGCGCGGGGGCCTTGTGCTGCGAGAGCATCCACATCAACCGATGGTGCTCGCGGTAGCTCTCCAGCGGCACGGTCTTGTCGACCACCAGGACCCGCGTGTTGTCCCGCGGCTTGACCAGCCAGGCCACCGGCAGCGCCAGCATCACGGTGACGAGGGTGAGCACGATGACCGGCACGAAGACGCCGCCGCCACCGCGGTTTCGCGTGTAGTCGACCGCGAAGCCCTGACGGGTCATGCGACCCCAGCCGTGACTGCCGGTCATGTACTTCAACATGCCGCGGATGCGGTAGAAGAGCAGCATCTGGCGGTAGCCGAAGTTCTCCAGGACGGCCACCGTGATCAGGCGGCGCATGTCGCCCGGAGCGCGGAAGAAGGAGAGCGACAGCTCCTCGAGCAGGATCGCGCCCACGCTCAAGCCGAAGCCGCTCAGCATGGCCACGATGGCGAAGAGCGAGGCGAAGAGGGGCTCGAGCTCGCCGGCGATGAAGGTGATGAAGAAGTAGAGGTAGCCCCCGAACTCGATCACCGGGCCGATCAGCTCGAAGAGCCAGTAGAAGGGCATGGCGAAGAGGCCGATGGCGCCGTAGCGCGGGTTCAGCGTCATGCCGCGGTGGCGCCACAGCGTGTCCATGAGGCCGCGCTGCCAGCGGTCGCGCTGGTTGCCCAGGATGCGGATGCTCTCCGGCGCCTCGGTGAAGCTCACGGGATCGGGCAGGTGACGGATGGCCCGAGCCTGCAGCCAACGCGGCACCTTGTGACGCAGCCGGGCGATGAGCTCCATGTCCTCGCCGACCGAGTCCACCGCGTAGCCACCGGACTGGATGATGGCGCTGCGGCGGAAGAGCCCGAACGCGCCGGACACGATGAGGTTGCCGCCGAGCCCGTCCCACCCGAGGCGGCCGACCAGGAAGGCGCGCATGTACTCGACCACCTGGAAGCGGGCGAGCCAGGAGCGCGGCAGGCCGACCTCGACCACGTTGCCCTTGTCGATGCGGCAGCCGTTGGCGAGGCAGAGCGTGCCGCCCACGCCCACCACTTCGAGATCGCTCAGGAAGGGGCGGACCAGGCGCAGCAGCGCGTCGGGGATGATGAGCGTGTCGGCGTCGATGGCGCAGACCAGCGGGAAGCGGGCCGCGTTCACCGCGCAGTTGAGCGCGTCGGCCTTGCCGCCGTTCTCCTTGTCGATGACGACGAGGCGACGGTTGATGGCGGAGCGGTAGACCGCGCGGATCGGGCGCGTCTGCAGGTCGTGGCGGATGTCGAGCGGCACCGGCTCGAGCGCAAAATGGGTCCGAAGCTGCCCCATGGTGTCGTCTTTGGAGCCGTCGTTGACGACCACGACCTCGTGCTGCGGATAGCGCAGGTTGAGCAGCGCGCGCACCGACTCGACGACGGTCTTCTCCTCGTTGTACGCCGGCACCATGATCGAGATCGGCAGGGTCGCGCGGCCGCGCAGGCTGACGTTCTCGGGAGACGACCCCTCGAGATCGCGGCGGACGCGAACGACGCCGAACACGGCGGCGACGAACTGCGCGATGTACCCCGCCGTCAGCGCGACGAAGTAGAAGAGGACCGCGAGGTTGAGAAAGCTTGTCACGCTCCCTCCGTCTGCAGCCGATGCTCGGCGATGGCCGCGCTCGCGCTCTCGTTGCCGTGCTTGGCGGCCTCGCGCAGCGTCGCGATGCCCGCCGCGCCGCAGCGACGCAGGCCCAGCGCCGCGTTGTGCCGCACCCACTCGGCGCTGTCGTCGAGGAGCGGCCCGAGGTGCTCCGCCGCGCCGTCGCCGCCCAGATCGGCGACCGTGCCAGCGGCCGCGGAGCGGACCTCCCAGAACTCGTCTTTGAGCGCGGCGATACAGGCTGGCAGCGCGCTGCGGTCCTCCATCTCGCGCAGGGAACGCAGCGCTTCGATGCGAACCTCCACGTCGGTGTCGGTGACCGCGTTGATGATGACCTGCACCGCTTCGCGGGCCCCGGCGCGCCCGAGCGCCCCGACGGTGATGAGCCGGAGGTCGGAGCTGTCGCTCTCCGAGAGCTGACTGAGCTCGTTGATCGGCAGCGGCTCCGTGCTCGCCAGCGCGTCCACGGCTCGCATGCGGACCAGCCGCCCGTCGGTGGAGATCTCCGGCAGCGCCACCAGCGCCTCGCCCGCCCGCCCGAGCGCGCACAGGGCCTCGAAGGCGCTCAGGCGCACGTCGGGGCTCTCGTCTCGAATCAGGCCCGAGAGCAGGTCCGCCGGGTCGTTGAGCGCGCGCGCCTCGCGGATCACCCGCAGCCGCTCCCACGGCCGGCGCTTGGACGCCTGCCGCGACTCCTGCGCCAGGCCCGCTTCGACGAAGACCGACGCCAGCGGCTCGACCAGGTCGATGGTGAGGAACTCGCCCAGCTCAACCAGCAGGCGACGGCCGCTGTCCTTGCCCAGGCGCTGGACCACGGCGTAGGCGCCGCGGCGCGCGCTGGCGTCCTCCGGCCCTCCGAACTCCTGAATGATCTCGCTGAGCTCATTACGCGCGCGGTCGTAGCGCTGCTCCCGCTGCATGGCGCGGCGACGCAGGATGACAAGCGTCACGATCGCGGCGAGCACGATCACGACCTCGACCGCCACCACGATGATGACGATGATCTCTGCCAGCGACAGCTGTTCAAAGCTCAAAGTCGCAACCTCAGCGCTGCCAGGACGTCGAACATCGTCGCGCCCACCTCAAGCTGACGGTACACCGTGCCCATCAAGCGAATGCCCCAGCGGTCTCCGAACCACTGGTCCCAACCCACCACCAGGGAGGGGCCGGACTCGTCCGGTCCGTAGACCGAGCGGTTGTTGAAGACGGCCTCCTGGCCGTAATAGAACCAGGCGAAGAAGGCCGTGCGGATGCTCTGCTCCCAGCGGGAGCGGAAGAAGAAGGTGTGACCCACCTGACCCAGGTCCCCCGCGACCGTAGGGCCGCGCACCACCAGCAGGTAGCCCGGCTTGAGGGTCAGCTTGCCCAGGTAGATCGGCACGTAGGGGCCGATGGTGTAGAGCGGCGACACCTCGTAGTTGGCGTAGCGCGCCCACAGGCCGACGGAGAAGCGCTTGTGGAAGCGGTAGGCGGCCTCGCCCCAGATGTCGATGGGCGGCAGGTAGCCCCCTGTCAGCGGAGACCAGGCCAGGCGGACGTCGCCCACCACCTTGTCGCCGGTGAAGAAGAGCCACGCGCTGGCCTGCACGCCGAGCCGGTCCGGGCCACGATCCTCCAGGGAGAGGCCGCCGTAGAGCGAGAGCCGAGACGACCAGGTGTAGGTGGCGTCGGCCGCGACCCGGCGCCAGGTCTGGCCGTTGAAGTGGGTCAGCCCGCCCCAGGCCTGCAGCAGCCAGGGGTGACGCGCGCGACCCAGCTGAAAGGCCATCTCGTCGGGGAGGTCCATGCCCGGTCGCAGCTGCGCCAGCGCGAGCTCGGGCTCACCGATGGCCAGGTAGAGGCTGATGAGCCGCAGCGCCAGGGCGACGTCCGGGTCACCGCGGAGCTGGGCCTCGCGGTAGGCGCGGATGGCGCCGCGCTTGTCGCCGCGCTGCTGCCGGATGTCGCCGACGAGCCGGAGCGCCCCGAAGTTGCGATTGTCCCGTCGGTAGAGCGCGACGGCCGCCTTCTCCGCCCGCTTGGGCTTGCCGAGCCAGAAGAGCAGCCGCGCCCGCTGCAGGGCCACCTCCATGTCGTTGGGGTAGCGACGCAGGACGGCGTCGGCCATGCGCAGGGCTTCGGGCAGACGCTTCTGAACGATGAGCGAGCGCACGGTGACGGCGTTGGCGGGCAGCCCCTCCAACCCGGCAGCGCCGGAGGCCTCTCCGCGCGCCTTCGGCCCGACGTCGGACTTGGGCTGCACCTTCTTGGGCGGCGGCCGGGTGTCGACCGGGGCCGTCGCCACGCCAGCCGCGCCTGGACCGGCCGACGGCCGCGCAGGAGGCGGGCCTTCTTGGGCAGACGCGCCGGCACCGCTCAACAGCAGCGCCACCGCTGCGAGAGTTGAACTGATGAGGCGGGCCACTGACACCATGATCCTCGACGCTACGCAGGGGGTTTGGGGTGCGCCTGGGTAGCACCGAAACCCGGCGCGGACAAGCGGATCGGAGCCCGATCGAGCCGGGCCAAAAGCGCTGCAGGAACCCAATTGTCCGCCATATTCGGAGGATCTTGAGGAAAGCGCAATGAAGGTCGGCATCTTAGGGTTCACGCGAAGCCTGCCTCCTTGAGCTTGGCCAGGTCGAGGCCAGCCGCTTCGCGCACCTCGCCGAGCTGCACGAAACGGCGGAGGTATTTGCCCACGATGTCGGTCTCGAGGTTGACGCGCTTGCCCGCGCCGCCTTCGAGCAGCTGCGTGTGCGCCACGGTGTGGGGGATCAACGTGACCGAGAAGTGCTGCGCCCACACCCGGTTGACCGTGAGCGAGACGCCGTCGATGCAGATGCTGCCCTTCTGCACCAGCTCGGGCTCGAGCTGCTTAGGCATGCGGTAGCTCACGTCCCAGGCCTCGCCGTTGCGGTCGATCTGAGCCAGCGTGCCCGTGGCGTCGACATGGCCGGTGACCCAGTGGCCACCGAGGCGGTCGCCGACCCGAAGGGCGCGCTCCAGGTTGACGCGCGCGCCGGCGGCGAGGGAGCCCAGTGACGTCTTGGCCAGGGTCTCGTGGCTGGCGTCGAAGTCCAGGTGGACCGTGTCGCCCTCACACGCGAAGTGGACCACGGTGAGGCAGGTGCCGTTGACGGCGACGCTGTCGCCCAGCGCCACGCCCGGCACCACGGCGTCGGGCCAGCTGGCGGCCACGGAGACGCGCGCGTCCCCGCCCTGACTGCGAATGGCGACGACGCGGCCGACGTGTTCGATGATGCCAGTGAACATCAGCGCTCCCCGCGGGCGGGTCGCCCGCTCAACCAGATGTCGGCACCGACCTGCCGCGGAGGGTCCATGCGCAGCTGCCGGGCCTCCGCGAGGGTGGCGATGCCCAGCTCCGGCCACAGCCGACGGCCGGCGCCGAGCAGCTTGGGGGCGACGACCACGTCGAGGTGGTCCACGAGCCCCGCCCGCAGCAAGCTGCCGGCCAGCTGATGCCCGCCCTCGCAGAGCACGCTGTGCACGCCACGGGCCAGCAGGTGCGCCAGCACGGCGCCGAGCCAGGTCTGATCGGCAGGGGTGGGCACACACACCACGTCGACTCCGCGCTCCCTGAGGGCGGCGCAACGTGGCTGGTCCAGCAGCTCCGGCGCCTCGGTCAGCACGAGTGTAGGGGCGTGTGAAGTGCTGGCAAGTTGATGGGTTGGCGGGAGTCTGAGCCTGCGATCAAGGACCACCCGGAGGGGCTGGACCGCGGCGGCGACGTGGCGCACGGTGAGCGCGGGATCGTCCACCAGCGCCGTGCCGCTGCCGACCATCACGGCGTCGGCGTCGGCGCGCAGGGCGTGCACCGCGCGGCGGGCCTCGGGTCCGGTGATCCACTGGGACGTGCCATCGGCCGCCGCGGTGAAGCCGTCGAGCGTGGCCGCGAGCTTCACCCTCACGTGGGCCCGTCTCTCGGTCTGGTTGGTGTGGAACACCGCGGCGACGTCCGTCGCCTCCTGCTCACAGACGCCCAGGGTCACCGCGACACCCGCGGCCTCGAGGGTGGCGACCCCGCCCGCTGCAGTGGGGTGCGGATCGGCCACGCCGACGACGACGCGCGCGACGCCCGCCGCGACCAGCGCGCCCGCGCAAGGCGGCGTTCGGCCGTGATGATTGCAAGGCTCCAGCGTGACATAGGCCGTCGCCCCGCGGGCGCGCTCGCCAGCGTCGGCCAGCGCCGCGGCCTCTGCGTGCGGCCCCCCGCACGCCGCGTGCCACCCCTCGCCGACGACCCGGTCGTCGCGGACGAGGACGCAGCCGACGCGCGGGTTGGGGCGCACCCGACGATCGCCCCGCGCAGCGAGCGCGATGGCGTGACGCATCCACCGTCGGTCCTGCTCGGCGGGGCTGAGGTGGTCGTCCTGGCTCACGGTCAGCTGGCCTCGTCGTCTTCCACGAGCGAGGCGACCTCGCGCAGGAGCGCGCCGATGTCCTTGAACTCACGGTAGACGCTGGCGAAGCGGACGAAGGCGATGTGGTCGGCGCCGCGCAGGAACTCGATGATCATCTCTCCGAGCTCGTGGGAGTGGACCTCGCGGACGTTGCCCTCGGCCAGCCGGGTCTCGACCGAGCGGATGAAGGCCTCGATGTCCTCTGCAGGGACCGGGCGACGGTGCAGCGCGACGAGGATGCCCGCGAGCAGCTTGTCGCGATCGAAGAGCTCTCGTTCGCCCGTCTTCTTGATGACGAAGACCTGCGCACGCTCCACCCGCTCGTAGGTGGTGAAGCGGTGGCCGCACGCGTCGCAGGCCCGCCGGCGGCGGATGGCGTCTCCGGCCGGCGTTCCACGCGAGTCCACGACCTTGAGATCTGGCGAGGCACACGAGGGACAATGCATCAACGATCTCCAGGGAGGGCGTCAGTGGAGGGCTCCAGCGCAGCGATCTTGTCGAGCCGGTGCTGATGCCGCGCCTCGAAGGGGGTCGACAGCCACGCGGCGACGCACTCGCTGGCGACGATCGGGCCCACCACGCGGCCCCCCAGGCAGAGCACGTTGGCGTCGTTGTGCTGGGCCGCCAGCCGGGCCGTGGTCACGTCGTGGACCAGGGCCGCGCGGATGCCAGCGAGCTTGTTGGCCGCGATGCTCATGCCGATGCCGGTGCCGCACACGAGCACCCCTCGGTCTGCGTCTCGCGACTGAACGGCGGCGCCCACGCGCTGCGCGTAGTCCGGATAGTCGACCCGCTGGCCTTCGTCGGCGCCGTGGTCTGAGACCTCATGGCCGGCTGCGGTCAGCTCCGCTGCCAGGGCACGTCGCAGCGCGACGGCAGCGTGGTCGGAGGCGATGGCGATTCGCATCTGGAGACTCCGGCGGTAGGGACGATGTCCGGGTCAGGCCGGCACGCCCAAAAAAGCGCCAACCCCTAGGACCCGAGGCCGCGAGCGAACGCGGACGAAGGTCCTGGGGTCGGAGTACGCTGGGGGTCGAGGGACGAGCGCGCTCGCCTGTCGACTCCGGGAGAGTCGCGAAGGAGGCCTACGCCTCGGCCTCGAGGACCTCGTCGACCGTGGTCGGCTCGACGATCTGACGACCGCGGTAGGTGCCGCACTCCTTGCACACGTGGTGCGAGCGGACCGGCGAACCGCAGTTCGGGCAGGCCGACAGGTGCACCGGCGTGAGCTTGTCGTGGTTGGCCCGGCGCTTGTGCGTGCGCGACCGGGACATGCGTCGCTTCGGGACGGCCATGGTGCGTTCTCCTCCCGACTCGAGTCGGGCTACTGTGGCTGGCGGCCGTGCGTCGCGCCCGCTGTGGGCAGGGTCGACTCAGACCGCGAGAGGTCGATGGCGCGGGGCTCAGCCGGCGCATGGCCGGCGGGTCAGGGGTCCTGCGGACGGTCCTGAACCCAGCGCTAGGGGCGCGGAGTCTAGGGACGGGTCTAGAGCGTGTCAACGATCCATTGCGCGCCCCCCTGCGCGGTCGGTGCCGACGTCGCGCCCAAGGCTGACGCCGCGACGCTCCCGCCGCGGCTTGGGCCGAAGGCGACGCGGCTCCGCCCCGCCCTTGACACCTCTGGACACCCGGTCGGACACTCCGGGTCGACGCGCAGGTGGCGTGGGCCAGGAGCGTGGTGACGCTGCGGCCTGCTAGAGGCGAGCTCGCAGCGTAACTGTTGCGCCCGCTGAGCCTGCGGCCGACGATGAACGCAATCGCGCCGCTGGCGGACCGAGCACCTGGGGCAACCGTGATCACCGAGCACAGCAGGTTTCAGCTTGAAGCTTCGAAGCTTGGCCGCGAGGTCGTCTTTCAGGTCACCGTGTTCCAGAAGGAAGAGCGGCGTCGCAAGCGCCTCTTCGCGGCGACGCAGTGCTCGGACCCCTTTCACTTCCTGATCCAGTTCATCATCCGCGAAGCGCCGGACTTCGACACGCTCGTCTCCCGCTTTGTGCGGCAGCTCGAGCATCGCGGCTTCGAGCCGGCGCGTATGCGCATGCGGGACGACGGCAAGTGGGAGGCCTGGGCGCCCGTGCCCCACTTGGGTGGCGGCGACACCGAAGAGGCGGCCGCTGCGGCGGCGGCAGAGCTCGCGGGCGAGAAGGGCAGCAAGAAGGCCCGCGGCCGCAAGTAGCGCGACCGCAAGTAGCGCGACCGTCAGCGACCCTCAGCGCTCCGCCGGCCACACGGCGTCGCCAGCCTGCCAACGTTCTAACGCGTTGCCACGGAAGCGCCGGTTGCCGTCCGGGTCGCGGATGGTCAGACGCGCGTTGTCGAGAAACTCAGCGACCGGGATCAGGTGCTTCCGCGTCAACCCGAGCACGTCCTTGAGCTCACCGGTGGAGAAGCGCTCCGCTGGCACGAAGCGCTCGAAGACCTCCGCGACCGCCGCCGCGAGCGTCTCGGTCGGCACCACGAAGCCCGACCGGATCACCGTGACCGTCCCCGCGTCACTCTCCTCGCGGATGGCCAGCTCGAGCTCCTCGGCCGGCGCGGGGCACAGCGCGGTCACCGCGTCGCGCAGCGCGTTGCCGATCGGCGGCGCGAGCCCGTGGCCTGTGACGGCGTCGACCAGCGCGGCGCGCACCCGCGGGCGGGCGCGAAGCAGCCGCGGCTTGAAGTCGACCTGGGCCAGGTGGGGCCCGACCCGCACCAGCGCCCCACGGCGCAGGAGCCCGTGCACCACGCCTTGGATCATCCCAGCGTCGAGCCACGCTCCGACCTTGCGCGCCAGGTCGGGCTCGTCGACGCCCGGTAGATCCGGGCGCTCAGCGTGCACCGCCGCGACCACGGCGACGATGCGCGCTTCGAGCGCGCTCACCGCGCCAGGCACGAGGTAGCGCGGCGGCGAGCCGAACTTGCGGATCTTGCCTTGGGAGAGCGCCGCCTTGACGGCCTTCGAGAGCAGGGCGGGCGCGAGCTGCAGCCGCAGCGCCAGCTCGGCGTCGCTCAGCCCCGAGCCCCGGGCGATGGCGACGCTGGCGGCCACCCGCGCTGGGTCGTCTCCGTCCAGCAGGTCGCCGAGCGCAGCGAGCACCTCCGCATCGCAGAGACGGTGGCGTGGCGGCGCCGGGTGCAGCACACAGCCGCCAGCGATGGTCTGCCCAAAGCGCGGGTCGGTGGCCGAGCTGCGGACGATGAAGCGCTCGCCCGGCGCGATCGCGCGCGGCTGGTCGAGGTGGATCTGGACGAGGTGCGGCTCGTGCGCCCCCATGGGCTCGCCGGTGAGGGAGGTGATCGACGCCTCCACGTGCGACGTCCCGATGTGCACCATGGCGCGGTGGCGCGCCTTGAGCGGCTTGCGCACGTGGTCCAAGACCCGCAGCGAGGCGTCGACCCGACGGGTCTCGAGCACGCCGCCCGGCTTGGCCAACACCGCGCCCACGGGCACGTCGGCCAGGGCCGCGCCGGCCAGATCGAGCGCGACGCGACCGGGGGCTGCGAACGAACTCACGCTCTCGCCGTGGCGCTGAGCCCCGCGGACGCGAAAGGTGGCCCCGCCTGGCCAGGCCATGAGCTGGTCGTCCAGGGCGACGGTGCCTTCCGCCGCCGTGCCGGTCACCACCGTGCCGCGGCCGGGCAGCACGAAGCTGCGGTCGACGGGCATGCGAAAGGGGCGCGCCGCGGCCGAACCGCCCTGCTGGGCCTCGACCCAGTCGGCGACGAGCGCGCCGAGCTCGGCCAGAAAGCGCGTCCGCCAGGTCGGCACGTCGGTGGTCGAGAAGTGCAGCGTGGGAGCGCCCGCGAGCGGGCCGTCGGCGAGCAGCTCCCCCACGTCCTCCGCCACGAGCTCCAGCAGGAGCTCGTCGGCGAGGTCGACCTTGGTGAGCGCGACGGCCCCGCGGCGTACCCCGAGCAGGTCGCAGATGGCGAGGTGCTCGCGCCCCTGCGGCATGACTCCCTCGTCGGCGGCGACCACCAGGAGCACCGCGTCGATGCCGGCGGCCCCCGAGATCATCCGGCGCACGAAGCGCTCATGGCCGGGCATGTCGACGAAGCCCACGGTGACCGGACCGACGCGGGTCTCGAGCTGCAGCGGGGCGAAGCCGAGCTCGATGCTGATGCCGCGGCGTTGCTCTTCGCGGAGCGCGTCGGTGTTGACGCCCGTGAGGGCGCGCACCAGCGAGGTCTTGCCATGGTCGACGTGACCCGCCACGCCGACGGTGAGCGCGCGGGGTGGAGCGTGGCCGGGCGCGGCCGGTGGCGGGGCGGATCGCATGGTCCTCGAGGTCGAAGGTGGGCGCGCCAAAGGAGGCAAGCAGGCGCCCTGCCGTATCATTGACCCTCTCCGGGACGCAAGGTAGCGTCCACGGACGTCGTCACTGGCCCCGCGCATCCCTCGCGGCAGGCCCCAACAGCGAGGCGCCCTTGAACATCAGGTGCCCCAACTGCGGTGCCGTCTTTCCAGGACCGGCGGCCGGACAACAAGCTGAGTGTCCCTTGTGCCTGCACGGCTTTACGCCGGACGCGCACGCCACCATCTCCGTGAGCGGCGCGCCCGCGGCGCCTGCCAAAGACGACGACGAGTTCGAGACCTTCGGCGCGCCGATGGGCAACGAGACCTCGGCCTTTGGCAGCGCGTCCGACCCCTTCGCCAGCAGCGCCGCGAAGAGCGATCCCTTCGCCAGCGCGGGGCGGACCAGCCCGGCGGCAGACGATCCTTTCGCCACGCCGGCCGGCGCCGGCGCCAGCGACGTCGACTTCGGCGCCCTGCTCGGCAGCGTGGGCAGCCCGACGGACGACCCCTTCGCCAGCGGCGGTCTGGGCGGTGACAGCTTCGGCGGCGACGGCTTCGGCGGCGACAGCCTGACCAGCGGCGCGGACGACGGCCTCTTCGCCGACGACGACCCCTTCGCCGACAACAGCCCTCCCGCGGAGGACGACGCGCTCTTTGGCGACGACGACGAGGACTCGCTCTTCCTGGCCACGGCCAACACGTCGGGCGCTGTGTTCGACGACGACGACGGCGAGCTGAGCCACGCGGCCGCGTCGAGCCCGATGAACCGGGCGATCGAGGAGGCTGCGCAGGCGGTCGAGCGGCCGCGCCCCAGCGAGGGCGAGCGCCCCAAGCGCGATCTCGGCCCGCTCATCGACCGGGTGTTGGGCGTGCTCTTGCTGATCCTCGTGGCGGGCATCGTGCTCGACTACCAGGGCATGCCGGCCTTCGGCTTGGGCGACCTCCTGCCCTCCCTCGGGGGTGGCGGCGAGCCGACGGTCACGAAGCGCACGAAGCAGCAGCGGCCGATCCCCGTCAACATCGCAGAGCCCACGGACATCAAGGACACCGCCGCGACCTACCAGATGGAGGTCGAGCGCATGAAGAAGGTCGCCGAGGTCCGCCCGGACGACGCGGCCGTCCTGGCCAAGCTCGTGGCGGCCTACCTCGACCTGATGGAGCGCTATCCCGCCGTCTTCGCAGCAGACCCGAGCTACGGCAAGGAGCTGGCCGAGCTTCGCAAGCGGCACACGCCGCTGCGCTGGGACGTGCTCGATCGCCTCACCCGCGGCGAGCTGCTGGACATCGACCCCAAGATCGACGCGCTCGCCCAGGCCAAGGCGGCCACCGCTGACGACCTCGGGGTCGCCGCCTGGGCGATCTACCGCGTCCACCTGGCCAAGACCCGCCAGGAGGCCTTCGACAACCCGGGCCGCATGAGTGACCCCGCCATCGACCCGCTCCTGGTGGCCCAGCCGAAGGACACGCGGCTGCTGCAGGGACGCAAGCTGGCGACGCGCGCGCTCGAGCTGGCGGCCAAGGCGCCCAACCGCATCAAGCACGTCATGATCAAGGCCCGGCTCGACGACATGACCGGGCACCATAGCGAGAACATGGACGCGCTCAGCAGCTTTGTGCCCACCGCCAAGGCCGCGAGGGAGCCCCGCGTGCTGCTCATCGCCGGGCACATCCGCAGCAATCACCTCGGCAAGGCGGCCGGCGCCCTCAAGGCCATGGCCGACGAGGCCAAGGAGGCGGACGACAACGGCAGCCTGGGTGACGCCTACCGGCTCGAGGCGTGGCTGGCGCACAAGCGCGGGCGGGTCGAGGACCAGATCGTGGCGATGCAGGCCGCGTTGCAGCTCGACCCGGACGACGAGCTGACCACGGTGCGACTCGGGCGCCTGCTGCTCGGGCAGAAGCGGTCGCAGGAGTGCCAGAAGCTGCTGACCGGCGCCAAGAAGCGAGGCATGAAGTCCATCGCCTTCGAGGTCGCGCTGGTGGAGTACTGGATCTGGGCGAACCGCAACGACGACGCGCTCGAGGAGATCAAGGCGGCGACGAAGGACTACCCCAAGAGCGTCGACCTGCTCTACCTGCGCGGCCAGGTGGAAGAGCAGCAGCAACACACCGCCACCGCGCGGGACTTCTACGCCAAGGTCATCGCCAACGAGCCGCAGCACCTGCGCGCGGTGCTTCGTCTCGCCGGGCTGCAGTCCAAGTCGGGTCGCCACGACGACGCGCTCGGCACGCTGTCTGCCGCGCGGAAGCGCATGGGGGACCGCGACTCCATCCTCGAGCCCATGGCCGAGGAGCTGAAGGTGCTGCGGCGCATGGACGAGGCGCGGGTCATCTACGGTCTGCTGCTGAAGAAGCGGCCGAGCCACAAGGGATACCTGCTCAACGCCGCGCGCATGGACCTCAAGGCGGGCAAGATCGACTCGGCGCTCAAGTACCTCACGGTGCTCCGGGACGAAGGCGCCCTCGACAAGGAAGGCGCCAAGCAGATGGCCATCGCGCTGGCGTCGAAGAACAAGCCTGCCGAGGCCGCCAAGACCTTGGTGCAGTTCGCGGACCGCAACCCCAACGACATCCGGCTGAACGCCCTGAGCGGTCAGTACATGCTCGACAGCGGCGACATCGCACGGGCGGAGACGCTGCTCAAGCGCGCCTCGCGCATCGCCCAGCGGCAGGGCGGCGACGCGGAGACGATGTTCCAGTACGGGCGCCTGGCCTTCCGCAAGGGCGACATCATCAACGGCATCTCGCGCATGCAGCAGGCGATCAAGGCGTCGCCGGAGAAGCATCGCTACCGCTTCACGCTGGCGCAGTCCCTGCTGCTGCCCGAGAACGTGAAGTGGCCGAGCGCGGGCAAGATCGCGGTCCGCAACCTCAAGCACATCATCACCTACGCCGACCGCTTCGAGTCCAACGACAACAAGGTCGAGTACCTGGCGGAGGTCTACCGGCGGCTGGCGCGCTACTACTTCGACACCCAGCGCTTCGCCCTGGCGATCCCGCTGCTGCAGAAGAGCCTGGCGGTGGACCCGAAGCACCTCGACACCCGGGTCCGGCTGGGCAAGGCGATGTACCAGGTCAACGACCCGAAGGCCGAGCGCGTGCTGCGCGAGGTGCTGCGCTTGCAGCCCTCGAACCGCAAGGCGGCGCTCTATCTCGGCCTGACGCTCCAGACCTCGGGCAAGATCTCGGAGGCGGTGAAGTGGCTCTCGCACGCGTCCAAGAGCAAGGACCCGGACGTCGCTGAGGCCTGGTACCAGCTGGCGCTCATCTACAAGGAGCGTGGGCAGCGGGGCAAGGCGGTGAGCGCGCTCCGCGTGTTCATGAAGCGGGTGCCGAAGGACCACATGCACCGGGAAGACGGGCGCGCCATGCTCGCTGCCCTGGGTGGCTGACCGGCGCGCGTGGCCCCTGGTCGCCCAGGCTGCGGCGTGCCCAGGTTGTAGCCCGGTGACCGCAGGCCCCCGCGTCGCGCGTCAGGCTGGACGATCAATCATCAGCGTCGCGTCGCCGTACGAGTAGAAGCGGTAGCCCTCGGAGACGGCCGTCTGGTAGGCGTCGAGGGCTCGCGCGCGCCCGAGAAAGGCCGACACGAGGACGAGCAGCGAGCTCTCGGGGAGGTGGAAGTTGCTCATCAGCCCCGAGACGATCGCGAAGCGATGACCCGGCAGGATGGTCAGCTCTGTGACGCCGCGCCCCGGCCGCAGTGGACCCTCGCCCGCGTCGCCCGCCAGGGTCTCGAGCACCCGTGTGGTGGTCGTGCCGACCGCGATGATGGGGCGCCCCTCTGCGCGGGCTCGGTCGAGCGCGGCGCAGGTGGCCGCTGAGACCTCATAGCGCTCGCCCAGGACCCGATGGCCGCGCAGATCGGCGTCGCGCACCGGCAGAAAGGTCCCAGGTCCGACGTGCAGGGTCACGGCCAGGCGCTCCACGCCGCGGGCGTCGAGCTCCGCGAGCACAGGCGCCGACAGGTGCAGGCCGGCGGTCGGCGCGGCGACGGCGCCGTCGTGCTCGGCGTAGGTGCACTGGTAGCGGTCACGGTCCACGCCGGCGTCGTCTTCGCTGCCGCCGCGAATATAGGGCGGCAGAGGCACGCGGCCAGCCCGCTCGAGCAGGGCAGCGAGCGACTCTGCGCCGGCCAGGTCGACCACTGCGCGACCGCCCCCCGGCGCCTCACGCACCCGGGCCTGTCCGCCGCCGACCAACGTCAGCACCTGCCCCTCGCGCACCGGCTTGTTGCTGCGGACCAGCGCCTCGTGCCCGAGCAGCGTGTCGTGGGTGCCGCCCAGCGGCGAGGTCAGCAGCAGCTCCACCCGGCCGCCGCTGGCCTTGTGTCCGACCAGCCGCGCCGGCACCACCCGGGTGTTGTTGACCACCAGCACGGCGCCCGGCGGCAGCAGCGCCGGCAGATCCCGCACGGTGTGGTGCGCCAGCGCGCCAGTGGCCTTGTCGATGACCAGCAGCCGCGCCGACTCACGCGGCTCGGCCGGGTGTTGGGCGATCTGCGCCGCCGGCAGGTCGAAGCGGTAGCTGGCGAGGTCGAAGGGGTCGGCGCGCTGCGGCTGCGAGCCTGGCGCGTCGGGGCGCGGGTCGCTCATGGGGCCTCCGCGCTCAGGCACAGCTCGTCGAAGGTGGCGCGACCGTAGCGGCGGGTCTGCAGGCGCGTCAGCCCCTCGGGCACGTCGGGCAGGCCGCCCTCGGTCTCGACCCAGACCCGCGCGCCGCCCCGCAGCAGCCCTCCGGTCACCAGCAGCTCCAGGGCGGGCACGAGCACCGGATCACCATAGGGGGGATCGACAAAGACGAGGTCGAAGCGCTCTCCCGCCTCGCTCAGCGCCCTCAGGGCCGGCAGCGCGCGCTGGGCGCGGATGTCCGCGAGGTCGGCCAGCCGGGTTCGCTGCACGTTGTCACGCAGGCACGCCAGCGCCTCGGAGGCCTTCTCGACGAAGACGGCGCGCCCGCAGCCACGGGACAGGAGCTCCAGGCCAACCGCGCCGGTGCCGGCGCAGAGGTCGAGGGCGATCTCCCCGTCGAAGTAGCCTCCGAGCACGCTCATCAGCGCCTCGCGGGCGCGGTCGGACGTGGGCCGCACGCCGCGACCCTCGGGTGCGCGCAGCCGAAGCCCCTTGCGTGTGCCAGCGATGATCCGCATCGTCCCTCCCGGTCGCGGCGGACGCTGCCACAAAGCGGATCAGGTATGAAGCCACGACATCCGACAGCGCAGCTCGTCGCGCTGCTCCTCGCGGCGCTGGTGGCTGGGCTCGCCGCCTGCGACCGCCCGCCGCACCGCCCGCGCAAGCCGGTCCGGCAGCGCAAGCGGCCCGACCGGGTGCAGGCGGCCGCGGTCGCGATCCGCTTCTCGAACAGCGGCGTGGAGCCCGGCAGCACGCGGCTCGGCTATGACCGCCTGCGGGTGTCGGCGGTGTTCGCGGACGCGGACCGTCGCGACACGCACCTGCTCCCCGACCTGGTCGGCACCACGCTCCGCGGCCGCAGGATCCAGGGCATGGACTCCTGCGTGCGCACCGCGGGACCGTGGCTCACGCGGGTCAACCGGCCGCACGCGCGGCCCAAGACCTACCTGCAGCTGCTCGACGTCGGCAACCTCACCATCACCGCCGGAGAGCGGCGTCTGCCGCTGCGGATCAGCCTGGTGCCCAGCCTGTTCTCGGCCGTGCGCGGGGTGCGCTACGACGGGGACGTCGACCACAGCCGCACCTGGCTCGCCGCGCCCGCGCTGCGGCTGAGCGCGACGGGCGGCGACGGCGTGGCGGCCTTCACCGCTCGCGTGCCCGTCCCGCGGCCCGTGCGGCTGACCCATGTGGGCGGCCAAGCGGTGCGCGGCGGGGCGGTGTCCGGGCTGGCGCCGCACGAGAACCTGTCGATTCGATGGGGTTCTGTCGACGGCGACGCCGACCTGCAGGTGCTGGTGGGCAACGAGCAGGGCGAGGGCATCGACTGGCTGCGCTGCCGGCTCCGCGACGACGGCGCCTTCACCGTGCCGGCCGTGCTCTTGGATACGCTGCCAGAGCGGCGCGAAGGGCAACCGTGGCTGGTGGTGCTGGTGCGCTCGAAGACCGCGTCGATCCCGAGCTTTCCCGGCCGTCCGCTGCGGCTCGAGCTGGTGGACAGCGTCCGCGTGCGCTGAAGGACCGCGCTGAAGGGGTGCGCTGAAGGGGTGCGCTGAAGGGGCGCGCTGTGCGCTGGCCAGCAGCTACTTGCCCTTGCCGAAGAGTCGCTCGAGCAGGGACTGACGGCGCTTGAGCGGCACCTTCTTCACCTCGGTGCGGCCCGGCGGGTTGGTGTCGCGACCGACCTTGTGCTCCCCGGTGGCGCGACGCTCGCCGCTGCGGCGGTGCTCGCCGGTGGGGCGTCGCGCTTTGCCGGTGGGACGCTTGGTCGACGAGCTCGACCGACGCCGCTCGAAGAGCCGCAGCTCGCGCTGGGCCTCCACGTGGCGTGCGTCGATGGACAGGCAGTTGTCGAGGTGCTTCTTCACCTTCGGCACCTCGCCGTTGAGCTTGCACCAGATCGCCATGTAGTAGTGCGCTTGAGCCACCGACGCCGGGTCACCCCGCGCCTCGATGACAGCCGTCCACACGTCTCTCGACTGCTCGGCCCGGACCGCCTCCGAGTGCGCGCCGTTGTTGAAGATGGCCCAACCGAGCTCGACCTGACAGGCGTCGTCGACGTCTTCGCCAAAGAGCTGGCTCGCGACCCGCAGGCTCTCTTCAGCCCCCGCCCAGTCCCGCCGCGCGATGAGCTGCCGCGCCCGGTGCATGTGGATGCGGGCGAGGTCCGGGTTCGGCTCCATCGACTCCGGGTCGGCGGCGACGCCGAGCTCGTTGAGGTACTCCGCCCGGCGGCTCGGGTCGGTCAGCACCATCTGCGCCCGCGTGACGGCCTGGAACGCGCGCGTGGCCTGCGCCTTGGCCTCCGGCGTCGCAAAGGCCGGCAGGTCGGGGTGCATGCTCCGCGCGAGCTGCACGAACACCTTCTTGATCTCGGCCACGTCGGTGCCGCGTGGCACGCCGAGCACGGCGAAGTGGTCGGCGTTGTTGTCAACGAGCTCGGCGACCTTGGCGACCAGCTCTTGGGGCTTCAGTTGGGACAGCGAAGACATGGGGGATCTCGTTGGCTGTGGGTGCAGTTCGGGCGGTGGAAGCTCGGGGTCGTCGACGCTCGGGGCGACCGACGCGGGGGGCCGTCGAGGGCCAAAGGGGGGATCTCGACCTTCGGCGTCGGTCAAGATAGGTCACGCGCCGGGCGCGCGCTGGGTCTCGGTCGACCCCTGGCTCTAGCGCGGGCGGCCAGAGCGCAGACAGCGCCTGAGCCGACCTCGCCACACGGTGTCGCGGGCTCCTTGTTCCGCGGAAGCCGGGAGGGCGGCCAGGGCGACCCGGAGGCCGACTGACGCGCTGTTCCCGGTGAAGCCAGCATGCGAAGGTTTCGACACGCGCGGCCAGGTTGTCTACCTCAGAAATCACTCGCCGCAACGCGCGTGAACCTTAGCCGAATCCACCCCGACGGGCAACGGAGCGGCGTCCCATGGACGGAGGCGCGCCCCTGGCCACCACGCGCGCCGTTGACCCTCTGCCGCCCCTGCGCTATGGCGCTCTGCCCTGCCTTTGGGAGTCTCGGTGAGCACGTCAGCGCACTACAACATCGCGATCGTCGGCACCGACCTGAGCGGGCTGGTCCTCGGTGCCCTCTGCGCCAAGGCGGGCTACCGCGTCGCCGTGTTCGGCCAGGGGACCCAGGGCGCGCTCTACGAACACCAGGGCCATGTGCTCTGCCGCGCCCCGCACATGACCTACGGGCTGGGCAGCCCACCGGTGCGCAAGGTCTTCGACCACCTCGGCCTCGGGCTCGAGCTGCGCAACCTGCCCCAGCGGCTCGAGCCCGGGTTTCAGGTGGTGCTGCCCAAGTCGCGCGCCGACTTCACCACCGTGGCGACGCACTTCAAGGCCGAGCTCGATCGCGAGTTTCCGGGCGAACGCCAGCGCATCGAGGCCTTCTTCGAGCGGGCGGCGGCGATCGACCAGCAGGTCGAGGAGGTGCTCGAGCTGGGCATCCGCCTGCCGCCGCAGGGCCTGCGCGAGAACTTCCAGTTTCGCCGGCTGGTCAAGCGCTTCCCCTTCCTGGACGACGAGTGGGCGATCGAAGATCCCCTCGCCGCCTTTCCGCACGGGCACCCCTTTCGCGCCTTCGCCCACGCTCCGTTTCGCTTCTGCTCCGACATGCTGCCCTCGCGGCCCTACCCCGCGACCTTCGTCCGGGTGGTCAACGAGCTGCGCAAAGGCATCTTCACGTTTGCGCAGGGGCCCGACACGCTGCGCAACCTCTTCCTCGACATCATCTCGACCAGCGGCGACGTGCGCTTGCGAGACCAGCTGACACGGGTCGAGGTGCGGCGCGGCAAGGCCCACCAGGTCATCGTGCGCGACCGCCGCCAGGCTGTGGGCTGCGACCTGCTGGTGTGCAACACGGAGCCCAAGCGCGTGTTCTCGCTGATCCCCCAGGAGCAGCAGCGCGAGGACTTCCACCACGCGCTCCACGCGATGCAGCCGGTGTACTACACGTTCACCGGGAGCTTCGTGGTCCGCGCGCGGGCGATCCCGGAGGCCATGGCGCGCCACGTGTTCGCCGTGTACGACCTGGGCAAGCCGCTCGACGAGGACAACCTGGTCTACATCGCGCGGGACATCGAGCAGGGGGCCACGCGGGCGGATCGGGAGCTGCGGACGCTGACGGCCAGCATGAGGGTGCCCGTGGCGGCGGCCAACCACGGCGTGGCGGGCGCGCAGCGGCTGCTCGACGTGCTGCAGGAGCGCGTGGAGCACGTGGTGCCCTTCCTCTCGGAGCACCTGGTCATGCGGCACACCCCGTGGATCAAGCGGACCCGGGGGCCCAACGGCGCGGCGACAGAGCAGCTGGACACGCTGGAGCTGCGGCCGTGTTTTGGCGAGGCGATCCCGCACACCCTGGGCACCAGCGTGGTGGGCGTGCCCACCGGCTATCGCAACATCCTCATGGGGGGCGACCTGTCGTTCGGCGGGCTCGGGAGCGACGCGCCCTACGTGGCGGCGCTGCACATGTACTCGCTCGCGCGCGACCTGGTCACGCTGAAGTCCGGCTTCTAGCAGACGGCGGCGAGATGGATTGTCGCCGCGATCGGCGAGCGACGGCGGCCGACGAGGGCCCTGCCCTGCGCGGGGGCTCCGCAGACCCCGGGAGCGCGGCGAGCAGTCGAAGCGCGAGCGGAGATGCGGTACAGGTAGCAGCGGCGCAGCAGCCCGGGAGCCCCGATGACATCGACACCCTGCCGCGCGATCCCCACCGGCCTGACCCACGCCGCGCAGGCGGCGTTCCTGGTCACCTTGCTCTCGTGGGGCCACGCCCGCGCGGCCGAGCCGACGCCGACGGTCCAGCCCGCCGCGGCGGTGAAGGCCAAGGCCGCCACCGCGCCCACGCCTGTGGTGTGCACCCTGCAGCAGTGCACCGAGCGCGCCCTGACCGCGTCGCCCTTCATGGCCGCGGCCACCGCGACGCTCGACGGCTACCGCGCCCTGCTCCGCTCGGCGGACGCCGCCCGCTACCCGCGCTTCGACGTGACCGGCTTCTTCGCGCCGCTACCCGAGAAGCGGCCCGGCACCACCGGCTCCAACTGGCTGGAAGACTGGGACTGGAGCAAGCTCAGCCCGCTGGTGACCACGCAGCTGAGCTTCACCCAGGTGCTCTGGACCTTCGGCA
>JAUIAC010000406.1 GCA_030425545.1 bacterium | reverse complement strand
ACCGCCGTGTCTGCGGCCGCGCCGTCGGCAGCGCCCGCGTCCGCGACGCCGTCTTCTGTGGCCGCGCCGTCCGCGTAGGACGCTGGGGGCGCGCCGGTGCCGGTGCCGCCGGAGCTGCCGCAGCCGACCAGGCCGAGCAGGGCGGCCAGCGCGAGGACTGCGAGGGCAGGGGAGCGGTGGGTGGTGGGACGGTGACAACGACGCATGCGGGCCTCCAGAGCGCGCGGAGAGTGCAGGAGCCCCCCCGGTCGAATCAAGGACGAATCTCAGACCCCCAACGAGCTCGGCGGGCCGCCTTCGAGGGGCTGTCGAGGTCACGGCCGCTCCCTCGGCACCGTCCACGTCAGGTTCACCTGGGCATCGCCGACGCTTCACCTGCGCGCCGCGCGGTGGCCGCGCCGTCGGTCGACATTGGCTCTCGTCGCCACACCGAACCGTGGCAAGGGAGCGTTCACATGCATCACCTCGAGCTTCACATCCGCCCTGGCGTCCACCTGAGCCCCGCCGCCCTGTCTCGCCTCGTGTCCGAGCTGCAGGACGTGGCCGCGACCTGCTTCGACACGCTGCCCGACTACCAGTGCATCTCCGGGCGACCGGAGGTGCTCGCGCGCAACGTCATCGCCGTGGCCCGCCGGCCCGACGGCACCGCGGCGGGCTTCTGCTCGGCGCTCCTGCTTCCGGTCGACGGCGTGGGCGACGTGCTGCACCTGGGGCTGACCTGCGTGCGCCCGGACGACCGCGGCGGCGGGCTGACCCACAAGCTCACCTCGCACATGCTGCTGGGCTACCTCACGCGGGAGCGGCCCCTCGAGCGCGTGTGGGTGAGCAACGTGGCCTGCGTGCTCTCGAGCCTGGGCAACGTGGCGCTGCACTTCGACGACGTGCACCCGGCGCCCTGGACCCCTGGCCCCTCGCGCACCCATCGTCGCATCGGCGCCGCCATCAGCGCTCACCACCGGGGCGACATCTACATCCGCGACGACGCCGACTTCGACCCCCAGGGCTTCGTGTTTCGCGGCTCCAACGCGCCGGGGAACATGTTCTGCAAGGCCGAGGACGACGCCCGCTTTCACCACCGCGAGCGCGCGCTCAACGACTGGTACGCCGAGCGCATCGACTTCGCCGCGGGCGACGAGTTCTTGCAGGTGGGTCACGTGAGCCTGCGTCGGCTGCTGACCTACGGCGCGCGCCGAGCGGTGCTGCCGACCCGCCCGCGGCGGCGGCTGCGCGAGCTCCGGGCGGCCTAGATCTCCAAGCGGAGACCGCTGCGCTCAGGCCGCCTCGAGGTGCCCGCTGAAGTGGTCGCCGAAGAAGCGCTCCACCCGCCCGATGACGGCCTCGGGATACTCGAGCAGCGTGTAGTGCGTACCCCCCGGGACCACGTGGCTCTCCGCGTGGGGCACGCGCTGGTGCACCACGTGGCGCACGGCGGCGGGGGTCATGGCGTCGCGGTCCCCGGCGATCATCAGCAGCGGCACGCGGATGTGGGCCAGCGCGGGCTCGCCGTCGTGCACGTTCAGGCAGGCCATGATGCGGTGGTAGACGTCGAAGTCGAGCTGGTCGAAGCCCTGGGCGATGGCGAGAAAGACCTCTCTGTCCAGCCGCTTGTCGACGATGCCGGCGCGCTCGATGAGGGGCAGGAACCAGCGCTGCTTGGTCACCAGGCTGACCGCGGGCGGCAGCGCCGGCGCGGCCTTGATCGCGACGTGGTTGAGCAGCGGCAGCAGGTGACGGCTGCCCGGCGCTGAGAAGGCGGTCTCGAACACGCGGCCGTAGGTGCCGTTGATCAGCAGCACCCCCAGCACCCGCTCGCCGAGGTCCGCCGCGGCCTGGATGCAGACCTGCACGCCCATGCTCCAGCCCGCGATGACGGCCTGGTCCACGCCCGTGGCGTCCATGACCGCGCGCATGTCGGCCACGTGGTCCTCGACCCGCAGCGCCTTGAGGTTCGCGGGGCGCTTGGAGCCGTAGAGCCCGCGGTAGTCCCACGACACGAAGCGCACGCGGCCCTCCATGGCCCGCAGCATCGGCGTCCACGCCACCAGCGTGCCGCCCAGCCCGTTGGCGATGACCACCGTCAGCGGTCCGCTGCCCCAGGTCTGGACCTCGAGGTCGGTGCCGTCGAAGGAGCGCACCCGCTGCCGGTCGAAGGTGGGGAGGCTCATGCGGACTCCTGGTTGATGGACCACATCTTGCGGCGCAGCTGGGCGACGATGCTCTCCAGCGACGAGAGGCCGAAGGTGATCTTCTTGAAGAACGAGCTGTTGTGCGGGACGAACACGAAGCGCGGGTGGTCTTTCCACATGTCGTGCAGGCGGCGGTCGAGCGCCAGCGCCTGGGCCTGGCTCTCGTTGCGCACGGGGTTGCCGCCCTCGATGCCGATGCCGCCCGCCGCTGCGGTCTCGAAGAAGATCACCGCGTCGTAGCGTGTCATCTCCGCCTCGCGGCTGGTGCCCGTCTCGGCGAAGAAGGCCTCGGGGCCACCGGCGTCGTCGGGCCAGTAGGCCGCGCCGTCGAGCGTGCCGCGGTCGCAGAGCAGGATGCGGCCTGGGTAGGACGCTGTCTGGATGTCCTCGAGGCCGCGCTGCACGTGGAAGATGGCCCGCTGCGCCGCGCGCACGGCCTCGACCCCCTCGGCGCGCGGGAAGCCGCCGCTGAAGAGCAGGGTCGCGGCCTCAGGCACCAGCACGACGTCGTCGCCCAGCTCGCGGCGGAAGAGGTCGGCCGCGGTGGTCTTGCCTCCGCCGGGCCCGCCGGTGAGCACAATGCGGCACCCGTCGGCGCGACCGTCTAACGTGTTCATCAAGACTCCCCCTTCGTCGGCAAGGCGGGCAGCATACGGCGCGGACACACACTCGCTCAACCGTGGAGGGCTCCGATGCCACCAGCTCCTGTCGCGACCCCCGCCATCGACCCGGCCACCCGGGGGATCGCAGCGCTGCTCAACGCGGCGGGCGCGAGCGGCCCCGAGGGCGCAGACGTCAGCGAGGCCTTGGCCTTTGTCATCGCGGGCGGCGCTGGCTTCGGTGCCATCGCGGCGCCGGCGGGGAGCCCGGTGCGTTGGTTCGTCTCGGGGCGGCACGCCTGGCACGGCGATCTGCCCTACGTGCTCGAGGCCACCACCCGCGCGGGGCTGGACATCGCGCGCTTCGAGCACGAGTCGCCGGAGGTGGGCGGGGTGATCCTGTCGCAGTGGGTGCAGGCGCCCGACCCCTGCGTGCTGGCGTGGGTCGACGCGGCCTCGCTGCCGTGGCACGGCCGGCCGGCGGCCGAGGTGGGGCTGTGGCCCCGGGTCGTGCTCGTCCGCGGCTTCGACGCCGGCGGGCTGCTGGTCGACGATCTGTCGGGGCAGCTGCGGGCGATGTCTCCGGAGGCCTTTCACGCGGCCCAGGCGGCGCTGCCGCAGCACCGCAGCCGGCTGATTCGGCTCACCGACGACGCCTGGCGCACCCACGCGGCCTGGCAGGAGGCGCTGCCGCAGGCGATCACCGCGGGCATCGCGGCGGGTGTGGGGCACCTGCGCACGGGCCACGGCCACGTCGCCGGGCTCCCCGCGCTGCGGTGGTGGGCGGGCGCGCTGATCGACCTCGCGCCCTTCCGCGCCCGCTTTGTCAGCCCGCCCGACGTGCTGCTGGCGCTGCTCGATCTGCACCGGGTGATCCGCGGTCAGGTGGGGTTGATGCGGGGGCTCTTCGCCGACGGGCTCGGCGAGGCCTCGGCGCTGCTGCGCGACGAGCAGCTCCGCGACCTGCGCGACGACCACGCGGACCTGGCGCGGCGCTGGTCGGCGCTGGCGGACCGATGCCTGCCCCACGACGCGCAGCTCGACGCGCTGCAGCGGCTCGCGGTGGAGGTGGACCGCGGGGTGACCCGGCATGTGGACCCGGCGACCCAGGCCGAGCGCCGGGCGCGGCTGGCAGAGCAGCGGGGCGAGCTGTGCCTGAGCTGGCACCCGGACCCGGTGGCGCTCGACGCCCACCTCGTGTCGCTGGGGCAGGGGCTGCTGGCGCTCGCGGGGCGAGAAGAGGAGGCCGCTGCGGAGCTGCACGGCTGGCTCAGCGGGCGAGGTTGAGGCCGCGCCGCGTCAGTCTGCACCCTTGATGCGCACCGACACGCCGCCGATGAAGGGGCTGGGGCTCGGGCTCTTGTTGGTGCTGCCGTGGGCCTCGTGGCGCTGGGCGATCTCGTGGGCCATGAGCTCGTGGCGGTGGGCCTTGTGCCACGACACGGCCTCTTGCCGCTCCTCGAAGCGCCGCACGTCGACCACGTCGTCGCCGCGGCCCTGCCACACCAGGCGCCCTTCGCTGTAGAGCCGGTGGGTGCCCGAGGCGGCCACGCTGTGCTCGTCAGCGGAGACATAGTGGGCGCCTGCGGTGCCTGCGCGCGGGGCGAGTCGGACCAGAAAGACGGCCATGTCAGGCTCCTCGTCGCCATGGCGCGGCGCCTCGCGCGGGGACCGCCCGGAGGTCGACCGGCTGAGATCGACCGGCTGGGGTCGACCGGCTCGGGTCGACCGGCTCGGGTCGACCGGCTTGGGGGCGGGCAGGGCGCCGCTCAGTCCAGGCAGACGGTCTTCACGTTGACCAGCTCGCGGATGCCCGCCGTGCCCAGCTCTCTACCATAGCCCGAGGCCTTGACGCCGCCGAAGGGCAGGCGCGGGTCGGACCCCGGCATGCGGTTGACGAACACGGCCCCGGCGTGGAGCTGGGGCACCAGGGCCTTGGCGCGCTCGCGGTCCTCGGTCCACAGGCTGGCGGCGAGGCCGTAGTCGGTGTCGTTGGCGAGGGCGAGGGCGTGCGCCACGTCGTCGGCGACGAAGACCGCCGCCACGGGGCCGAAGAGCTCCTCGCGCGCCGCCACGCTCTCGGCGGGCACGTCGACGAGCACGGTTGGGGCGTAGGCGTGCTGCGCGCCGCAGGCAGGATCGAGCCGCGTGCCGCCGGTCGCCACCCGCGCGCCGGCCGCGAGGGTCGCCTGCACTTGCGCGTCGAGCTGGTCGACGAGATCTCCGCGGGCGAGGCCGCCGAGGTCGGTGACCGGGTCGGTCGGGTCGCCCACCCGCAGCGCCGCCATGGCCGCGGTGAAGCGAGCGACGAAGGCGTCGGCCACCGGCCGCTCGACCACGAAGCGCTTCGCGGCGCAGCAGGTCTGGCCGGCGTTGAGGCAGCGGGCCTTCACCGCGTTGGCCACGGCCAGGTCGAGGTCGGCGTCGGCGAGCACCACGAAGGGGTCCGACCCGCCGAGCTCGAGCACGCACTTCTTGAGGTGCTGGCCAGCCAGCGCGGCCACCGCGCGCCCCGCCCGGTCGCTGCCGGTGACGGTCACCGCGGCGACGCGCCGATCGGCGATGAGCGCCGCCACGTTGGCGCTGCCGGGACCGGACACCGGCACGCGCGCCAGCTCCAGGCAGCCCGCTGGCAGGCCGGACTCCCGGGCGATGCG
>JAUIAC010000405.1 GCA_030425545.1 bacterium | reverse complement strand
GACGGGCACGAGCTCTGTCGTGGGCACCTTCTCACGCGTCACGTGCCGGACCTTGTAGGGCACCACCAGCACCACACCTGCGACGCGCTGCGGCCCGCTGGTGCTCTGCATGACGCTCTGGGTCGCTGCCTCGCGCTGGACCACGCGCTCCTCGAGCACGCCTGAGATCATCGCCAGGGGGATCTTCAGCAAGATCGCCAGGAACACCACCGCCAGCACCTTCAACACCAACCGCTTCGCCATGACCACGCTCCTTGTTTGGGCAGGCGTTCAGCTTGGCGTCATGATGTGCAGGAGCTGTGCAGGCTCGGCGCAAGCCTGGCGTGGACCCCGTCGCAACTCTGCGACGAGCCCGGATCTGCGGGCCCACAGCGGCCGCGTCCCCTCAGAGCTCGCGGCTGGCGGCGATGCGCGCGCGGATCGGCGCGAGCCGCTCCTGCTCCAGGTTGTCGCGGTAGAAGAGGTTGAAGGTCTCGAAGGGGATCAACCGCCCGTCGGGCTGGGCGATGTGAACACAGGACTTCTTCACGCTGCGGATGTCGAGATCCCAGGCGTCCGCGAACGCCATGATGATCACGCGAAAGAGGTCGCGATAGCCGAAGCCCTCGGGGGCGTCGACCGAAGGCAGGCAGCACAGCAGCTGTCGGAGCCCCTCGGCGCTGGACTCGGGCCCGTGGGCGGTGCTGAGCATGCCGAAGAGGGCGTCGCGCACCGCCGGCTCCGACTCGTAGGTGATGGTGTTGCGCGCCCCGTCCAGCAGCACGTCGCGCGGCACCATCGACGTCAGCGGCAGCGGCCCCTGGGCGGTCTTGAGAGCGTAGGCCATGGCGATGGCGTCGGGGTGGCAGGGCACCGGCAGCAGGTCGTCGGGCGTGAAGGCGCTGCTCTGCTCGAGGATGCCGCGGCGGACCTCGGTCAGCGTCAGCCGGTCGCGCCCCGGATCGTAGCCCTCGGCGCGCCCTGCGTGCTGAATCGGCTGAAAGGTCACGCCGCGCACGCTGGGCTGGGTCAGCCCCCAGTCCACGATGGCCCCCAGCTCGTGGTCGTTGAGCCCCTTCTTCACCGTGCACACCAGGGTGCAGCTGATGTCGAGCTCGTTGCACACCTCGACCGCCTGCCGTCGGACGCGCCGCAGATCCGCCCCGCGCAGGTCGACCAACGCCTCCTTCTCGAAGCTGTCGAACTGCAGGTAGAGCTCGAAGCGAGGCCGATAGGTGGCCAGGCGCTCAGCGAAGGCGCGGTCGGTGGCCAGCTTCACGCCGTTGGTGTTGACCATGACGTGCTTGATCGGCCGCGCGAAGGCCGCGTCGAGGATGGCGAAGAAGTCGGGGTGGATGGTCGGCTCGCCGCCCGAGATCTGGACCACGTCGGGCTCGACCTCGTTGGCGACCACGGCGTCCAGCATGCGCTCGATGGTCGCCAGGTCGCGCTGCGTCGTGCGGTGGGTGCCGCTGTCGGCGTAGCAGATGGGGCAGGTCAGGTTGCAGCGGTCGGTGACCTCGACGATGCACAGGCAACCGTGCTGCTCGTGATCGCCACACACGCCGCAGTCGTAGGGGCAGCCGAAGTCGACCTTGGTGTTGTAGCGGGCCGGCATCTCGGGCGCCTTGACGAAGACCTCGCGGGCCATCCGGTAGTAGGCCTCGTCGTCGGCCATCAGGACCTTGAAGCTACCGTGGGTCGGGCAGCGCTTGTGCATCCACACAGCGTCGTCATAGAGCAGGATCTTGCCGTCGACCTTCTGAAAGCAGGTCGGGCAGACGCTCTGGCAGGTGTCGTAGTAGCGGTAGGGGCGAGTGCGAGCCATGGCCGCACCCTACATGCGGCGAGCGTGGGATGACACACGTCGTCCGTCTCCAGCCGGTGCCCGGCGCGGGTGCCGCTGTCCCCCGGGGGGCTGACGGGTCACGGCGCGTCGAGCAGGTACTGCCCGGTCAGCGTGAGGCGCTCGCCCGCCTGCACGGGCTCGACGGCGTGCCACAGGGTGGCCTCCACGGCGAAGAGCAGCGCGTCGCCCAGGTGGGGGAGCCAGCGCTCCTGAACCGAGAGCCCGTCGGCCGTCGGCCAGCCGAACGCGATCGCGCCCCCGTCGGCCGCGCGCCAGCCCGCGCTGAGCCCGAGGCTGACCGTGGCGGCGTAGCGCGTGCCGTCGGCGTGGAGCGCCATGCGGTCGCCGGCATGCAGACGCCACGCGTTGAGCTGAATCTCGCTGGGCAAGACCACCCCGCAGGCGGCGCTCAGGAGCGTGTGTAGAGGCCCGCCGAGCAGCGCGCGCCGCCACGGCTCCGGCGTCGTGGTGTCCTGCCGCCACCAGCCCTGCGCGTAGGGGTTGTCGCAGCGATCTGCCGCGTCTGCGCGCACGTGAGCCGCCCACGCGGTGGCGGTGCCCTCGGCGATGAGCTCCGGCATGCGCAGCAGCCGCGTCCCCGCCGCGCGCTGTTCGGCCAGCCGACGCCAGCGCTCCGGCCTGCGCCACCCCTCGGACACCCAAGCGGGCAGCTCGCGGGCCAGCTCCCACGGGCCGTCCACCGGCGCGAGCCGCGGCTGGTGCACGGTGCGTCGCGCCCGCGCCGCCCAGCCCGCCGCGCGGATGCCGTCCACGGCAGGACCCTCGCTCAGCAGCTGTGTCGTCAGCCAGTCCGCGAGCGCCCCCTGGGCTGTCCCGCCAGGCTCCGGCAGCACCCCGAGCGCGGGCGGCACGGGCACGACGCGCTCGAGCAGCGTGTCCACCAGCTCGACCGTCGTGGCGTCGCCGTCGGTCGACGCGTGCACGATGAGGTCCCGCCGGAGCCGCGTCGGGGTGGCGCGTCGCTCCGTGGCGCTCCCGTCCGCCCCGTGTGCCGGATCCATGTCCGAAGTGGTGCTTGCCATCGCCGCCCTCCCGCGTGCCGACCGCAGGGTGGCACAGCGCCGCTCACCGCACAGCCCGCAGAATCTCGGGCAGCGGCGGTCACTTGCGCGTCCCCCCGAGCGCCGCCTTGACCTGCGGCGCGCCGACCACTGCAATGGTCGGCGCTCACCGCCCGCCGTCTCGCGGCGCGGAGGCTCGGGAGACCATGTCCGCACCGCCGACCGCCACGCCCCCCGCACAGGCTCCCTCGCAGGCCGACGCTGCGCCGCGCTTTGGCACCTTCGGCGGCGTCTACACCCCCTCGCTGCTGACGATCCTCGGCGTGATCATGTACCTGCGCCTCGGCTGGGTCGTGGGCCACGCGGGCGTCTTCGGTGCGGTGCTGATCATCATCCTGGCCCACGCGGTGAGCGTGCCGACCAGCCTGAGCATCGCCTCGCTGGCCAGCAACCGCTCCATCGGCGGCGGCGGCGTCTACTACATCATCAGCCGCAGCCTGGGCCTGCCCATCGGCGGCGCCATCGGTGGCGCGCTCTTCCTGGCGACCGCCCTGGGCACCAGCATCTACGTCATCGGCTTCGCGGAGACGGTGAACACCCTGCTCGCCAACTATGTCGACAGCTGGGGCAACGACGTCTTCCACATCCGTGTCACCGGCACGATCACCTGCGTGGCCCTCACCGCCCTCACGTTCATCAGCGCCAACCTGGCCATCCGTGCCCAGTTCGTGATCATGGGCGCCATCGTGCTGTCCATCGGCGCGCTCCTGCTCGGCACCGCGCCCGCCGCGGCCACGGAGATTCACCTCTGGCCCGTGAGCGCGTCGGCGTCCATGGAGTCGGTCTTCGCCATCTTCTTCCCCGCGGTCACGGGCTTCACCGCCGGTGTCGCCATGAGCGGCGACCTCAAGAACCCCAACCGCTCGATCCCCGTGGGGACCCTCGCGGCCGTGGGCACCGGGCTGGTGGTGTACGTCGGCCTCGCCGTGTTCTTGGGGCTCACGGTCGACGCCGAGACGCTGCGCAACGACAACGACATCTGGGCACACATGGCGCTGCGGCCCGAGCTGGTGCTGGCGGGCGTCTGGGGGGCCACGCTCTCGTCGGCCATTGGCAGCCTGCTCGGTGCGCCGCGCATCTTGCAGGCGCTCGCGCTCGACGGCGTGGGCCCCAACTTCCTCTCGCGCGGATCGGGCCCGTCGAACGAGCCGCGCAACGCCACCATCGCCACCTTCTTCATCGCTCAGGCGGGCATCCTCATCGGCGATCTGGACCTGGTGGCCCGCGTGTTGACCATGCTCTTCCTCACCACCTACGGCACGCTGAACCTGGCGTGCGGGCTGGAGCGCTGGGCCAACCCGGACTTTCGCCCGCGCTTCCGCAGCCCGGCGGTGGTGTCCTGGCTGGGCGCGGCGGTGTGCTTCGCGACCATGTTCAAGGTCGACGCAGCGGCCATGGCGGGCGCGTTGATGGCTCTGGCGCTGCTCTACGTCGGCATCAAGCAACGGCAGCTCGAGCTGGACACGGGCAACATCTGGGCGGGCATCTGGCAGAGCCTGGTGCGCTCGGGGCTCTACCGGCTGCGGGGCTCGGAGAACGAGCGCGGCACGTGGCGCCCCAACCTGCTGCTCTTCGGCGGCCACCCCGAGGTGCGCCCCTATCTGCTGCGCCTGGCGCAGTGGGTGGTGCAGGAGCACGGGCTGCTGACCAACTTCACGCTGCTGCCGACGCAGGCGCGGCCGTCGGGGCTCTACCGGCTCGACGGCAGCCCGGTGGACGCCGACACCCTGGCGGCCGACGGCGGGGTCGAGCGACGCGAGCACACCGATCCTCGCCTGACGGTTCCCGTGGCCGAGAGTCACGAAGACTTCACCTTTCACAGCGTGTTCCACACCACGCGCACCTGCCCCACCGTGCACGAGGGCGTCCGGCGCGCGACGGACTGGTTTGGCCTCGTCGGCATGGAGCCCAACGGCGTGCTGCTCGGCTGGCCGCGGCGCAAGGACAAGCACGCCGACTACCAGGCCCTGGTGCGTGACCTCATGGGTCGCGACCTGAACGTGCTGCTGCTGGACACCGATCCGGTGCGCGGCTTTGGCGAGCGTCGCAAGCTCGACGTGTGGTGGGGCTACAACCAGGACAACGGCGGACTGATGCTGTTGGTGGCGCACTTCATCCAGCAGAACGCCGCCTGGGCCCACGCCCGTGTGCGGGTGTTGACCCTGGTCAACGATCCGGCCCTGGTGGCCCCGCGGCGCAAGGCGCTGAAGCGGCTGCTCTCCGACGGCCGCGTGCGGGCCGAGGTGGTGGTCATGGACGCCAGCCAGGAGCGGCACCACCCGCTCCAGGTGCTGCGCATGCGCTCCAAGCGGGCCGACCTGGTGATCATGGGCATGGCGCCGCCCGCCGCGCCGGGTGCGCAGCGAGAGGCGAGTGGCGACGCGCAAGAGGCCGAAGACTGGGTCACCGCGCAGGCGCACAAGACCCGCGAGCTGGGCGCCGTGCTGCGGGTGTTCGCGAGCGCTCAGAGCGCCGGTGGCAAGCCGCTGGGTCTGGACGCCGACGACACCCTGGCCGACGACGACGCAGACGACGACGC
>JAUIAC010000404.1 GCA_030425545.1 bacterium | reverse complement strand
GCGCAGATCACCGTCGAGATCAACGGCAAGAAGCTGACGACCACGGCCGACAAGGACGGCAAGTGGAGCGTGACCGTGCCCAAGGACGCGGGCCTCGCCGACGGCAAGACCTACGACGTGAAGGTGAGCGCCGACAAGGACGGCAAGAGCGCGGACGCGACCGGCAAGCTGAACGTGAGCCTGCCGCTGAGCGTGAGCCTGAGCGCCGACAGCACGCAGACCGCGAGCACCACGCCGACGCTGACCGGCACGGCGACGCCGGGCGCCACGGTGACCGTGACCATCGACGGCCAGAGCGGCACCGCCACCGCCGACAAGCACGGCAAGTGGAGCTTCAACGTGCCGGCGAGCTGGAAGCTGAGCGCGGGCAAGTCCTACGCCGTGACGCTCAAGGCCGACAAGGACGGCAAGAGCGCGAGCGGCACGGGCGACCTGGCCATCGCCGCCGCGGCGCCGAGCTGCACCGACGGCACCAAGAACGGCGACGAGACCGACGTCGACTGCGGCGGCTCGTGCAAGGCCACCTGCGCCAACGGCAAGGGCTGCAAGCAGGGCGGCGACTGTGACTCGGGCGCCTGCAACGCCAAGGCGGGCGTGTGCGCGCCGCCGCCGAGCACCTGCGCCAACGGCAAGAAGGACGGCGACGAGACCGACGTCGACTGCGGCGGCTCCTGCGCGGCCAAGTGCGCCGACGGTGAGGGCTGCAACAAGGGTGGCGACTGCGTGTCGGCGCTGTGCGACGACAAGGCCAAGACCTGCCTGCCCCCTCCGAGCTGCACCGACGGCAAGAAGAACGGCGACGAGACCGACGTCGACTGCGGCGGGCCCTGCCCCACGGGCTGCAAGCTCGGGAAGGGCTGCAAGCTCGACCTCGACTGCGACATCGGCCTGTGCGACGGCACCACGAGCGCCTGCACGCTGCCCGCCACCTGCACCGACACCAAGCTCAACGGCCTCGAGAGCGACGTCGACTGCGGCGGTGGCTGCGCCAAGTGCGACGACGGCAAGAAGTGCCTGGCGCCGGACGACTGCAAGTCGGCGAGCTGCGACGAGAGCGTGCAGCCCGCGGTGTGCAAGCCGGGCGCGGGCTGCAACGACGGCAAGAAGAACGGCGACGAGACCGACGTCGACTGCGGCGGCTCGTGCAACACCAAGTGCGCCACCGGCAAGGGCTGCGCGACGCCGGGCGACTGCGTCAGCGACACCTGTGACGAGCAGGCCAAGACGCCCGTGTGCGTGGAGCCCGCGAACTGCACCAACGGCAAGAAGGACGCCAACGAGACCGACGTCGACTGCGGCGGCGCGTGTGTCGACATGTGCGACCTGGGCGAGGGCTGCGTCGACGCGGGGGACTGCGTCAGCGCGCAGTGCGACGCGAAGACCAAGGTGTGCGTCCAGAGCGACCTGTGCGGCAACGGCAAGCTCGACGGCGACGAGACCGACGTCGACTGCGGTGGCTCCTGCCCCAAGACCTGCGACAAGGGCCAGGGCTGCAAGGCGGGCACCGACTGCACCAGCAAGGTCTGCGACACCGCGGCCCAGACGCCGGTGTGCGCCGACCCGCCGAGCTGCACGGACGGCGCCAAGAACGGCGACGAGACCGACGTCGACTGCGGCGGCTCGTGCAAGGACGGCTGCAAGGCCGACAAGGGCTGCGCCAAGGACGACGACTGTGAGACCGGGCTGACCTGCGCCGACGACGGCAAGGGCACGCTGGTGTGCACGGCCAAGCCCGACTGCAGCGACGGCGTGCAGAACGGCGACGAGACCGACGTCGACTGCGGCGGCTCGTGCGGCGACACGTGCGTCGACGGCAAGGGCTGCACCAAGGACGACGACTGCAAGTCCAACACCTGCGACACCGGGGCGAGCCCGGCGGTGTGCGCGCCCGGGCCGAGCTGCGCCGACGGGGTCAAGAACGGCGACGAGACCGACGTCGACTGCGGCGGCTCGTGCAGCAACAAGTGCGACACCGGCAAGTCGTGCAGCAAGGGCAGCGACTGCGCCAGCGACAGCTGCGACAGCGGCACCTGCACGGCGCCCAAGAGCGCGTGCCCGGATCCGAAGGCGGACCCCGAGGACTGCGACGGGGACGGCCTCAAGAACAGCGAGGAGGACGTCAACAACAACGGCAAGGTCGACGAAGGCGAGACCGACCCGCTGCAGGCCGACACCGACAAGGACGGGGTCACCGACGGGCAGGAGAAGCTGCAGGGCTCTGACCCGACCGCCGCGGACCTGAAGCTCTCCGGTGGCGGCTGCTCCGCGGGCAGCGGGCCCGGCTCCGGCAGCGGGTGGCTGTGGGCCCTCGCCCTCGCCGGGCTGGCCTTGCTGGGCCGCCGGCGCCGCCGCGGGGTGGAGGTGTCCCGATGAACGCGCCGACGAACGCGCTGACGAACACGCTGACGACGCCCACGCCGGGCTCGAGCGACCTGACCACGAACCCCATGTCCACCCGGGTGACGCGCACGATGAACAGGACCTCCGCCACCGCCGGCCGCCGGCGCACCAGGAACTTCGGCCGTCTCCACGTCGCGGGCTGGCTCTGCGCCGCGCTCGTGGCCCTGGCCGTGACCCCCACCGAGGCGGAGGCGCAGCGCGCCGGCAGCTTCTCGGTGCTGCGCTTTCGTCCCGGCGCGACCCCGCTCGGTCTGCTCCACACCGACAGCGCGCGGGTGCTGGGGCACCTGACCCCGACGGCCGGGCTCTACGTGCACTACGACCACCGCCCGCTGACCTTCGTCGACGCGGTGAGCGGCGAGCGGCAGTACGACGAGGTCTCCTACCAGTTCAACACGCAGCTGGTGGCGGGCATCGGCCTGTGGGACCGCTTCGAGGTCGGCGTCGCCGTGCCGGTGGCGATCTTGCAGGGCGTGGGCGACCGCCCCGACAAGTTCGGTCAGGTGCCGGACGTCGGCGGCGGCGCGGGCGACATCCGGCTCCTGCTCAAGGCGCGCGTGCTGACCAAGGGCGCGTTCGACCTGGGCGTCGTGCTGCCGGTGCTCTTCCCCAGCGGCAACGCGGACAACTACCTCGGTGACGGCGGCATCGGCCTCGAGCCTCGAATCACCGCCAGCTACGACTTCGGCCGCTTCAGCCTGCACGGCAACCTCGGCTACCGGGTGCGGCCCGACAACAGCTTCAGCCCCGCGCTGACCAACCAGGACATCAGCGTCGACGACGAGATCACCGGCTACGTCGGCGGCCGCTTCGGCGTGGTGCCCGGCAAGTTCGACGTCATCGTCGACTGGACCGGCGCCGTGAACCTCAAGGACCAGGAGGCCACCGAGCGCGCAGGCGAGATCCTGGGCGGCGTGCGCGCCTGGCTGCCCGCCGGCTTCGTCGCCACGGCGGCGGCGGGCCCCGGCATCGGCATCGGCATGGGCGTGCCCACGTTCCGCGTCATCGCCTCGCTGGCCTGGATGCCGGTGCCCGACACCGACAAGGACGGGCTGAAGGATCCGGACGACAAGTGCCCCAAGGAGCCCGAGGATCGCGACGGCTACCAGGACGCCGACGGCTGCCCCGACCCCGACAACGACAAGGACGGCATCCCCGACACCCAGGACAAGTGCCCCGACGAGCCGGAGGACAAGGACGGCTGGCAGGACACCGACGGCTGCCCCGACCCCGACAACGACAAGGACGGCATCCCCGACACCGAGGACAAGTGCCCGAACAAGCCCGAGGACAAGGACAACTTCGAGGACAAGGACGGCTGCCCGGACCCGGACAACGACAAGGACGGCGTCCCCGACGTGAAGGACAAGTGCCCGCTCAAGCCCGAAGGCCCCAAGGACGGCTGGAAGGACGACGACGGCTGCCCCGACCCCGACAACGACGGCGACGGCATCCCCGACGAGCAGGACAAGTGCCCCAACGAGCCCGAGTCGTTCAACGGGGTCAAGGACAAGGACGGCTGCCCGGACGTCGCGCCCAAGATGCGGGTGCGCATCGTGTCGGACACCATCGCGGTGCCGCCGGTGTTCTTCGCCACGAACAAGGACGTGATCCTCAAGAAGAGCTTCAAGGACCTCAACCAGGTGGCGAAGCTGCTGAAGCTGAACAAGTGGATCAAGCAGGTGCAGATCGAGGGCCACACCGACGACGTCGGCCGTGACAGCGCGAACATGGACCTGTCGGAGCGCCGCGCGCGCTCGGTCTACACCTTCCTCACCGAGGCGGGCGTCGAGAAGGGGCGCTTGTCGTTCAAGGGCTTCGGCGAGACGGCGCCGCTGTGCACCGACTGGAAGGACCTGCTCAAGCAGAGCAAGAAGGGCAAGCGCCGCGCGCGCCGCAAGGCCAAGAAGGCGCTGAAGACCTGCCGCTCGAGCAACCGCCGTGTGGTGTTCCGCATCCTCGACCCGAAGGCCGAGGGCAACACGGTCACGCGGACTCGCAAGGTCATCGAGCAGGTGCCGCCGAAGAAGAAGTAGACCCCAGGTCGCCGTCTGCCGCGCCGCGTCCCCGAGCTCTTGGGGGCGCGGCGCGGTGCGTTGTGGGCCGGGCTGGGGGGTGCGAATCGCGGGCGCGCCGGGTGACGAAATCCGTTGCCGACACGCCCTTGCCGCGACCCCGTCGTGGCGCTACATTCCGCCGCCTTACCGTACCTGCAGGAGCCCTGCCATGAAGATCCGCGAGCTGATGTCCTACAACGCCACCCGCGTGCTGAGCGGCGCCACCATGCGCGAGGCCGCCGACCTGGTGAGCCTCACAGGCGCCAGCGACCTGATGGTGGTCGACGAGGACAACAACTTCCTCGGCGTGCTCTCGGAGGGCGACCTGATCCGCGCGATCATGCCGAACTTCCAGGAGCTGATGCGGGACGGCATGAGCCTGCGCGACGCCTTCGACGAGTTCGTGGAGAACGGCCGCGACATGGCGGTGAAGCCCATCGACGAGTTCGTGATCGCCGGCGACAAGCTGGTGACCTACCGGCCCGAGGACGACGTGCTCAAGGCTGCCGGCACCATGGTGGCCAAGCAGATCCGTCGCCTGCCCGTGGTCGACCGCGCCGGCAAGCTGGTGGGGACCATCAGCCGCGCTGACGTGTGCAAGGGCATCTTGCGCTAGGCGACAGCGGGGCGCCGCCCCAAGCGACATGCCGCGCGCCGCGCTGGGGAGACCCGGCGCGGCGCACTGCGTTTTGGGGTCCGCGCCCCGCCAGCGGGCGCTGCGCCCGCGGTCGCGCGTCATTGGCCGTCTCTGCTAGGATCGTGGCGCACCCTATTAACTCGAACCAGCGCGCCGGACGCCGGACGAAATCGCCAGCATGGCAGGCGCGGTGAGCGTGACGTGGACATGAGCAGACGACCTCTCAGGGAGAGACAACCGCGGACGGCGGCGGCGCGGTGCGCACGAGGCTGGGTCGTCGCGCTCGGTCTGATCGTGAGCTGCGCAGGCTGCGAGTGGCCTGGCCAGGACGTCATTGTCCCCGGCCCGGTCGCGACGGACGTC
>JAUIAC010000403.1 GCA_030425545.1 bacterium | reverse complement strand
CTAGCAGACTGCGCCTTTTCTCCGTTCTTGGGGCCACGCCGGTCAGTCTGCTGGGAAGGGGAAGCCACGGCTTGCCGTGGCTGGGGGCGCTCGTAGGTGTCGTGCCAGTTCGCTGTCGCGACCAGGCAATTCAGCATCTACCGCGCCCGATTCCTTCGGCTGCGCCTCAGGGGGCTTGCTCCCCCAAGAGACAGAAAAGCTAGCAGATTGCGGCGACAATCAATTTCGCCGCAGTCTGCTACGCCCAGTCCTTGCGGTCGAACGAGGTCAACCAGAAACCCCACACGTGGTTCGCCGGGTCGCCATGGCGGATCTTCACACGGTTGTCGCGCAGCTTGGCCCCGAGCGCCTGCTCGACGCGCGAGACGTAGCGCGCGAACGAGGCGTCGACCTCCGAGAAGGGGAAGGCGACATCGAGGCAGAACTGCGGCTTGTGGCCGACGAAGAGCCACAACGTGTTGTCGCCGTCCCATTGTGTGGGCAGCGCTTGACCGCTGTCTGGGTCGCACCACCGGATGTCCCACGACGCGGTCAGCGACAGCGCAGGCTCCCATCGCTTTGGCGTCTCGCGCTCGTCCCAGCAGGTCGGTACGGCCGCGGCGCCGAAGTGCTCGTCCGCGAACGCGATGAGCGCTGCGGCGCGCTCCGCGAAGCCCTCGTCCCCGGCCGTCGCCGTCCAGCGCGTCTGCCACAGGTCTCCGGTCCACCCGCTCCCGCACGTGCGGTGCTCGCCGGGGCCAAGCGCGGCCGCGGCAAGGTCGGCCAGCTCCGGTGGCTGCTGGCCAGACGCCAGGTACGCAGCCGACTCGTCATGGTCGGCGTGGACGTCGCTGCGGGTGGCGGCGAGCAGCGCCTCGGTCTGGGGCTCGGGGATCTCGAGCGTCACGCGCTGGGGAGGCCCGCCAAGGGTCATCGCGTCGAGGAAGCGCTGGATCCGGGCCATCGCGACCGCCACCGTCTTGACGCCGCGGAAGCTCTGCGGGCTGTCGGGAGGGTGGTAGCAGAGGTTGTTCATGCGGGGCTCCGGTGCGCGCGAGGCGCACTTCTGAGGCTGGTTCCGAGGGTCGGCGCAGTCTGCCACGGGAAGCCGCGTCGCGCCGCCCCCGGCGCAAGGTCCTTGCAGATGTGCGCGCGAGCGGGCATGGATTGGCGGTGCAGACCGCCCTCCTCGCCCTCGGATTCGCCCTCGTCGCCATCGCCGCCGCCCGCGTGGGCGACTGGTCGCGACGCCTGCGCCTGCCGCTGATCACCGGCTTCCTCGCCACGGGCATCCTCGCCGGCCCTTACGCCCTCGACCTGATCAGCCACGACGCCGTGCGCTCCCTCAGCTTCATCGACCAGATCTCCCTCGCCATCATCGCCTTCGCGGCCGGCAACGAGCTCTACCTCAAGGAGCTGCGCAGCCGCATGCGGGCGATCGTCTGGGTCACCCTCGCGCAGCTCGTCACCACCTTCGTCGTGAGCGTCACAGCCGTGTTGCTGCTCGCCGATCTGATCCCCTTCCTGGCACCCATGCCCTCAGCCGGTCGGTGGGCCGTCGCCCTCCTCGCGGGCGCCATCATGATCGCTCGCTCGCCGTCGTCGGCCATCGCCATCGTCAGCGAGCTGCGCGCCCGCGGCCCCTTCACCAAGACGGCTCTGGGCGCGACGATGGTGATGGACATCGCCGTCATCATCCTCTTTGCGGCGTGCTTCTCTGCCAGCCGCAGCCTGCTCGCGGGGGTGCCCTTCGACGTCGGCGCCCTGGGTTTCCTGATCGTCGAGCTGTTGCTGTCGTTCGGCCTCGGTCGCGTCGTCGGTCAGCTGCTGCACTGGATGTTGGCGCTCGTTCGTCGGCCAGCGCTGCGCTTCGCCCTGATCATCGCCCTGGGCTGGGCGGTCTTCGCTGGGAGCGGCGCCCTGGCCCATTGGTTCAGCAGCGCGCTCTTCCTCCATCTGCACCCGGAGCCGCTGCTCATCTGTATGGTCGCCGCCTTCTGGCTGACCAACGTCTCGGAGCTCCGAGACGACCTGACGGACGTCCTTCACGACCTGGGGCCCCCGGTCTACGTGGCCTTCTTCACCCTCACCGGCGCGTCACTGCAGCTCGACGTGCTGCCGGACACCTGGCACGTGGCGCTGGGCCTGTGCCTGGTTCGCGCGCTGGGGATCTGGCTGGGCAACCACGCCGGTGGCCGCATCGCTGGCGAGCCGAAGCTGCACAACAACATCGGCTGGGCGGCCTACCTGACCCAGGCTGGCGTGGCCCTGGGGCTGGCCAAGAACGTGGCGACGGCGTTCCCGAGCTGGGGCGGCGGCTTCGCCACGACCATCGTCGCCGTCATCGTGGTCAACCAGGTCATCGGCCCACCGCTGATGAAGTGGGCCATCGTCCGGGCCGGCGAGGACCACACCCGCAGTGAGGCGGCCACCTTCGACGGCAAGCGCGACGCCATGATCTTCGGCCTGCAGGGCAAGTCCATCGCCCTGGCCCGGCAGCTGGTCGCCGCGGGCTGGCACGTGGAGCTGGCCTGCCCCGACATCGACACGCCGCATGTCATCGAGCGGCTGGGGGTGCACGTACACGCCCTGGACCACATCGACGCGGCCGTCCTGAAGCAGCTCGGTATGGAGCGGGTCGACGCCGTGGTCGGCCTGCTCGACGACGAGCGCAACCTGGCGCTGTGTGAGCTGGTCTACGAGGAATACGGCATCGACACGGTGGTCGTCCGGCTGGGCGACGCCGCCATGCTACCGCGCTTCACCGAGCTCGGCGTGCTGGTGGTCGACCCCCGCAGCGCGGTGCTCAACCTCCTGGAGCGGGCGGTGCGCTCGCCGTCAACGGCCGCGGTCCTCCTGGGCCTCGACGAAGACCACGACCTGGTCGACGTGCACGTCGGCAATGTCGACATGGCCAACCTCAAGGTCAGCGAGTTGCACATCCCCTTGGATGTCGCCGTGCTGTATGTGCATCGGGAGGGCTCGATGATCCCGGCGTCGGGCAACCTGCGCCTCGAAGAGGGCGACCGGGTCACGCTGTCTGGGCCGGCCGAAGACGTCGAGGCTGCGGTGCTGAAGCTGGAGGGCTGAAGGGGTTGCCCGCCCCCGCGCCCTCGCGCGTCGCGTCCACCGGTCCTCGTCAGCACCTCGCCACGCTCGCGCGCAGCGCGTCACGCCGCGGCCAGCAGGCCCGCCGCCTCAGCTCAAGCTGCGGCTCGCCGCCGCCAGAGGATCACGGCGCCGCAGAGCAGCAGGATCAGCCCCAGCGGCGCTGCGGGAGCGGGGTCGCGGCTGCTCGAGCAGCCGAGGAAGCCCGGGTCCTCCTCGCCACCGACCTTTGTACCGGACGTGGTGTCCGTCGCCGCGACACCGTCGAGACCGGCGACGCCATCGACCGCGCCGACGCCGTCCACACCGGCGCTGGACCCGCTGTCCTCGCTGCCGGCGTCCGGCGGACCGGCGTCGCCTGTCCCTGCGTCATCCGTGCCCGCGTCGTTGGTGCCCGCGTCGCCGGCCGCGCCGTCCGCGGTTGCGCTCGCGTCGGTCGGCGCCGTGTCCTCGCTGGTCGCTGCGTCGCCGCTTGCCCCAGCGTCCGACGCGGCGTCTTCACCGGCGTCCGGTCCGGTGGACCCGTCCGGTCCCGCCCCGTCCGGGGCGACCCCGTCTGGCCCACCGGCGGCGTCCGTCGTCCCAACATCCGCGCTGGGCTCCGTGTCGGCACCGCCCGCGTCCACACCCGAGGCGGCGTCCTGCGAGCCGCCTGCCCCGTCTGAGCTGGCCGCGTCGCCTCCTGCCACGTCGGTGCCGACGACGTCCGCGGAGCCGCCGTCTCCGCTCCCTGCGTCGCCGCCCTGGACGGCGTCTGCGCCCACCACGTCGCTGGCCGTTCCGCCGTCGCCCTGCGCCGCGTCGCCGCTGCCGCCGTCGCCAACGAGCACGTCGCCCACCCCGGCGTCCGAGGTCGCGCCCACATCGCCCGCGGCGCCGCCGTCGCTCGAACCTGCGTCGAGGCCTGAGGCGTCGCTGTCACCGGCGTCGGTGCCGCCACCGTCCGTCCCGCCGGCGTCAGGCCCGCCACCGGTGGTGACGCACTTGCCGTCGAGCTCCTTGGTCCCCAGGGGACAGCAGGCGTCGGACACGCAGCCCCGGCCGTCACACCCGGTCTGCAGCTTGTCCGCCACGCCGCATGAGTCCTTGGTGAACACATCGCCCTTGCTGCACATCACGTCCTGGGTGGGCACGCACTGGCAGTCGCCCTGCTTGGGCAGACACACCATCCCCGCCTGTCCGCCGAGCACGCAGGCCGAGTCGGCGCTGCAGACCTTGGGGTCGTCCTTGCAGCCCCGCGCGCAGTAGGACCCGCTCGTGAGCACCACGCAGGCGTTGCCCTTGCCGCAGTCCGTGTCGGTCTTGCAGGGCAGGCACTGCAGCTTGGTGCACGCGAGCTTCGCCTCCACGCAGGTCTCCGCTGGGTCCGCGCAGTCCGCGTCGGCGTCGCAGCAGCCCGCGGTGGTGCCGGTCACGGCGCAGGCCATCTTCACGCAGCTGTTCGCCGTGCAGGGGTCGCCGTCGTCGCAGCCGAGCCCGTTGGCCGCGTAGGTGCAGCCCGTCTTCGGGTCGCAACCGTCGGTCGTGCAGACATTGCCGTCGTTGCAGGCCTGCGTCGCGGTGCACTCGCAGGCGTCGCCGATGCCATCTTGGTCGAAGTCGGCCTGATCCTTGTTCGCGATGGTGGGGCAGTTGTCCGTGCCGGTGCACACGGTGTCCGCGTCCGCGTCGGGGCAGCACGTGCTGCCGTCGCCCGAGTAACCCGCCTTGCAGGCGCAGGTAAACGCGCCGGTCGTGTTCGTACACGCCGCGTTGGCGTCGCACGTGTTCAGCTTGCTGTCTGCGCACTCGTCGACGTCCTTGCAGGTCTTGCCGTCGCCGGAGTAGCCGGTCTTGCAGGCGCAGGTGAAGGCCCCAGCCGTGTTGGTGCACGCCGCGTTGGCGTCACAGGTGTTCAGCTTGCTGTCCGCGCACTCGTCGACATCCTTGCACGTCTTGCCGTCGCCGGAGTAGCCGGTCTTGCAGGCGCAGGTGAACGCCCCGGCGGTGTTCGTACACGCCGCGTTGGCGTCACACGTGTTCAGCTTGCTGTCTGCGCACTCGTCGACGTCCTTGCACGTCTTGCCGTCGCCGGAGTAGCCGGTCTTGCAGGCGCAGGTGAACGCCCCGGCGGTGTTCGTACACGCCGCGTTGGCGTCGCACGTGTTCAGCTTGCTGTCCGCGCACTCGTCGACGTCCTTGCAGGTCTTGCCGTCGCCCGAGTAGCCGGTCTTGCAGGCGCAGGTGAACGCCCCAGCCGTGTTGGTGCACGCCGCGTTGGCGTCGCACGTGTTCAGCTTGCTGTCCGCGCACTCGTCGACGTCCTTGCACGTCTTGCCGTCGCCCGAGTAGCCGGTCTTGCAGGCGCAGGTGAACGCCCCAGCCGTGTTCGTACACGCCGCGTTG
>JAUIAC010000402.1 GCA_030425545.1 bacterium | reverse complement strand
GCGCTACATCCGCGACCTGCAGCGATGGGGGGTGCGGCATGTCCGCCTGGAGGCGCGACTGCCACGCACCATCCCCGGCGTGGGGCAGCGCGGCGACTGGGTCCGCGCGGACGCGCTCTTGCCACCCAACCTGGCGCCCAAGCCGCGGCCCTGGGAGGCGCAGCTCGGACCTGAGCACGCCGCGCCACGCCGGCGAGGGCGAGCACCGCGACGCGCGCCATCCCCGGCGCTCGGCGGTTCACCCTGGGTCGGCGCCGTGGACGGCGCACTGTCGGGCAAGGTCGTCTACCTGAGCCCAGGGCACGGGTTCTATTGGAGCAGCAAGCTGGGTCGGTGGGCCACGCAGCGCCCCAACACCCACAACATCGTGGAAGACCTGGTGAACGCCGAGGGCGCGCTGCACTACCTCGTCCCCATGCTGCGCAACGCGGGCGCCACGGTCGTGGGTGTTCGGGAGCTCGACCGCCAAGCGGACATGGCGGTGGCCGACGACGCAGACAGCGCGGCGTACAAAGAGACTGGGACGTGGCAGGCGGGCGCAGGCCAGGGCTTTGGTGGCCTCCCCCCGTACAAGAACGCGACCAACCCCTTCGCCCTGGGGAGCTACCGCGCGGCGAAGGTGACCGGCGGCGCCCCGGACGCGGTGGCCACCTGGACATTGCAGGTGCCGAGCCCAGGGACCTACACGGTCTATGTCGGCTACACAGCGGGCGGCAACCGCGCAGCAGACGCGCACTTCGAGGTCACCCACGCCGGCGGGACGCGCTCCGTGCGGGTGAACCAACGGCGCCATGGTCAGACCTGGCACGCCCTGGGGCAGTTCACCTTCACCGAGCACGCGGTCGTGCGGCTGTTCAACGACACCGCGGGGCCGACCGACAGGGTCGTCATCGCGGACGTGGTTCGGATCGGTGGCGGCCGGGGCGACATCGTCCGCGGCAACGGCCAGCCCCCCGCCAAGGGGCCCACGTCTGGCAAGCCGCGCTGGGAGGAGTGCTCCCGCTACTACGCGCAGTACGCCGGTGCACCCGAAGGGGTGTGGAACAGCTCCTCCGACGACGACAAGGACGACGTCACGGCGCGCTCGCGCTTCGCCGCGTGGCATCACGAGCAGGGAGAAGACGCCGTGTTCGTGTCCTGGCACAGCAACGCGGCGTCGGGCCCAGCCCGCGGCACGTCGACCTATGTGTACGGCCCCAACCCACCGAACAACAGCAAGAACTACCAGGGCACCGTGGGCAGCACCGAGCTGGGCGCTCAGCTGCAGAAGCACCTCGTCGCGGACATCCGCTCTGCCTTCGACCCGACGTGGAAGGATCGCGGGCTCTACTCGGCCTACTTCGGTGAGGTGAACCCCAAGGCCAACCCGGAGATGCCGGCCGCGCTGATTGAGTGCGCGTTCCACTCGACCAAGGAGGACGCGGACTTCCTGCGGGAGCCGCGCTTTCGGCATGTGCTGGCGAGGGCCATCACCAAGGCGATCATCCACTTCTTCGCGGCGCGCGACGCGGTCAGCGTGAAGCTGCCGCCGGAGCCGCCCACGTCGCTCGCGCTCGGGGCAAGCGGGCTGCTGACCTGGTTGCCAGGGCCGAGCGGCGGGCACTTCGGGCATGGGGCGACGCAGTTCGTGGTGCAGACCTCAACCGACGGGCGCGCGTTCTCCGAGGGCACGGTCGTCGACGACACGAGCCATCAGCTGCAGATGCCGGCGTCGAATCAGCCGGTGTTCGCACGGGTGCGCGCGCTCAACGCCGGTGGGGTCAGCGCGCCCTCCGCGGTGGTTGGGGCGAGCGCGGGCTGTGACGTCGGCGCCGATGTGCTCTGGGTGGACGGCTTCACGCGGCTGCAGGCATCGCAGCTGCCGGTCGACGACCTGAGCCCGTGGTCCTTGGGCAAGGTGCAGCGGCTGCGGCAGGAGCAGGTCAACCGTTTTGACTATGCCGCGGAGCACGTCGCGGACCTCGCCGCCGCAGGCCGGGCGGTGGCCTCGGTTCAGCGGGCGGCCTTCGTCAGCCAGGGCGTCCCCCCCACGGCCCGACTGGTCGTGTGGGCCGCTGGCGAACAGAGCACGCACGACGGGGTGATGAGCGCCGCTGAGCGCAAGGTCCTGAGCGACTGGCTGCAGCTCGGCGGCGACCGCGCCGTGATCCTCAACGGCTCGGAGGTCACCTGGGCCCTCGACAAGAAGGGCGACAAGGCGAGCGCGGACTGGCTCACGACCTGGTTCGGTGCGCGCTACGGCGACGACGACGCCGGCGTGTACAGCCTCGCGCCGGCGTCGGGCTCGCCGCTGTCGTGGTCGGGCGGCGACTTTGACGACGGTTCCCACGGCACCTACGACGTCGACTGGCCCGACGTGTTGGAGCTCCACGGCGCCACCGCGTTGCTCGACTACAGCGGAGGCAAAGGCGTAGCGGGGTCCCTCTTTCAGGTCGGGGACGCCCGCTCCGTGCTCCTGGGCGTGCCTCTCGAGACGGTGGTGCCTCCGGCCAAACGCGAGGCGCTGGTGGCCTCGCTCCTCGCGGCGCTCAAGACACCAGCGCCCTTCGTGTCAGGGTGCGGCGTCGCCCCGGGCGAGGGAGACCCAGCGACCGCCGACGCGGGCAGCGCGGACGCCGGTTCCTCCCCGGACGGTCACGGCTCGGACGGCCGCTCCTCGGACGGTCCGGCGGACGGTGGCGCCGACGGCGCGGCGGGGTCCGGCGACGCCGGCACCGCGCCGACAGCCTCTCCGCGCGACCCGGGCTGTGGCTGTGCCGTCGCCGGTCCGCGCGCTGCGGGCCCCACGGGCGGCGCGGCGGTGCTGCTGCTCGGCCTGCTGGGGACCCTGCTCCGCCGGCGGAGGGTGGGCCGGGCGCGAGGCGCCGATGCCGGCTAGCCGCGACCAAATTGCCGCCCTGCGACCCTGGCCGTAGACTCCCCGCGGCGACGTCTGCCGCCAACGAGGAGCCCCCATGTCCGTCAACGCTACGTCCACTGCCACAGCCCTACGGATCGCCGCGCTCTGCGGTGCCCTCGCGATCGCGGGGTGTGCCGCGACGGAGCCGGCCTCGCCCGGCCTCGAGCTGCGCTTCGCCGACATCGAGGGGGGCTGCCAGAAGACGACCAACGGCGCGAACACGGTGCCGGACGACATCGCGACCCTCGTGGCGGTGCTCCACACGCCAGACGGCAACACCCAGACCTTCAGCGCGACGCGGGCGTCGGTCGCGAGCACGGGCGCATGGCTGATCAAGGGCATCAAGGCCCTCGACTCGGTGGACGTCGAGATCTACGGCTGCGACGCCGGCGGCGGCGTGGTGTACGCGGGGCGCAGCAATGGCACCCAGGTTGTCGACCAGCAGGAGACCACGGTGCGCGCGTTCCTGGTGCCGGTCGGCAAGGTCTCGTGCACCGGCGACAGCGGTCTGAGCAGCGGCGACGGCGCCACCACGGTGCCCGACGAGTCGGCAGCGCTCCCACAGCAGACCGCGCTCGGCGCCGCGGCGCCGCTCGCCAACGGCGACGTGTTCGTCTCGGGCGGCCTGGGCACGTGGACCAAGAGCGCGCAGCAAGGCCTCGCGACGCGGGAGACCGCGGTGTACGACCACCAGACCGGCCACTTTCGCCGCGGCCCGCGGCTGCGCGACGCGCGGGTGTGGCACCACGCGGTGCCGGTGGCCCCGAACAAGGTGCTCGTGGTTGGGGGGCTGACCAGCGTGAACACCTTGGGTCAGAAGTCGGGGGTGCCGACGCCGGTCCTGGTCCCCAACGACCTCGGCAAGGCGATCCCCGCGGACAAGGCGGAGCTGGTGGACCTGTCGCCGGACAGCAACGGGCAGCCCCGGGCGTCGGTGGTGAGCACGTCCGACGTCGGCGTGGGCGCCAACCCGCTGTCCAGCGTGGTTGTGGTCGGGGACAGCGCGCTCTTCGTCGGCGGTGTCGACACCTCGGGGGCGGCGGTCGCCAGCGCCACCCGACTCGCAGCCCTGAGCCAGGTCGGCAGCGGCGCCGCTGGGACGACCACGGCAGTGACCATGGCGGTCGCCCGCATTCGCCCTGGGCTGGTCGCGCTCGACGACGGCCGTGTGGTCGTGTGGGGCGGCAACAGCAGCGGCAAGGCCGACGACCTGGGCGAGATCCTCGACAAGGACAGCGCCAAGTCGAAGAAGCTCAAGATCACAGGGGACGACGGGCTCCTCAAGCAGGCCATGCTCGCGACCGCGGGACCCACCGTGGCCCTGCTCGGTCAGACCGGCGCCACCGCGACGCTGCTGGTCACGGGGGGCATGCCCTTCAGCAAGCCCACCGACGCGTCGGGCGCGCCGAGCTACCTCGTGCTGCTCGACCGGAGCACCGGCACCGCGACGCTCAAGCCGCTCACTGTGGCCGGCGAGACGCTCTATGGCGGCCTCGGCGGCGCCACCACGACCCTGGCCGACGGCCGCGTCATCGTCGCGGGCGGGCTCGTGGCGGTCTCGGCGGCGCAGCCCTGTGACGCCGGCGCGGCCGAGTGCCTCTTGAGCCAGGTGTGGGTCTTCGACGCCAACCCCGACACCTCGGCCGCCACGGTGGACCTCAAGCCCAGCGCCAAGCTCGACCTCGGCGCCGGACAGCTCGGCGTCCTGGCGGCGCCGCTGCCCATGGGCGCGCTGCTGGCCGGTGGGCTGACGGCGGTGGTCGGCGACGCCCCCGAGGGCGCGCTCACCCGCACAGCCCGCGTTGTGGTCGGTACGCCGGCCGCGAGCGTGTGCACGCCCTGACGCGACCCGACAGCTCCCCTTCGATCCCGCGGCGACGACGAACAAGCGTGGCGCGCGCCGGCCCCCTGTGCGAGTCTCCGCGCCGCGTAGGAGGAGCCCATGCGTCTGTCGCCTGAGCGTTTGTCGATGATGCGGGACCGCCAGAAGGCGCGGGACGGCCAGGCCCGCCCACGGCTGCCTGAGTGGCTCAAGGCCAACCTGCCCGGCGGCGCTCGCTACGCCGAGATCAAGAGCACCCTGCGCAGCCGGACCCTGCACACGGTGTGTGAAGAGGCCAACTGCCCCAACATCGGGGAGTGCTGGAACGAAGGGACCGCCACGCTCATGCTCATGGGCGACACGTGCACCCGCGCCTGCCGCTTCTGCAACATCAAGCACAGCCGCACTCCGCCGCCCCTGGACCCCGACGAGCCGACCAAGTCGGCGGAGCAGGTGGCGCTCATGGGGCTCGACTATGTGGTGATGACCAGCGTCAACCGAGACGACCTGCCGGACGGCGGCGCGGCGCACTTCGCGGCGACCATCCGCGCGGTCCGGGAGCGCAACCCAGACACGCTCGTCGAGGTGCTGACCCCGGACTTCGAGGGTGTGGTCGAAGACGTGCACACGGTGGTCGACGCGGCCCCCCACGTCTTCGCGCACAACGTCGAGACGGTCGAGGCGCTCTCGCGCAAGATCCGCGACAAGCGCGCCACCTTCGCTCAGAGCCTCGAGGTCCTCCAGGTCGCCAAGCG
>JAUIAC010000401.1 GCA_030425545.1 bacterium | reverse complement strand
TGCTCATGCCTTCGGCCGCGAGCAGGACCATGCGGGCACGTTCGACCAGACGGTACGGCGTGTCCGCCCGGCTACGGACCCATCGCTCCAGCACCGCTCGCTGCCGGTCAGACACCGAAATCTGAATCGCCTTGCCGCCCATCTACACCACCTCCGCGTTGGACGGAGACAGTGATCTCTGGGGATCCATTGCGCAACATTTCCGGTGCAAGATTCCTGGCGAGGTCATCTAGTTTCCGAGAAGATCCGGCTCGTAGCTCGACTGCAGCGTGGCGTGCGTCGGCACGCGCACCACCCCATACGGGCTCACCAGGTCGACCTGCCGGCGGTCGTACGAGGGCGCCGTCCAGGCGTGATAGACGAGCTCGTGGTGCGTCTCGAGCCCCTTCAGCCTCAGAAGCGTGTCGGGCAGCGGCAGCCCCCACTCCGCCGCCAGCCGAGCCGCCGTCGGCTCAGCGAAGGCCACGTAGAGCAGCTCGCCCTGCGAGTGTTCGTCGGCGATGTCGTAGCGCAGCAGCGAGGGCCGCGTCGCGCGCAGGTCGCTCAGCAGCCACCGCTGGTCGCTCTGGAGCTTGTTGAACGCGGCCTGGCTCATGCCACCGCCGCCCGCTGCGCCGGGCAGCCACATCGGCTCGACGCCGCTCTCGTGACAGAACATGCAGCGGGTCGGCTTGCCCGCGGCGCTGTGCTGCGGGTCGGCCCACGGGCGCAGCTGGCCGCTCACGTCGTAGACACCGAAGCGCAGCTGCCCGTTGGCCATGACGTCGATGACCTCGCGCTCGTGCCAGGCGAAGGTCCCCGCGCGCAGATCCCCCGGCCCCTCCTCGGCCACCCAGGCGATGTCCGCGCCCGACTGTGCCGCCACGCCGCGTAGCCGCCGTTGGCCATAGGCCACCAGCGACTTGAGCACGTGGGCCTCGTGGACCAGGGGCCCGTGGAGCGCGTGAAAGGCCTGCCAGGTCGCAGGCATGCCGGTGACGGCGTAGTAGTGCGCGCTCGTGTTCAGCGTCAGCATGACAAAGCGCCCCACGTCCACGCTCCCCCGCGCGCTGAACTCGCCGCTCGCCCGCAGCAGGTCGCAGACGTGGCGCAGCGGCGGCATGGCGTGGGCGGGGAAGCCGGCGGCCGACAGGTCCAGGCGAAAGACCTGGGGGGAGAGCCAGGTGACCACGGCGCCCTTCGACTCCGGGGGCACCTGCGCCCCCAGGAGAGAGAGCACCCACCGCACGCCCTGGGCCACGCGCGTGTGGCTGTCGCCCGGGTAGGCGGGCGCCCAGCGGAGGTGAATCTGAACGCGCCCCTGGGTCGCGCCCCACGCCGCGTCCTGTCCGGCGAGCCCCGTCGAGTCGGGCGCTGCGTCAGGTTCGGCGCCGTCGTTGGCGTCGGCCCCGGCGCCGAGCGCGCCGTCGGGCCCAGCGCGTTGTGAGCCGTCGGTCGCTCGTCGGGCGGCGCTGTCGGGGCCTGCGTCCGCGACACGGAGAGGCTCAGCGACGTCGACAGGCGCGTCCGGCGCCCGACCCACACACGCGTCGCACGTGACCAGGGCCAGCGCAGCGAGCAGCAGCCGTACGCCGGCGCCGACGCGCGACGCCGGCAGCCAGCGCGCCGTAAGCGAGCGCTCGCGACCGGTGCTCATGGCGAGGCAGGACTCCATGGGCGGAGCCTACGGGATTCGAGCCTGTGGACGCGACCCGCGCAGGGCGCTCGCCAGCCTGGGCGCGACCACGAGGCCGCCCACACGCACGCACCGCCCGGTCCTCAACGCCCGGAGCGCGCCCGACTCCAGACGCGCTATGCTCGGCTCAGCCAACCCTGGAGACCCGCCCCCAGCGCCGCGACTCGCGTGCAGAGCCCCATGTCCACGACGCCACCCAGCCCCCCACGGCCCCCGCCGCCCGGAGCCCCCACGTGAGCCCGGCTCGCCCGCCTGCGCTCCCCCCTGGCCTCGCCGCGTCACTCGCGGCCGCGTCGCTCGCCCTCGGCGCGCTCGTCGCCGTCACGCTGACCCCAGAGCGCCCCGTGGCCGTGGGCCTGCTCTGGCTCGGGGCGGTGACGACCGGCGTCGCGCCGCTGCTGCCACGCCTCCGTCCCCGCTGGCTGCGGCTGGGCGTCGTCGCGCTCACCGCCGGCGCCCTGCCCTTGCTCGCGCTGGACCTCCTGGCCTGGCACACCGCTCGTCAAGGCCTGGCTTCGCTGGCTGACATCGGCCTGGCCGAGGGCTGGGCCGGGCTGCACGACGTCATCGAAGCCTCGGGCGTCGGGGTGCCGACGTTGCTCGCCGTGTTGGCGGTCCCCCCGGCCTTAGGGGCGCTGGTCGCGCGCCTGTGGGCCCGGCACGAGCGCGCCGGGCGCCTGGTCCCATGGGCCGCCGCAGCGCTGGTGGCCGTGACCTTCGCGGCGGCCGCGTGCTGGGTCGACGGCGGACCGCGCTGGCCCTACGACGCCCTGCGCGCGCTGGTGGGCGACCGCCATGTCTTGACCCGGCAGGCCGTGGCCCCGCCCTTTGTCGACCTGCGCCACCGTCCACCGGGGCCCGCTCTTCCCCGCTCCACGACAAACGACCCCGTGTCGCCGACGGAGGCGCCGCGCACGCTGCTGGTCGTGGTGGTCGAGAGCCTGCGCCACGACGCCATCGACGCACAGACCACGCCGACCCTCGCTCGTTTCGCCCGCCGCGCGGCCCGCTTTCCCCAGGCGCGAGCCGCCGCCAACGCCACCCACCCCTCTTGGTACGCGCTGCTCTTCAGCCGCCACGGCCTGTGGTGGCACGCCCTGCGCTCCCAGAGCCAACGGGCGGGTGCGCCGCCGCTGGTGGCCCTGCGTCGCGCGGGCTTTCGTGTCGCCTTCTACGCTGGCGCCGGCCTCAACTACTACGGCGTCTCCGCCCAGGCCGTCGACCCCGTAGCTCACGTGCGTGTCGACGCCCGCGACTGCTTCGCCCGCGGTCACACGAGCCGCCCCGCCCTGGACCGGTGCGCGCTCACCGAGGCGGTCGCCGAGCTGCGCCGCGCGGCGCACGACGACCTGCGTCGCGCCGTCTTCGTCTTCGTCGACGGGACCCACTTCCCCTACGCGTGGGCCGACGGGACCCAGCCGCGCTTCGCGCCCGTGACCCGGGCCGACGCCCTGCGCCTCGGTCAGGTCGACGACCGCCGCGCGCTGCGCAACCGCTACCGCAGCGCGCTCTGGTCGGTCGACGCTGCGCTGGCGCCCCTCTTCGCCGCGCTGGCGCCCCTCCGGGAGAAGGGCGGCGTCGGCGTGGTGGTCACCGGGGATCACGGCGAGGAGCTGCTCGAGCACGGCCGCCTCTCTCACGACTCCGAGCTCTGCGACCTGCAGACCCGCGTGCCGCTCCTGGTCGAGCTTCCTGGGCTCGCAGCGGGGGATCACCCCGGGCTCGCGTCCCATGTGGACGTCTTGCCGACCCTGCTGCAGGCGGTGGGGGTGCCGTCCCCGCCGGTCGACGGCGTCGCCCTGCAGCGTGGCGCGCGGCCGTGGGCGCTGGTGGTCCACACGGCGGCCCACTCGCCTTCGCTGGTCGCTGTGCAGACCCGGACGCACACCCTGGAGATCGCGGTGGATCGGCGTGACGACCCGGCGGCTATCCGGCGGCTCTATCTGCTGCGCGAGACCGCCCCGGACGGCAGCGCCGTGCGAGCGGACCTGCGTCCACGACACGTCCGCGCCGCCCTGTGGCGACGGCACGGCGCGGCCTTGCGGGGCGTGTTCGGCGCCACCGAGGGCGCCGTCGTGGGCGACGAGGCGCGGTCGCGCCCCCCCGACCGCGGACACGCAGGCGGAGACGCGCGCGTCCATGGCCCGCGCCCTGGCGCCGCTCCGGCTGCGTCACCCGAGCCAGCCTCCCCGCGCCCGGCGCCGCTCTACCAGGCCACATGGACCCTGCTGCGCCCAGCGACGAAGCGCGCCGGCCCCCGCGTTCGCGTCCACAACGGCGGGCGCCTCCCCTGGCTGAATGACGTGGCCCTCAGCTTCCACTGGCGCCGCGCACCAGCGGGGGGCGGGGCGACGGGCGGCGCGACGGGCGACGCGGGGGGCGCCTCGGCGAGCGACGACCCCGAGGGTCCCCGTGTGGTCCTCCCACGCGCGCTCGCCCCCAGCGCGGCGTGCGAGGTCACCCTGCCCCCCCTCCAGCCGCCAACCGCAAGCGGGCCGTGGGCGGGCGTGGAGGTCGACATGGTCCGCGAGGGGGTGACGTGGTTCGCGGCCCGAGGCTCGCCGACCCTGTGGATCCCCGTGCCCCGTCTCGGAGCCCGCCCCGCGCGCGGCGCGCCCCCGCGCGACCCTTGAGTCGCCCACGGGTGGGCGCCGCCAACTTTTTTCGCCACCAGGGGTGACACCTGCACGCCCCACCGGTGTTGGATAGTGCAGAGACCGGGAGGAAGCGCGTGAACCAGACAGCAGGCAAGGCCACGGGAGTCGACCCGGAGGACCTGTACCGACGGTACGGGCCGATGGTGCTGCGTCGCTGTCGCCGGCTGCTGGGCAACGAGGAGGCCGCTGTGGACGCCATGCACGACGTGTTTGTCACCGTCATCCGCAAACGCGACGTGCTGCACGCCGACGCGCCGTCGAGCTTGCTCTACCGCATGGCGACCAACACGTGCCTCAACATCCTGCGCAGCAAGAAGCGGCGCCCAGAGGTCCTGGGCGGCGAGCTGATCCTGCGCATCGCCGTGCTCGACGACGCCGAGGCCCGCACCGCGGCCCGCTCGGTGCTGGCGCGGCTGTTCTCGAAGGAGAAGGAGAGCACCCGCACCATCGCGGTGATGCACCTCCTCGACGGCATGACCCACCAAGAGGTGGCCGACGCCGTTGGGCTGAGCGTGTCGGGCGTCCGCAAGCGCCTGCGCGTGCTTCGGAGCCGACTGGAGACCCTGGAACAGACCTCGGGCCTACAAGGGAGGGTGGCATGAGCACGACACCTGCCACACACGACACACACGACGCTGGAGGCCGCGAGGTCGACGTCGCGAAGACAGGCGCCCGCGCGGCGGTACCCCAGCTGCTGCTGGAGCAGCTCCACCTCGGTGAGCTGCAGCCAGCGCAGGCCCGCGAGGTGGAGGCGCGCGTCATGGCCGACCCGGCCAGCGCGGCGGCACGCGCGACGCTGGCGGAGAGCGACGCGGCCATCCTCGCGGCCTTCCCGCCGGCCGACGTGCTCGCGGAGGCGCGCCGTCGGGCCCACGTGCTCGACACCCGTGCCCGCGTCGCGGCCGAGCCTCGCCCACGCTGGGCCGCGCTACGCGTCGCCCTGCCCGCGCTGGCCGCGGTTGCCCTCGCCGCGGTCGCGCTGCGGCCAACACCGCCCAGCCCGACCGACATCGAGCCCGGGCTGCAGCGCCCGCTCGACGAGGTCATCCGCACCAAGGGCACCAGCGCGGCCACGCCGACGCGCCCGGTCGACCTGCTCGTCTTTCGCAAGCGCGCCGACGGGGTCGAGCACATGGCCAACGGCG
>JAUIAC010000400.1 GCA_030425545.1 bacterium | reverse complement strand
TCTCGGAGAGCGTGAGCAGCGCCACGGTCTCCACGTGGCCGGTCTGCGGGAAGTGATCCACCGGCCAGGCGCGCTCGAGCGTGTAGCCCGCCGCTTGGAGGGGCACGAGATCTCGGGCGAGGGACGCCGGGTTGCAGCTCACGTAGATCAGACGCGGGGCACGCAGCGTGCACAGGTGCGTGACCGCCGCGGGCATCAGCCCAGCGCGCGGTGGGTCGACGATGACCGCGTCGGCAGCGCCCGGCGTACACAGGGCCTCCTGCTCCAGCACCGCGCCGACGTCGCCGCAGACAAAGCGGGCGTTGGTCACGCCGTTGAGGGCCGCGTTGGCCTCGGCGTTGGCGACCGCCTCAGGTGAGAGTTCGACGCCCGTGACCCGCGCGACGCGGTGCGCGACACACAGGGCGATGGTGCCGGTGCCGCAGTAGAGATCGAGCACGTGGGCGGAGGCGGCGGCGTCCCCCAGCGCGGCGAGCACGAGGCGGTACAGGGTCTCGGCCTGGAGCGTGTTGGGCTGGAAGAAGGCGCGCGGGTGGATGTCGAATCGCAGCCGGACGTCGTCGGCGACGTGGAGCTCCTCGCGGAGGGTCTCGCGGCCGTGGAGCACGTCGCTGTGGACCTGGGTCCTGCGGCCCCGCTGGGCGTCATGGCGTGACCACCAGAGGCTGACCAGGCCGAGCCCCTGGGCCTGAGCGCCCTCCCACACCGCGCCGGCGAAGTCCCGAGCCTCGTCGGCTGCGGGGCGCGGCCCGTCGACCGTGTCGACCGTGGGGTGGGCGTTGGTGAGGAGCTCGACCAGGCGCTCGCCCGTGCGCTTGCCCTCGCGCACCGTGAACGAGCGCAGCCACCCCGTGTCACGACGCTGATCGTGATGCCGCAGCCCGCGCGCGCGGAGCCGTTCACGGGCGATGGCCAGCAGGGCCATGGTCTCGGGGGACTGCAGGCGACAGTCGGTCAGGTCGAGCACCTCGTGGCGCTTGCCCGCCGGGTGCAGCCCGACCGTGGGTTCGCGCGCGGGGTTGTCCCCGAAGCTGAACTCCATCTTGTTGCGATAGTCCCAGGGCGAGGTGGCCGCGTGCACCTCAGCGACCTTGTCGGGCGGCACGTCGGCGCTCGCGAGCAGGCCTGTCACGCGGCGCGCCTTGTGGGCCAGCTGGGCTGGATAGGGCAGCGACTGCAGGGCGCAGCCACCGCACCCGCGCCCCTGGCCGTCGTAGGGACCGAAGTGCGCGCACGCGGGCGCGACGCGCTCAGGCGCTGGCTCGAGCAGCGCGACCAGGCGCCCGTCGACCTTGCGACGTCGAGGCTTGCCGATGCGGACGGTGACCAGGTCGCCAGGCACCGTCGTCGGCACGGTGACCCGGTAGGTGCGCTGGAGCCCCTGCGGACCCACAGCCACGTGCAGCGGCCCCAGGCCGCGGCCCCGGTCGTCCAGCGCCTCGACGCGCAGCTCGAAGGTCTCGCCCCAACGGGGGGCGTGTGGCACGGGGACCCAGGCGGCGCTGTCGGCCGCGTCCGGGGTCGACAGCGCCGCGGCGGAGGCGTCGGGTGTCTGGCGCGAGGTCATCACGGCTCCTCGATGAGGGTGAAGCGCTGCTCGTCGAGCCCGTAGGGCCCGGGGCGCAGCTCGATCACCGTGTGCAGCGGCACGGGCAGGTGGGGACAGTCTTCTGGCGCGAGGTCCTTGAAGTAGCCGTAGAGGGCCCGGATCACGGCCTGGTGCGCCACCACAAGGACCGGCTTGCGCTGCCGCTCCAGCTCCAGGATCACGGGCTCCAAGCGGTGGATGACGTCGACGTAGCTCTCGCCGCGCGGGTAGCGGTAGCGCAGCTTGTCGGCCTGGCGGGCGCGAAACTCGGCCGGCAGCTGCTCGGCGATCTCCTCGTAGGTCATGCCGTCGCACACCCCTGCGTCGATCTCGTCGAGCAGGCGCCAGGCCACGGGCGGCGGGAGGGCCGGCCCCGCTTCCGGGCCGCCGGGTGGGCCGCTCAGATGACGAGCGGTCTGGCGCGTGCGCGTGAGCGTCGACGTGAACACCACCGGCGCGCGCTGCCCGACGCGCAGCCGCATGAAGGTGGCGAGCTGGACCGCGTAGGCCTGCCCGAGCGCGCTCAACGACGGGTCGCCGCCGATGCGCCCTGCGACGTTGTAGAGGCTCTCGCCGTGGCGCGTGAGCCACAGCGGGCGGCGCTTGAGGTGGGTGTTCATCAGAAACGACAGGATCTTGCCTGGCAGGTAGCCGCGCAGGCCCTCCACCTCGAGGCGCCTGCCCGCGTCGATGAACTTCACGTAGCTGGTCTCGCCCTCACCCAAGGGCTCGTAGGCGCGCTCGTAGTGGGCGATGCGGGCGCGGAAGTCGGCGACCGCCACGTCGGCGTCGACCCCAGCGTAGTCCGGCGAGCTGAGCTTGGTCTCGCGGATGTTGGCCTCGATGAGGGCCGGGTCCTCGCACACCGACTCGATGAAGAGGGTCTGCACCCCGGCGCCAGCGAGCTCGGCGCGGATACGGTCGCGCCGCGCGCGGGTGGTGTTGGTGGCGTCGTAGATGCCCACCTCGCCCCCAGCCTGCATCCAGTCCACCAGGTCCCCGAGCGCCTGGGTGGCCATGGCCTCGCGCTGGCGCCGCCCTTCGACGTTGTCGGGCGAGAAGAAGGCCTCGCGGTGGTGGGACCCGAGCCGCTCACGCCGGTAGGCCCCGACGTTGAAGCTGCGCGTGCTCCACCCGAGCCACGCCAGGTAGCGGCCGATCTTGCGCGCGATGTAGCTCTTGCCCCGCGCCGGGAGCCCCACGAGCACCACCGCGAGCTGCTCGGCGTCGGGTCGTGGCTCGTGGATGGGCATGCGCATCAGGGGGCCTCAGCGTGGGGCAGGTGGGCGACGCAGCTTGCCACGTCTCGAGGGCCATGCCACAACGCGCGAAGAACTCGGGCGCGGTGGTGAGCTCGTCAGAATCCCTGAGACGGACCCCGCGTAGGAGCAGTGAGATGAACAGGCCCGGACGCAATGACTCGTGCTGGTGCGGCAGCGGCCGCAAGTACAAGAAGTGCCACCTCGCGAGCGACGACGCGGGCACGACGTCTCCGCCCGCCCCCACGTTCGGACGGGCGCCCAGCGCGAGCCGTCGCAACGCCCACCTGATCCTCGACGACGAGGGCCAGGAGGGCATGCGCGCGGCGGGCCGCTTCAACGCGCAGGTCATGGACTTCATCCGCCCCCAGGTGAAGGCGGGCATGACCACGGACGCCATCGACAAGCTGGTGGACACCTACACGCGGGACCACGGCCACATCCCCGCGACGCTCGGCTACCACGGCTTCACCAAGAGCTGTTGCACGAGCATCAACGAGGTGGTCTGCCACGGCATCCCCGGCGCCGATGTGCTCCAGGACGGCGACATCGTCAACATCGACCTCACGTCCATCGTCGACGGGTGGTTTGGCGACCAGAGCGAGACCCTGCTGGTGGGCGAGGTCGACGCGGTGTCGCGCAAGCTGGTCACGGACACCTTCGAGAGCATGCACCTGGGCATCGAGGCGATCCGACCCGGCGGTCGCATCCTCGACATCGGCCGGGCGATTCAGACCTATGCCCACAGCCACGGCTACTCGGTCGTGCGCGAGTACCAGGGCCACGGCATCGGCCGAAAGTTCCACCAGGACCCCGGCGTGCCGCACTTTCCCGACTTCGAGATGGGGCAGTTCATCGTCGAGGCCGGCATGTGCTTCACCATCGAGCCGATGATCAACCTCGGCACCTACCGGACCAAGCTCGACCGCCACGACGGCTGGACCGTGCGGACCGCCGACGGCAAGCGCTCCGCCCAGTTCGAACACACGATCCTGATGACGGAGAGCGGGCCCGAGATCCTCACGCTGACCGAGCACGGCCCGCAGCGCGGCCACACGTTCTGACCGGGGCCGCCGAGGCCAGCTGAGGGACTTCGCGCCGGCTCAACGCCCACCGCAACGCAGCGAGAACGCGTCGAGATCACAGCGATATCGCAGCAAGCACGGGGCGCGACGCCACAGCCGCCGCGCTGCCGTTCAAGCCCAGCCGGCCGCCTCGGGCATCTCCGGGACGCCGTGCAACAGCTGTCCGCGCGGGTGCCCCTTGAGGAAGTCGGTCTCCCACGGCGGCGTGAACGCGTTGACCATGAGGCCCACGCGCGCGCCCATGGCCAGCGGCAGCGCCAGGTCGAGCTCGAAGATGTCGCCGATGACCATCACCTCGGACCAGTCTGCCCCCGCCTCCAGCCGCAGCGCGTCGAGCCGCTCGGCGTAGAGCCGCCGACGCAGCAGCACCGGACGGTCGAGACCGGGCAACGACATCGCCTCCGGCACCGCGTCCCAGTCGGCGTCGAGCACGTACTTGCGCGCCGAGCCTGCGACCCGCGACACCAGCCAGGCCAGCGGGTTGTCGGGGTCGTGATCGTCGATGGTGTCGGCCTCGTCCGCCTGGGCGCCCAGCACCGCGATCTTGTGCTGAACCGCGTCGGTGTGGCTGTTGGTCACGACGTGGACCGGGCGCTCGCGCATGCCGAGCAGGGTCTCCCGCGCGCCCTCGCGAAAGGCGATGCGCGTCTTGCGGTAGTTGTACTTGTAGAGCAGCCCCTCGAGCAGGCGGTTGCGCTCGTCGAGGTCCTGGAACGCGCCCAGGGCGTCGAAGATGTGGCGCGCCACCGGCATGATGCGCAGGTAGGGATCCACCGACGCCGGCGCGACGATGGCGCCGCCGAAGACCCAGCCGTGGGCGTGGGGCGCGGCCTGCACCTCGGCCTCGAAGGCGGTCGCCATGGCGTCGATCTCCCCGTAGGTCCGCCCCGTGAGCAAGGCCACGTCTTCCAGGCAGCCCTGGCGATAGGGCGCGCCCTCGGCCTCCGCGTCTGTCACCGTTCCGTCGAAGTCGAGCACCAGCAGTCGTGTGGTCATGAAGCCTCCAGTCCGCGCGGATGATGCCTCGCCTGGGCGAGGGGGAAAAGAGCGCCGCGGACCGTGGGGCGCGGGACCTCGGACGGGTCCGCAGGCCGAAGCGAGGTCCTGGCGACGTCCCGAGGGTCGATTCGGCTGCCTGGAGGCCATCGGGCTGTTGATTCGGCGGATGAGATCATCGCGAGTGATCCGAACTGGATCAGCCGAGTGGATCATTCTGGCGCGATTTCGTATGCAACTGATCCATAATTGATCACCTCCGCGCGCGAAGGCTTGTGGGGACGGTCGAGCGGCCGGAATCTCTCTCGCCCGACTTTGCATCCTTCGGAGTCCGTATGTCGTCGATCTCCAACGCGCGTGGCCACGATCTGAGCGGAGAGACGTCCGTCGCAGGGACGCCTGCGACCGTGGAGCCGGATCCTGAGGCCGACGGGAACGCTGGCGCAGCGCGCGAGGCGGTCCCAGCGCGCGACGCGGTGTCGGCCCGTGACGCCCTCCTCTTCTCGCTCGGCGAGGCGGTGATCACGGAGATCTCCACGGGAGAGCTCCTGCGCCG
>JAUIAC010000399.1 GCA_030425545.1 bacterium | reverse complement strand
CCGGCCGGCACGTTGATGTCCCTCTTCAGCGGCGGCCTCTCCGGCCCGAGCCGTTGGCTGACCCTGAGCGTGGACAACGGCACGAACCTGGGCTGGAACGACCTCTACGCGCCGTCCACGGACGTCAGCAGCGCGGTGCAGACCGACGACGGCCGGACCTTGATCGCGAGCCGAAGCTCGACGGTGGGGGCGCAGCTTGGGGGCGCGGACGGCTTGGGCAACGGCACGTGGCTGCGGCAGACGGCCACGGCCCCAGGTGTGGTGCGCGCCATGGCAGTGCACGGCGGGCGCGTGTTGCTCGCCGGCAGCAACCTCGCCGGCAGCGGGCCGCGGGCCGCGGTGGTGGACCGGTGGGGGTTCGGGACCTGTGCCGCCCGTGGCGCGTGCGCTGGGCTCGAGGCCAAGAGCTGTGACGACAAGGACGGCTGCACGGCGGACGGCTGCCACCCCGTGACCGGCTGCGTGCACCTGCCGAAAGGACAGAACGTGTGCGACCCCGGCATGCCGTGCGCAGACCGCGGCACCTGCAGCACGGGGAGCTGCCAGCCGGAGCACTACGGCCGCACCTACGTGGCTGGCTGGGGTGTCGAGTCCGAGAAGCTGGTCGCCGGGCTGACGCTGGGGGACGACGGCGCCCCGATGGCGTGGCGACTGCACGTCGAGCCCAAGGCGCCGGAGAACTCGTCGATGTCGGTGTTTCAGGTCGGAGAGATCACCGCGGCTCAAGCGCTGCTGAAGAACGCGCCCGCGCCACACATGATCGGCCGGGTGACCATGCGCCGAAACCAGGCGGGCGCCTGGGCGGCCGCGGGGACGGCGCTCGACGGGTCGACCAAGCGGACGCGCCTGCTGCGCTACACCGACGGCTACAGCAAGGTGTCGCAGTCCGTCACGGTGGGCGACCCCGCCTGCAAGACCTGTGACGTGAGCTTCGCGGATCTGGCGGCCAGCCCCGACGGATCCTGGCTGGTGGCGGCGAACGTCGCAGTCCAGGGCGGGCGCTCGCTGGTGGCGCGGGTCACGGCCAACGGCACGCTGGCGTGGACCCGGGCCGACGCCGCTGGCGGAGCGAGCCACGAGGTGCGGGCCGTGCACGCGCTGGCCAACGGCGGCGCGATGTGGGTCGGCGCGTCGACCGTCAAGGGCACGCTGTTGCCGTGGATGAGCCGTGTGACGGTGGACAACAAGGCCCAGACGACCTTGGTGGACCCTCTGAGCCAAGGCGGTCGCTTCCACGCCGCGACGCAGCGCGTGGACGGCACGCTGGTCGCCGTGGGCGGCTACACCTCGGGGACCGTCAACAACCACGTCCTGGTCGCCACGTCGCCGCAGCTGAAGACGCAGTGGCGGCGGTCGCCAGCGGTCGCGAGCGGCGCGGTGCTCTCCAGCGTGCTGGCGCAGCCGGACGGCGGCCTGATCACCGGGGGGACGCGGACCTACTTGGGCGAGGTGTCCGCGCACCTGGCGCGGTGGACCTCCGAAGGGCAGCTGGTGTGGTCGCGCACCCACCGCGCCCACGGCGCCCAGGACCTGTCGCTGACGCGCCGCTCGCTGCTGCAGCAAGCCAACGGCGGCCTCGTCGCCCAGGCGCTGTGGTGGGACCATGCTGGCGGCATGGCCAGCGGCATCCTGCGGGCGGACGACTCCGGACACACCAGCTGCCAGGAGGCGGGCGGCTGCGCCTCGCTCAAAGACGGCGCGTGCAATGACAAGAACGCGTGCACGGTCGACTGGTGCGACCCCAAGACCCAGTGCAAGCACCTCAAGCTCACCGGGCCGGCCTGCGCCGGTGGCGGGACCTGCAAGTCCGGGGTGTGCCAACCATGACCACGCGCTCCCCCCGCACAATCCAGCGCCTGGCGCTCGTCCCGTGGTTGCTCCTGGTGGCCAGCTGTGGCCCGTCCGGGCTGCGCTGCGAGCAGGACGTCGACTGCGCGCCGCTCGAAGACGGTGACCGATGCAATGGCACGCTGGCCTGCGTCGCCGGGTCGTGCGCCCTGGCCCCCGACTCCGTGGTCGTGTGCGCCACGGACGCCGACGGTCCCTGCAGCCACAACGTCTGCGCGCCTGAGAGCGGGACCTGCGCCGTGACGCCGCGGCACGAGGGGCGGCTCTGCGACGACGGCGACCCGTGCACGCCGGGCGACCGCTGCGTCGGGGGCAGCTGCAAGGCTGGCTCGGGGGACGTCTGCGGCTGCCACAGCGACACGGACTGCGCGGACGACGGCGACCTGTGCAACGGCGTGCCGACCTGCGACCAAAGCCGCTTTCCCTACGCCTGCCGGGTGGCCCCTGCCACGGTGGTGACCTGCGCCGACGACGGCGACCCGTGCACGGTCGCGACGTGCGTCGCGGAGACCGGCGCCTGCGCCCAGACACCCGCCGCGGACGGCGTCGCGTGCGACGACGGAGATCCGTGTACCGAGGCGGATCGGTGCACCGCCGGCGCCTGCGGCAGCCCCCACAACACGTGCAGCTGTGTCAAAGACGCCGACTGCCCGGACCCGGACGGCGACCCGTGCACCGGCGTGCAGCGCTGCGACCCGAGCGCGCGGGGCGGCAAGGGCGCCTGCGAGCCGGACCCGGCGACGGTGGTGGTGTGCGACAGCGGCAACGACAGCGCGTGCCTGCAGAACCTGTGCAGCCCTGCCCTGGGGCTGTGTCGCCCGACCGCGGTCCACGAGGGCAAGGCGTGCGACGACGGCGAGTCCTGCACCGTGGGCGAGACCTGCATCGGCGGCACCTGCGGCGGCGGCACCAACGGCTGTGCGTGCAAGGCGGACAGCGACTGCCCCGACGACGGCGACCTGTGCAACGGCCTGCCCTTCTGCAACCTCGCCACGGGCGCGTGCGAGACCAACGAGGCCACCGTGGTCACCTGCTCGTCCACCGCCGACACCGTCTGTGCCAAGACCGCCTGCGTGCCCGCCACCGGCGCGTGCACGACGCTGCCGCGGGCGCAGGTCAAGGCCGGCGCCTGCGAGGTGGTGGACCTGGGTGGCGGCGTCAAGGGCTCCGCGTGCGTGTGGTTGCCGACCGCCGCGACCCAGACCGGCCCCTTCGCGTGTGACGACGGCGACGCCTGTACACAGGGGGACGCCTGCCAGGGGACAACCTGCAAGCCGGGGAAGGTCGTCTGCGCCTGCGCCAAGGACGCGGACTGCCCCGACGACGGCGACGCCTGCAACGGCCTGCCTGCGTGCGACGTGACCACAGGCACGTGCGTCGCCAACCCGGCGAGCGTCGTGGTGTGTGACAAGGGTCAAGACAGCGACTGCCTGGTCAACACGTGCGACAAGACCACCGGCGGGTGTCACTACCAGCCCACGGGAGCCGGGAAGACGTGCAGCGACGGCGACGCCTGCACCCAGGGCGAGACCTGCACCGCTGAGGGCAGCTGCGCCGGCGGCAAGGCGGCGACCTGCGACGACGGCAAGGCCTGCACGGTGGACAACTGCGACCCCGCCGAGGGCTGTGTGTTCGAGCCCGTTGTGTGTGACGACGGCAACGACTGCACGGTCGAGGCGTGCGACAAGGCCAAGGGGACCTGCAGTCAGGGCCTGGTCACAGCCGGCACGTCGTGCGCTGGCGACGGCTCCGGGTGCACGGTCGGCGACGCCTGCGACGGCAAGGGGGCGTGCGTCACGGGCAAGGTCGTTGTCTGTCCGGACACGACCGGCCCGTGTCAGACCACGGTGTGCCAGTCCAAGGGCGCTGACGGCCACACCTGTGTGGTGGTCGCGGCGGCGGACAAGACGCCGTGCGTGTCGGGGGACGCCTGCTTCACGGACGCGGCCTGTGTCGCGGGCACCTGCGTGTCCGGCACGACGAGCGCGGTCTACGGCTACGCGCCAGACGTCGCAGGCCTGCCCTCGTTTCAGGCCGGGGTGCTCCTCGGGCCGGCAGCCAAGACCCACGCGGGGTTCGCCGTGCTCGCGGGACGCAGCAAGGCCGGGGGCGAGGCGGCCCGCTGGCGGATTCACGTGGTGAACCAGGCAGGCAAGCCGACCTGGAGCGGCGTCGTCGACGCACCGGCAGGCTTCCCAGAGATGGGGGAGGTCGCGACCGTGCTGGACCGCGGGGCCGACGGCGCCTTGGTGGTGGGCAACGTGCGTGCGAGCGGGGTCCAGAACGTCACGGCGATGATCTCCGTGTCCGCCACCGGCAAGCTGGGATCGCTGGCGCTGCTGAAGACGCCCCAAGGGACCCAGTCGTTGCGGGCGAGACGGGCGGCGCTGCACCCGAGCGGCGGGGTGGCGCTGCTGACGGTGTTCGACAAGAGCAAGCAGGTCTTCACGGTCAAGGCCGCGCTCGACGGCACCATGCAGTGGAGCGCGCAGCTGCCCTACCCCTTTGTCGGCGCCGGCCAGCTCGCGGTGTCGGCCAAGGGCGACGTGTTCATCGCGGGCAGCATCGACGTGCAGGGCAAGAGCTACTTCAAGGCCGGATACTCGCCGCAAGGCAAGCTGCTCTGGGAGTTTGGCCGCACCTCCGCGGTGACCTCCAACCGAGTGCACGCCCTCGACCTCGACGACGAGGGTCAGCTGGTGGCGGTTCACCGGGTCGTCGACGGGGCAAAGGCCGACTTCGAGTTCGGGGTCACGGAGCCAGCCACCGGCAGCGTCGTGGGCGGCGGCAGGCGCATGGAGGAGGTCCCCAACGCCAGCGTCTTCGAGCGGGTCGGCAAGCGCTTCCGGTTCGCCGGTCGAGACAACGCGGGGGTGGCGTTCGTGGGCGAGACCGACGCGCTCTTCAACGCCAGCTGGCGGCGCGGCCTCTCGGACAACGCCACCGTAGCCGGCATGTCCGTGTCGGGGGACCGCACGCTGGTGTACGGAGCGAAGGGCGGGGCCCCCTGGGCCCGGGTGGTGGATCGCTGGGGTTTTGAGACCTGCATCGCTCGCGGCAAGTGCGCGGGCCTCTCGGCGGACGCTTGCGGCGACGGGGACGGCTGCACGGCCGACGGCTGCGATCCTCAGAGCGGCTGTGTGCACAGCCCGCAAGGCCACCACGCGTGCGATCCGGGCCTGCCCTGCACCGACGAGGGTCGCTGCACCACAGGCGCTTGTGTGCCGAAGCAGTACGGTCGAGTGGGGGCGGTGGGTGAGCTGCTGGCCAGCGGGGGAGCCTTCATCGGGACCGTCCCGCGCACGGGCAGCCATGTGGGCTATGTGTTCATGTTCCCGGCCCAGAGCGGTCAGCCGCGTGGCATCAAGCTCGCCGACTTCGACTACGACGGGATGAAGACGACCAACGTTGGCCATGGCCAGGTCCCAGCGCTGGCCGCGCCGGCGGCGTGTACGGCCGCGACCGACGGCGGCGTGCTCCTCGTCGGAGAGGTCGCGGACGCCAAGCCCGGCCGGGTCCAGCTGGTCCGCATGCCCGCCAACCTGGGTCTGGCGAAGGTGACGGTCCTTGCGGACGCCGCCTGCGCGTCGTGCTCGCTGCGCGCGCCCGTGGTCGCCGCCGCAGCACAGGGCGCCGCGCT
>JAUIAC010000398.1 GCA_030425545.1 bacterium | reverse complement strand
CACGAGCGGCCCGCGGCGCGTCCACCTGCCGACCTACCCCTTCGCCCGAGACCGCCACTGGGTCGACGCGGAGCCGGCCGCAGCGGACGCCATCGCGCCGCTCTCCCTCTCCATGGCGAGCGCGCCGACGCCGCTCGCGCCCACGGCTTCGCACGCGCGACCCGGCCTCGGGGTCGACTACCGCGCGCCCGCCACGTCGGCCGAGCGCTCGCTCGTGGCCATGTGCGAAGCGCTCCTCGGCGTCGAGGGCATCGGCGTCGACGACGACTTCTTCGCCCTCGGAGGAGACAGCCTCGTCACCATGCGTCTCATCGCAGAGATCCGCCGGGTGCACGGCGTTGAGCTCCCCCCCTCCGCGGCGTTCGACGGCTTCTCCGTGGCCCGCCTGGCGAGCTACCTGCCCAGCGACATCGACCCCGCGGCGCCCGACGGCCACGCCGCAGAGGCGCCGACTCCGTCCGATGCGGACACCGTCCCTCGGCCCCCGCAGCCGGGGCCGACCGCGTCGTCCCTCCCCCGCTGCCTCGTCCCCCTCCGGCGCAGCGGTACGCGCGCGCCGCTCTTCTTCGTCCACCCCGCAGCCGGCGTGGTCTTCCCCTACGTCGAGCTCGCCCGAACGCTGGACCCCGACCGCCCCTTCTGGGGGCTGCAGGCCGCCGGGCTGGACGGTCAAGAGGCCCCTGACCTCGACGTCCCCGCCATGGCCCGCCGGTACGTGCGTGCCCTGCGCCAGGTCCAGCCCACAGGGCCCTATCACCTCGGCGCCTTCTCGTTCGGGTGCTACATCGCCTTCGAGATGGCCCTGCAGCTCGACGACGCGGGCGAGTCGGTCGGTCTGCTGGCGCTGGTCGACGAAGCCGCGCCGCTGGACGGTCACCGCCCGTCGCCCGCGATGATGTCGCGCATCCTCTTCGGCCGGGCCGGCAAGACCTTCCTGCACCACCTGCACGACTACGCGTTCCTGCGTGACGCCAACCGTCGCGCGCGCGGAGACAAGGGCACCGTGTCCAGGCTCCTTGGGCCCCGAGGCCAACGCACCCTGCGGCAGCTCCTCCAACGCTCGACCATGGCCGCCCTCCTGCCAGACGACACCCATGAGATCGCCCTCGACCAAGGCGCGATGAGCCCGATGTTCCGCCTCTTGGCGATTCATCTCCGCGAGACGCTCTCGTACACGCCATCCCGCGCGCTGCCGATCAAAGCGACCCTGCTGACGTCTCAGTGGGCGACAGATCGTCCATTCTGGATCAGAGGTGATCCAGATCCGACCTTCGGTTGGTCCAAATTGGCGCAACACGGCGTAGACATTCGCCGCCTGACTGGCGACCATCTGGCGCTGATTCGCCACCCGCATGTGAAACGCTTGGCGTCAGAACTGGAGTCCGCGCTGGGGGAAGCCGAGTCCCGCTAGCGGCTTGGAGGCCCTGCACGTGATCGACATCGCTGGCTATGACGTTCGTGAGACCCTGTACCACTCCCCTGTGAGCACGGTGCTGCGCGCGACACGGACCGACGACGGGACGTCCGTGGTCGTCAAGTGGCTCTCCACCCCGGCCCCCACTCCCAAGATGCTGGCGCGCTATCGCTACGCCTGGGAGGTCAGCCGCGACCTCGAGCTGGAGGGGGTGACGCGGACGCTCGCGTTGACCAAGGTCGACGACCGACCGGCCCTGGTGACAGAGGACATCGGCGGCGTCTCGTTGCGGCAGCTCGTCGAGCGGCGGGGCCAGCTCTCGGTGCTCGAGTCGCTCGGCGTGGTCAAGCAGGTCGCGGACGCGCTGAGCCGGCTGCACGCCGCCAAGGTGATCCATCGCGACATCAATCCGTCCAACATCGTCGCTACGGCGGACCTGTCGCGCGTCCAGATCATCGACTTCGACGTGTCGACCAGGCTGCTCCAGGAGAAGGCCAGCGCCAAGTCCGCGCGCCTGCTCGAAGGCACGCTGGCCTACATCTCGCCAGAGCAGACCGGGCGCGTGAACCGGTCCACCGACCACCGCACCGATCTCTACAGCCTCGGGGTCACCCTCTACGAGATGGTGTGCGGGACCCGGCCCTTCGACGCCGAAGATCCGCTCGCCATGGTCCACAGCCACATCGCCGTCGCGCCGGAGCCCGCCCACGAGCGGGCGTCCCATGTGCCGCTGGTCGTCTCCAGGATCATCGCCAAGCTGCTCGCGAAGATGCCTGGCGAGCGCTACCAGAGCGCCTCGGGTCTGAGCCGCGACCTCACCCGGTGCTTGGACGCGATGCTCGCCAGCGAGCCGATCCCGGACTTCGAGCTGGGGCGCGGTGACGTGTCGCCCTGGCTGCAGGTGTCTCAGCGCCTCTACGGCCGCGACGACGCCGTGGCGACGCTGCGTCAGACCTTCGAGCGCGTCTCGGGCGGCACCCGCGAGCTCTTGCTCGTGAGCGGGTTCTCGGGGGTGGGCAAGTCCCGGCTCGTGCACGAGGCGCTGCGCGACGTGAGCCTGCGCAACGGCCACTTCATCAGCGGCAAGTACGGCCAGGTGCAGACCGCGCCGCACGCCGGCCTGATCCGGGCGCTCCGCGCGTTCGTGCAGGACCTGCTGACGGAGCCCGACGAGGTGTTGGCGGTGTGGCGCGCGCGCTTTCGGGACGCCCTGAAGCTCAACGCCGCGGTGATCGTCGACGTGCTGCCGGAGCTGGCGCTGATCATCGGCCAGCCCAAGCCGCCGCCGATGCTCGATCCGGGGGAGTCCCTCTCGCGCTTCCAGCGGGTCATGGTGGCTTTTGTACGGGTCCTTGCGAGCGCTGACGCGCCGCTCGTGCTCTTTCTCGACGACCTGCAGTGGTGCGACCGCAGCTCGCTCGGCCTGATCGAGGCGCTGCTCCGCGACGCGGGACAGTCCCACCTGCTCGTCATCGGTGCGTGGCGCGACGCTCACGGGCCGCAGAGCCTGGCCGTCCGGCAGTGGCGCGACGGGTTGGTCGACGCTGGGATCCCGACGACGACGCTCGCCCTGTCCCCCATCGACCGCGCGGCGAGCGACGCGCTCGTCGCGGACACGCTGGCCCTCTCCACCGAGGAGGTCGCGCCGCTCAATGACGCCCTCTGGGAGCGGACGCGCGGCAACCCATTTTATATCGAACAGGTCTTGCTGGGGCTCGAGGACGTGGGAGGGCTGCAGCACGACGTCGACCTGGGGCGGTGGACCTGGGACCTGGAGAAGGTCCAGCGCATCGGGCTCACGGAGCAGGTCGGCGATCTCCTCGCGCGACGCCTCGAGCGGCTGCCCGCGCGGGCGCAGGCGGCTGTGGGCATGGCGGGCTGCCTGGGTGGCTCCTTCGAGCTCGGGACCCTGGCCAAGGTCACGCAGCAGTCTGTCGCGGCGTCGTGGAGCGCCCTGTGGCCGGCCCTGCAAGAGGGGCTGCTGGTCGCTCCCGACAGCGGCTGGCGCGAGGCCGGGCTGACCCCCGACGGCGGCATGAGCGACGCCGACGCGGCGTCACGGGTGACGATTCGATTCGCCCACGACCGGGTGCGCGAAGCCGCCTACGCGTCTCACGACGCGACCCGGCTGCCCGAGGTGCACTTGATGATCGCGCGCACCCTGCGCGACGTGGAGGGGGTGTTCTCGGTCGTGAGCCACTACAACGCCGGCCTGCACCTGGTCGACGACACGCAAGAGCGGGTCAGCGTGGCCGCGATGAACCTCGACGCCTGCACCAAGGCGCTACAGTCCGGTGCCTTCGGGACCGCGCTGGCCTTCGCCGAGTCCGGCATGGACGCGCTCGGCGAGGGGGCCTGGGAGCAGACTCGCGAGCTGGCGTTGCAGCTGACGCGCTTTCGGGCGGACACCGCCCAGCTCAACGGACGCTTCGACGAGGCCATGGCGCTGCTGGACACGGCCATGTCGCACGCGCACGCGCCGCCGGAGAAGGTGGAGCTCTTCGACGTCCGGATGCAGCTGCACACCCGCGTGGGGGCCCCCCAGCTGGCCATCACCACCGGCGTCCAGGCCTTGAGCGAGCTCTTCGGCTTCGTCGCCCCGGACTCCCCCGGGGCGTGGGGTGCGGCCATCGGCGCCGAGATGGGCGGCGTGCAGCAGGCGCTGGGCGCGCAGGACCCCATGGCGCTGCTCGACAAGCCGCCCCTGGCCGACATGGCCGTGTTTCTGGAGCTCCGCGTCCTGACCTCCATGGTCGGGCCGGCCTACGTCAACCTTCAGGTCCTGCCCTTTGTCATCGCGCGCATGGTGCGCCTGTCCGCGACCCACGGGACAGCGCCCTTCTCGCCCCTGGGGTACATGACCTGGGCCGTGCTGCTGTGCTCGCAAGGCCAGTACGCCGCCGGCGCGCGCTTCGGTCAGCTGGCGTTGACCCTGGCGGAGCGCATGGGCGCGCGGGCGCTCGAGGCGCCGCTCTACCAGATCTTTGGCCCCTTCGTGCAACACTGGACCGCGCCCATCGACGACGTCATGGCCAGCGTCATGCGCGCCATCCACGCGGGTGTCGAGACCGGCAGCTACACCTTCGCCGGTTGGTCCGCCAACAACGTGCCCATGGTCGCGCTCGCACGCGGCGCCCCGCTCGCCGACACGCTGGCCGTCTGCGGCGAGACGCGCGAGCTGGTCGAGAAGACGCTCGCCTACAGCGAGGGCGTCTCGCTCGCCAACCTCATGCGCTTCGAGCTCTTGGAGCTCACCGGTGAGGACGACGAGCGCGCCGAGATCGCCAGCATGGGGCTGAAGGATCCGACGCTCGCCTTCCGCGGCACCATCGACTACTTCCGCCTCTTCAACCACGTCGTCTTCGGACGCTACGACCAGGCCCAGGAGGCGGCCGTGCAGGTGGCGGCCAACCTCGCCCATGCGACGGCGCACCTCTTCATCCCGGTCTTCCGCTACCTCGAGACCATCCTCGCCGCGGAGCGCGCGGCGGAGTCGGAGGACCGCGCTGAGGCCATCGCCAAGGTGCGCGAGAACATCGCCCTCTTCGAGCAGTGGTCTGCCCTGAACGCCAACGCTCAGGCGCCCTACCTGCGCCACGCCGAAGCCGAGCTGGCGGCTCTCGAAGGTCGGCTGCAGGACGCTGAGGCCGGCTTCGACCGCGCCGCCTCGGCTGCGCGGGACGTGGGCATGGGCTACGCCGAGGCGCTCGCCTGCGAGCGAGCCTGGCGTTGGTTCTCGGCCGCCGGCAAGCGGCGCACCGCGCGCTCGTTCCTGGTGGACGCGCACTATGCCTGGGTGCGCTGGGGGGCCGCGGCGAAGTCGGGCGCCATGGAGGCGCTGCATCCGCGGCTCCGCGCCAGCGGACGCTCACCGACGTCCACCGTCACGGCCACCGACATGGCCCTCGACGTGCACGCGGTGATGCGCGCCAGCCAGGCCATCAGCTCGGAGCTGATCCTGGAGGACCTCCTCGCCACGCTGATGCGCACCGTGATGGAGACCGCGGGCGCCGAGCGCGGCTTCCTGCTGCTCCGACGTGGCGACCAGCTGGGCATCGACGCCGCGATGGAGAGCA
>JAUIAC010000397.1 GCA_030425545.1 bacterium | reverse complement strand
CGCGTCGACCGGGACACCCAGCACGCGGTAGTGATCCGGTTCAACGGTCGCCATGCACCACCTGATCGCTGGAGTCGGGTTCGAGTGGGGGAGCGGGCGCGGCGGTCATCGCGCCGACGGCTCGACTTGAGGTTGGCGGATACGACGCGTCCGCGCCGCCAGAGCTCGTGGGCCGCAGGCCGGATCGGGTCAGCCGAAGTCCTTGTACATCACCTCGGTGATGCGGAACGACGAGCGCTCCAGCTGCTTCAGCGCCTCGCGCAGGGTCTCGACGTCGCCGGCCTCGGTGGTCCGGCGCGCGAGGTCGAGGTCGTCGCGGATCTGCAAGAGCTCGCCCTCGGTGAGGTAGTGAGACAGCTCGTTGAGGGAGCGCTCGGTGGTGTAGATGAGGCCGTTCAGCCGCTTCACCAGCTCCGTCCGCTCCATCGCCTCGCGGTCCGCCTCTTCGTACTGCTCCGCGTCGGTGAGGATGCGCTCGATCGCGGCCTCACTGAGCCCGCTGGTCGCGCGCACACGCACGATCTGCTCGCGCCCCGTGCCGATGTCCTTGGCCTGGACCGAGAGGATGCCGTTGGCGTCGATGTTGAAGGTCACCTCGATCTTCGGCACACCGCGCAAGGCCGGCGGGATGCCCACCAGCTCGAAGCGCGCCAGGCTGGTGTTGTCCGCGGCGATCGGGCGCTCGCCCTGCAGCACGTGGATGTTGACCAGGGGCTGGTAGTCCTCAGCGGTGGTGAACACCTCGGTGATGCTCGCCGGCACGGTCGTGTTCCGCGGGATGAGCCGCGTGAAGACGCCGCCTGCGGTCTCGATACCCAGCGAGAGCGGTGTGACGTCCAGGAGCACGACGTCGCCCACGTCGCCGGACAGGATCGCGCCCTGGTAGGCCGCCCCCACCGCGACGGCCTCGTCGGGGTTGACCGTGCGGTTCGGCTGCCGCCCGAAGAGCTCGCTCACCGAGCGCTGGACCAACGGCATCTTGGTCATGCCGCCGACGAGGATGACGTCGCTGATGTCTTCCGTGCCGAGCCCCGCGTCTGCCAACGCCTGCTCGCAGTGGCGCAGGGTCTGGTCGACGAGGTCGGCGCACACCGCCTCGAGGTCGTCCCGCGTCAGCGTGCGCTGCAGGTGCTTGGGGCCGGTGTCGTCCGAGGTCAGGAAGGGCAGGGAGATCTCGGTCTCTTCCAGCGTAGACAGGTCGATCTTGGCGCGCTCGGACGCGTCCTTCAGGCGCTGCATGGCGACCGCGTCGGAGCGCAGATCGATCCCGGTCTCTTGCTCGAAGCGGTCCACGAGGTCCACGACCAGCCGGGCGTCCACGTCTTCGCCACCGAGGAAGGTGTCACCGTGCGTCGCCCGCACCTGGAACACGCCCTCGGACACCTCGAGGATCGAGATATCGAAGGTGCCGCCACCGAGGTCGTACACCGCGATGGTGCCGCGGGACTCAGCGGTGATGCCGTAGGCCAACGCCGCCGCCGTCGGCTCGTTGATGATGCGCAGCACGTTCATGCCCGAGATGCGGCCTGCGTCACGGGTCGCCTGGCGCTGAGCGTCGTCGAAGTAGGCGGGGACCGTGATGACGACGTCGGAGACCTTGTCTTCGAGGTACTCCTCTGCCGAGCGCTTCAGGTCCTGGAGGATGAAGGCCGCGATCTCCTGCGGGGAGTAGGCCTTGTTGCCGACCTTCACGGCCGCGTCGCCGCCGTCGCCGTTGACCACGTCGTAGGGGGCGGTCTCCGAGACCCGCTGCATCTCTTCCGACGCGAACTTGCGGCCCATCATGCGCTTGGTGGCGAAGACGGTCCGCTTCGGGTTCGTGATCGCCTGGCGCTTGGCGATGCCGCCGACGAGGCGCTGCCCGTCCTGCGTGAACGCGACGATCGACGCCGTCGTACGCGAGCCTTCGCCGTTCGGGATCACCGTCGGGGCGTCGCCTTCGTAGACGACGACGCACGAGTTCGTCGTGCCCAGATCAATGCCGATCACCTTGTCCATGTGTCATCCCAGCGGTGCGGTGTACGGGGGTTGCAGCAGACTCACAGGCGGGGCTCGATTGATCAAGGGGCGGGAGCCGGCTCTACGCTTTGATTCACAGAGCTTGGGCTGGAATCTGACGTCGTTGGCTCGGACCCATCTGGTTCACGATCGCACGACGCCCTGTCTGCCGCCTCTGCCGGCGCGTCACCGCCGCTCAGACCACGGGCGGCTCGTCCTCGTCGCCGGCCTCCGCGGCGTAGCGATAGCGATACGCGCGCCCGCCCCGGTTGCCGCGGCCGTAGTAGTAGCCGTAGCCGGTGCCGGGCTGCTGAGTGCGTGAGAGCACCGCGCCGAGGATGGTCGAGTTCACCGCGCGGAGGGCGCGCACCGTAGAGGTCAGCGCCGGGATCCGCGTCGACATCGCCTGGGCCACCAGCACGACGCCGTCGGTCAGACGGGAGAGCACCATGGCGTCGCTGACGATCTCGACGGGGGGCGAGTCGAAGATGACCACCTCGTAGTGCGCCTTGAGCTGCTCCACGAGGACCTTGAAGCGCTCGTTGTGCAGGATGCGAGACGAGTCCGGGGGCAGCGGACCGCTCGCCAGCAGATGCAGGCCCGGGACCTCGGTCTGCTGGACCACCTCGGTCAGCTCCGCGTTGGGATCCAGGATCAGGCTGGTGACCCCGCTCTCCGCGCTCAGGCCGAAGACCTTGTGCAGCCGGGGCTTGCGGAGGTCCGTGTCGACCAGCACGCACGAGCCGCTGGAGTTGGCCATGGCGATGGCGAGCGTGGTCGAGGTCGACGTCTTGCCCTCGCGGGGGTGGGCCGACGTGATGACCATGGAGCGGAGCGGATCACCCGGGCGCATGAAGAGCAGGTTGGTGCGGATCGAGCGCGAGGCCTCGGCGACGCGGGACTTCGGTCGATAGTGAGCGTAGAGGTCGATGTGCTCGACCGGCACCTCCGTACCGTCCTCGCCCTGCTGGTAGCGCGGGATGGCGCCGAGGAAGGGGATGCCGAGGCGGGTCTCCACGTGGGCGCGCGTCTTGATCGTGTTGTCGAGCAGCTCGGCCGCGAGCGCGGTCCCCAGCCCGGCGAAGATCGCCAAGATGAAGCCCAGCGCGTAGTTCAGGCGCTTCTTCGGGCTCACCGGAGCCACGGGCAGCACGGCCTCGTCGAGCACGCTCACGTTGTTCACGTCGACCTGGTTGGTCAGGTCGGTCTCGGCCTGACGCTTGGCGACCATGGCGTAGAAGCGCCGGTCTTCGTTGCGCTTGGCCCGCAGCTGCTCGTAGCGCAGCGTCGCGTTGCGCAGCGCCGTGTCCTCGGCGTAGGCGGACTTCAGCTTCTTGTTGAGCACCGACTTGGTCTCGAGAGCGGCCGACAGGTTGGTCTTGGCGGCCACGAGCATCGCCTTGACGTGCTTGCGGGCCGTCGCGCGGAGCAGCGCGAGCTGCTTGTCGACCGTCCGGACCTTCGGGTGCTTGTCGAGGTACACGGCCTCGAGCTCCCGCTTCTTCACGCTCAGCTCGATCAGCCGGGCTTTGATCACGGAGGTGAGGCCGCCGCTGAAGACCGCCCGGTCGACGACGTCGAACACGTCTTTCTGCCGGGCGTAGCGACGCAGCTTGCGGGTCAGCTGCTTGGCCGTGAGCACCTGCTGCTCTGCGGTGCGCAGCTGGTCGCTGAGCGAGAGGATCTTGGCGGCGACGGCCTTGCGGTGGTTGTCGGACAGGTCGAACTTGGTCTCGAGCGCGAGCAGCGCCGCCTCGGAGGCCTGCTTCCGCTTCTCCATCTCCCGGGCGATGGTCTTGAGCTCTTTGTAGGCCTCGCGCGTCGCCTGGCGCCGCATGTACACGTTGCGATCGCGGTACGCCGCCATGAGCCAGTTGACCAGCTGCTGGGCGTAGCGCGGGTCCGGATCGCGCACCGAGACGCGGGCGATCATCGACCCTTCGTTGAGCGACACGATCACGCGGCCCGCGAGGATCCCCGCAGGGTCTCCGTTGGCCATGATGTCGCGCTTCTTCTCCTCGCTCAGCTCGATGCCGGGGGCGTCGAGGCGGAAGAGGTGGGGGTCGTTGGCCAGGCCGTGTCGGTCGACCACCATCTGGGCGACCTCGCGTGACTGCATGATCTGGCGCTGGGCCTCGTAGTACTGCTTGGAGCCCCAGTAGCCTGTGGCGCCCAGGTTGACGACCTCGCGCACGCCGGAGAGGACACGGGGCGCCGCGCGCTCGATGACGAGGGTGCCCTGGGCGCTGTAGATGCGCTGCTGGTGCTTGGTGATCAGCCAAGTCGACCCGACCACCGCGACGAACGCCAGGGCAAACCACCAGAAGCGCTTGATGAGCATCTCACGCCCACGCGCCAACACTTCCGTGAAGTTGACCCCTTCTTCTGAGTCTCGTGGGTTGAGTTGCATGCCGTCCGGTTGGTTGTGCGCTGGGCAGACCAGGATCAGTTTTGCGGGCAGGAGCGACGCCCTGCGGTGCGCGCTCGTAGCTGCCAGCCGTTGCTACTGTGCGAGGACGCCCTTGGGAACGTAGATGAGGTCTCCGGGCCTCACCAGGAAATTTGGCGCCAGCCCCTGCATGATCTTCTCGACCGGCACCGGGATGCGCTGCGATCGTCGGGTGACGATGACGTAGTTCCGCTCGGCGAGCGCCGCGAAGCCCGCCGCGAGCGTGATCGCCTCGACCACGCTCATGTTGTCCACGTAGCGGAATCGCCCCGGCTTCTTCACCTGGCCCAACACGAAGATCTTCTTCGAGTTCAAGCTCTTGATAGAGACCATCACGTGGGGATCGCGGTAGTAGCCGTTGGCGAGCTTGCGCTGCAGCAGCCGCCCCACCTGCGACGCCGTCAGCCCCTCGACCACCACGTGGCCGGCGTAGGGGAAGTCGAAGCCGCCGTCGCGGTCGACCTCGTAGACGCCCGACATGGCCTTGTCTTGATAGACCCGGATCGCGAGCGTGTCGCCCGGGCCCAGCGTGCTGGCGCGGATCGCCTCACCCGCGTTCCTGGCCATGTCCTGGTAGTTGTTCGACGCCGTGGTCGAGCACGCTGACGCGAGCACCATCAACAGGCCGAGCGCCACGGAGCGCGCCGCGGCGACTCGGCCACGAAGGGGCGCCACGGCCAGCTGCGCGGTGTCACGTGCCATGAAGGTCCCCAGGGCTGACGCAGCGGCCGAGCTGGGCCGACCCACGAGGCGCACCCCGTAGCCGGCGCCTCGGGCACCGCGTCTTGGCTGTGGCGAAGAGGGAGCCACTGCGATGTGGCGTGAGGCCACCCGGGTCGTCGCTCCAAGCACCCGGCAACGTCCGCTCAGTAGCGGATCGCGAGGCCCGCGAAGATCTCGTGGGCCGTGTAGGCGCCCACGTCGAGGACGGCGTCGTTCTGCGTCGACTCGATGCGGAAGTTGGTCAGCACGCCGCGCAGGGTGTAGCCGACCTCCACTCCGATGAGGCGCGAGAACTCGATGCGCGCGCGCAGGCCACCGTC
>JAUIAC010000396.1 GCA_030425545.1 bacterium | reverse complement strand
AGGCCGGGCCGCCGGTCGGATGTTGTGCCGCCGATGACGCTTGCAGTGCCCGATACGCTCAAGACACCACCGCTACGAGGCCCATTTCTGCGCCGGCGAGTGTCTTGACGGAAGGGGGACAGTGCAGTCGGCCACGGCGTCGAGCACTCTCGTGGCGACGAAGGCACGGTCGACGTGGGTGGTGTCGGTTGAGGGCTCGTCGGAGCAACGCCAGTATGCCAGTAAGGCTTGCTTGGGCGGCGATAGGGACCGAAAGCGGTCGCGCAAGCGGATGCCGCGCTGTTCATTGCCAAGGCATGACTGGCGGATGAGCAGGACTTCAGCTAGGCGCTGAGCTACGACTCCGCGGCCCCGAAGAGGGCGGTTGGCCAGGCAGGCTGTGGAGCGAACCCGGAAAGAGGCTTGATTCTTTGGCGATGGGACGCGATGTTGGGGCCTCCGGGAGAGCCTCGGAAGGCTGGGAGCCAAAGTTTAATAACGGACCTTATGACAACGTCCCTCGCAAGAGTAGGAAAGTGTGTTCATGCCGCCTATCCCCCGCCTATCTTGTTGAACCCTAAAACTATGTGGGCCTTTGGGTTCACAGGCGTCCCTCCGCCCCCGGGAAGGAAATGAGTGACGACAGCTCATCGACCAATGTTGCGCTCCAACGCAGGCCCCGGGCCGAAGCGCAGAGCGTCGAGGACCTCGTTCGCGACTTTCATGAGGGTCGACTACGGATCCCGGGCTGGCAAAGGGGAATCAAATGGGTTGTAGATGATGCGCAGAAGTTAGTCGACAGCATCTACCGGGGATTCCCTGTCGGGACGCTCCTGTTCTGGCAGCGCGCGGCCGACCGCGAGACCGTGATCGTTGGAAATCAAGAAATTGTCGTTCCGCCCCGTAGTGACGCTTGGTATGTGGTTGACGGCCAACAACGAATCACCTCGTTGGTCCGTGTCCTCGCCGGTAGAGCCGACGAGCCGTTTGCGCTTTACTTCGACCTCGATAAGCGTACCGTCTCGGTTCCGGGCCGCAGCGGAGTCAACGATGCGTGGCTGCCGATGACGGATGTGGTGGACTCGCGAAAACTGTTGCGCTGGCTCAGCAAGCATCCGGAGGCCGATCCTGAAGTCGCATTCGACCTTAGTAAGCGCATTCGCGAGTACCAGATCCCAGCTTATGTGGTGCAGACGGACGACGAGCGTGTGGCGAGAGAAGTGTTCGAGCGCACCAACAACACAGGCAAGAGCTTGACGGTTGACGAGGTCTTCGACGGACGGTTTCGAGGTATCGGCGGGTCGCAGCCTGCAGGTGTCCGTGATGTTGCGCGGCATCTGAAGCAGTTCGGCTTTGGTCGCCTCGCTCCGGAGCGCCTGCACATGATGATGCTCGCCACGCGCTCGCATGATCCAAGCAAGGCGACAACAGTCGGCTGGAGCGACGCTGAGGCGCGTGAGGCGCTGAGCGACTTGCAGCGGGCAGCCAAGTTGACCATCGACTTCTTGATGACAGACGCCGACATCCCCCACGTGCAATTTCTGCCCTATCACCTTCCCCTGCTGACGCTCACACGCCTCTTTCATTTTCACCCCACGCTCGCGCCCCGAAATCGCACGCTCGTGGCACGCTGGCTTTGGCGGGGGACAACGGCTGGTCTCCTTGGCGGCGCGACCGTTCGCACTCGCGCTACCCTGGAGGCCATCCCGGCGGACGGGACGCAAGACGAGACTGTGCAGAGGTTGTTGAAGACAGTCGAAGAAGGACGCGATGTGCCGTTCGAACTTCAGCCTGACCACTTCAACGGCGGGCACGCGCGGTCGCGGGTCGGGGCGCTCGCGCTGTGGTCGCTGGCACCCCGGCACCTCCGCGACAGTTCAATGCTCGGCGCTGATGTCGTCGACACGCTGCAAATCGCACCCAAACTCCCGACGAGCGCAAGCATCGGCAATCGGGTGCTGCACCCACGTGTTTCGGGCGGGCTGCGCCGTGCCGTGTTGGCCTGCGACGATGCAGAGGTTCTGCGCTCACATTGCATGCACGATGAATTCGTAGCCTGTCTGCGGCGAGGTGTCGTTGGCGAAGCTGTGAAGCTGCGCCAGCGACATATCTCGGCCCTCACTGAACAGTTCGTCACGACCCGGACTTGCTGGGATGAGAGTGATCGTCCGCCATTGTCTGCGCTCTGGGACGAGGATGATGCAGCATGAGCGCAGTCGAGGTATGTCTGCACGGACGCAAGATTGGACAGTTGGCTCACCGCAGTGAGCTCGGCGACGCTACGGAGTTCAGGCTCGACGCTGACTACATCCACACACGTGGCCGCCCCGTGCTCGGGCAGTGCTTCGAGGATGATCCCAGTCGCGTATGGCGCACGACCCATCTCGTACCGGCTTGGTTCTCGAATTTGCTTCCGGAGGGCGTGCTGCGGCGGCTCTTGGCAAGACGCGCTGGCGTCAACCCCGAGCGCGAACTTCACCTGCTAGCGGCATTGGGTCAAGACTTGCCCGGCGCGGTAACCGTCCGCCCGATGAGTGCACTGGCCGCGGCGCCCGTACGGCCGCCGAGGTTGCCGGTCCCCAACGATGAGGCGCTGCGCTTCTCCCTGGCGGGGTTGCAGTTGAAGTATTCGGTTGACGTCAGCGAGCGCGGTGCGACGCTACCGATCCGTGGGCAAGGGGGGCGATGGATCGCCAAACTGCCCGATCCACGCTACTCGTCGGTGCCGGAGAACGAGGCGGCGATGTTGGCCTGGGCGACTCGCGCGGGGCTCGATGTTCCCGAACACCGGCTCGTAGATCTAGATCGCATCGACGGTCTGCCTCACGAGGAGTTGGCCGGTCTATCTGGACCAGCGCTCTTGGTTCGGCGCTTCGATCGCGGCGACGATGGCCACAGCGTGCACATCGAAGATTTCGCGCAGATTCGCGGAGTGTTTGCGGAAGAGAAGTACAAGGCAGCCAACTACGAGTCGATAGGTCGCGTCATTTACTCACAATGCGGTGAGCATGCGCTACGCGAATACGTTCGGCGTCTAATGTTCATGCTGCTCTCGGGCAACGCTGACATGCACCTCAAAAACTGGTCGCTCATTTACCCGGACAAGCGACGCGCCGCGTTGGCCCCAGCGTACGACCTTGTCGCGACGATCGCGTATGCCGGTACAAGTCGGACGTTGGCCTTGAAGTTCGCGAAGACGCGCGCCTTCTCCGATATTGGGTTCGACGCGTTTGCGAGGTTAGCTCGCAAGATCGGCGCTGATGAGGCGACCGTCCTTGGGTGGGCCCGTGAGGCGTTCGAGGCGCAAATGGACGCATGGCGGCCGACCATTGCCGCTCTTCCGCCGTCGCAGGCAACCGCCCTAGCTAAGCATCACAGCGCGCTCGGGCGACTGAGCTAGACCAGTTCACTGTCCCCCTTCCGCCAAGCCCCCCGCCGCAACAGAACCTGACCTCGTAGCTGCGGCGTCCTGCCCGTATCCCGCACCACAAACGCCACCGGCGTCACAACGAATCCGTCGCATGCTATCGCACCCCCTCCGAGCATCTCAGCTTCGCCGATGACGCCGCGCCTCCAGACCCTCACGCCCACCGACGACTGACGCCCGACCCGACGCAGCCCGCGTCGCTGGTCGACGGAACCCTACGGCTGTCCTACAACCGTTGCGTGAACGTCCTCCTGGAAAAGCTGGCCTTCGCCTTCCTGGCGCTCCTGCTGGGCTATCACCTCGTGGTGTTCACGCTCCGGCGCCGCTGCCCGCGCTGCAAGCGGCTCTACGGCGGGCGCTTCGTGTCGGCGCACACGACCGGCGTGACCACGCGGCGGAGCGCGGCGGACCCGCTGGAGCCGGCTGGGATCTTCGGCCGCAAGATGCAGACGACGACCAGCGGCACCCGCCACGTGCGGGTGCGGTGCCGTCGCTGCGGTGAGACCTGGGGCTACAGTGGTCGCTTCTCGTCGAGCCGGGTCGACCCATGACAGACCTACGGCCGCGCTGCGTGCGCGTGCGGGAGCTGCCGGCCGCCGCGCAGGCTGAGCTGGCGCGTCGGCGCGCGGACAAGGACCAGTGGACCGAGTACGGCGTCGCCTGGTGGTGGCCGGTCTTCGCGCTGCTCGCTGGGGTCGGTGGCGTCGCGCTGGTGGCCGAGATCCTGGGCAAGTACGGCCGCGGGACCGAGTCGGCGGCGCTCACGGTTGCGGTCCTCCTGGGCGTGGCGGTGACCGTCTCGCTGGCGGTGGTCGGGCTTCGTCACTTTGTGCGCAGCTGTGGCCGCTTCGGCCGCACCCTCACCAGTTTTGGCTACGCCGAGGTGCACGGCGATCAGCTCTGGCTCTTCTCCTGGGCGGCGCTCGCCGAGCTGCACCGCATGCCCTGGGAGCAGATGCGCCGGGTGGAGCCGCGCGCGATGCGCACGTTCTGGTTCGAGGCCGAGATCCGTGAGCGCTTGGCGGCGGGGGGCGACTTCACGGAGCTGCGGCTGACCGGCGCGGAGTTCAACGCGCGCCGCGACCCGTCGTTTCTGCGGGTGTGGGCGACGCTGAGCGTCGCCATGGCCATCGCCGCGGGCGCGCTCTTCGCCCTTGTGGACCTTCGCAAGCAGGCCGACGACGTCGCTCAGCTCGCTGCGGAGACCGCCTGGCTGACGCAGCTGAGCGACCCGCTGCCCCACGTGCGTCGGCAGGCGGCGGAGGCCGCGGCGGAGCGCTGCACTGCGGCGCAGCTGCCGACCTTGCTTGCGGGGCTGGCCGATCCTCGGGATGACGTGCGCGCGGCGGTGGCCCGTGCGCTGGTGTCGGTGCTCGCGCGGGTTCCAGCCACGGACGACGCGCGGCGCCGGCTGGTCGCCGTCGCCCGCGAAGACGGCTCAGCGGCGGTGCGCGCTCAAGCCGTGCGCGCGCTGAGCCTGAGCGCGGGTGGGCCGGGAGCGGTCGAGGTGACCGACGTCCTTCGCCGAGCGACTCAGGCCGCGGCACGCTCCGAGCGACGGGCCGGCATCCGCGGCGTGGCGAGCGCTCGGGCGCACATGCCAGACGCCGCGGCCGTGTTGCTCGCGGCGGTCGGCCCACAAGACACGCGCGAGGACGTTGTGGCCGCCCTGAGCCGGCTTGGCGAGCGCGCCCGCCCCGCCATCGTCGCCGCTGCGAAGGGCAGCGGGCCGGCCGCCGATGTCGCCAAGGCCGCGCTCTGCGCCCAGCGCGCGCGGGACTTTCGACGGGCCTGGTTTGCGGCCAAGACCGCGTCGCAGCGCGTCGCCCGAGTCCAGGCGCTGGACCTGTGCGGCGAGGCCTCGCTGGCCGCGCTGTGGAGCGCCGTGGGCGAGGGAGACGACGCCAAGGGCGCCGTGGCCCGGGCAGGGCTCGAGCGCATCGCCTCGGCCGGCAAGGCGGGGCTGCCCTTTTTGGTCAAGGCCGCGCACTACAAGACACACCGCGCGCGCGGGTCGAGCCTGAACGCCTACAAGCGCAGCGCCTTCGAGGCCCGGGTGCGTGAGACGGCCGTGTCGCTCATCGGCGACGGGGGGCACACCAGCGCCGCGCGCACG
>JAUIAC010000395.1 GCA_030425545.1 bacterium | reverse complement strand
ACCGCGGACGGCGGCGGCGCGGTGCGCACGAGGCTGGGTCGTCGCGCTCGGTCTGATCGTGAGCTGCGCAGGCTGCGAGTGGCCTGGCCAGGACGTCATTGTCCCCGGCCCGGTCGCGACGGACGTCGCCGCGTTGGACATCGCTGCTGGGGACATCGCTGCTGGGGACGCCGCTGCTGGGGACGCCGACGGTCAGCTCTCCGACGCGGCCGCGGCCTGCCCGGGCGGCGCGCGCTGCCCCTGCTCAGCCGCCGCGCCCTGCGACGACAGCGTGTGTGTGCCCTCGCCCCAGGGCCCTCGATGCGCCACGCCGTGCAGCGCCGGCTGTGACGAAAGCGAGCGCTGCACCGCGGTCACCGACGCGGGCGCCACGCTGGCGCTCTGCACACCAGCCTGGGGCCTGCTCTGCCGGCCCTGCACCGACGACAGCGGCTGCGCCGTGCCGGGCGTGGCCCTGACCGCCTGCGTGTCCTACGGCGCGGCGGGCAGCTTCTGCGGCGCGGGCTGCGACACCGACGCCGCGTGCCCCACCGGCTACCGCTGCGGCAGCGCGACGACCGTGGGCGGCTTGCCGACCAAGCAGTGCGTCCGGGCCAGCGACGCGGGCGGCGACGCCTTGGGCACCTGCCCCTGCTCCGACGCCGCCCGCACATTCCAGCTCAGCACCGCGTGCACCGCCGCTGGCGGGCCGGGGGGCAAGCTCCAGTGCAAGGGCTTCCGCACCTGCGGGCCGCAGGGCCTGGGGCCGTGTGAGCCGCTGGCCGGCCCCGCCGCGGCGTGCAGCGACGCCAGCTGCCTGGGCAAGGCCGACGGCGCGGCCTGCGACGACGGCGAGGCCTGCACGGAGGGCGACACCTGCGCCGCGGGGCAGTGCGCGCCGGGCAAGCTGGCGTGCGCGTGCCTGAGCGACAGCGACTGCGCCAAGAAAGAGGACGGCGACCTCTGCAACGGCACCCTCTACTGCGACACCTCCGGCGCGACCCCCGCCTGCAAGGTCAACCCCGCCACGGTGGTGACCTGCGCCAGCAGCGCCGACACCGCCTGCCGGGCCAACCAGTGCAACCCGGCCACCGGGCTCTGCGCCATGACCAGCGCGGCGGCGAAGACCCCCTGCAACGACGGCGACGACTGCTCGGTCAACGACGCCTGCGACGGCGCCGGCACGTGCGTGGGCGGGCTGGGCGTGTGCCCGTGCAGCGCCGACAGCGACTGCGCCAAGAAAGAGGACGGCGACCTCTGCAACGGCACCCTCTACTGCGACCTGACCACCGGCAGCTGCAAGCTCAACCCGAGCACCGTGGTCACCTGCGCCAGCGCCAACGACACCTCCTGCTCGGTCAACACCTGCGCCAAGAGCACCGGCGTGTGCAGCATGCAAGCCACCAAAGACGGCGCGGTGTGCGACGACGACAACGCCTGCACCGTGGGCGACACCTGCGCCGCGGGGGCGTGCGTCAGCGGCACCTTCACCTGCCCATGCAAGGTCGACGCGGACTGCGCCAGCAAGGACAACGGCACGGTGTGCGACGGCACCCTGGTCTGCGACGCGAGCGTCGGCCAGTGCGTCCACAACCCGGCGTCGGTGGTCGTCTGCCCCACGGCGGCAGACACCGCCTGCGTCAAGAACACCTGCCACCCGGTGACCGGGGTGTGTACGCCGGTGCCCGTCCAGGGCGCCCTGCTCCAGTGCAGCGACGGCAACCCCTGCACCACCGGGGACACCTGCGCCAAGGGGCTGTGCGTGGGCGGCACCAACACCTGCGACTGCGCCCAGGACGCCGACTGCGCCAAGAAGGAGGACGGCAACCTCTGCAACGGCACGCTCTTCTGCAACAAGACCACGGGCAAGTGTCAGGTCAACCCGGCCACCGCGGTCACCTGCCCGACCGTGGACAACACCGCCTGCAGCCAGAGCGTGTGCCAGCCCAAGACGGGCAAGTGCCTCACGGTGTTGAGCACCGACGGCGCCCCCTGTGACGCCGACGACTCCAGCTGCACCGCGGGCGACGCCTGCGTCAAGGGCGTGTGCAAGGCGGGCACGCAGGTGTGTGACTGCACCCAGGACAGCGACTGCGCCAGCAAGGAAGACGGCGACGCCTGCAACGGCACCCTCTACTGCGACAAGTCCGGCCCCAAGCCCTCGTGCGAGGTGAACCCGGCGACCGTCGTGACCTGCCCCACAGCCGGAGACACGGCCTGTGTGAAGTCGCTCTGCCAGCCCAAGACCGGCACCTGCGCCAAGGTCACCCTGGCCGACGGCGCCCCCTGCGGCGACGGCGAGACCTGCACCCAGACCCTGACCTGCGCCAAGGGCGTGTGCGTGGCGAGCCAGACCACCTGCCCGTGCAAGGTGGCGGCGGACTGCAGCAAGTTCATGCAGGCGGGGGTCTGCCAGCAGGTGGTGTGCGACCCGAGCCAGGGATGTCAGCTCGTCACGACCAAGGCCGGCTGCGACGACGGCGACGCCTGCACCGTCGGCGAGACCTGCGCCGCGGGCAGCTGCGGCGGGGGCCAGGCCAAGGCCTGCGACGACGGCAAGCCCTGCACCACCGACAGCTGCGACAAGGCCAAGGGCTGCGTGACGGTCGCGAACACCGCCGCCTGCGACGACGGCGACGCCTGCACCACCGGCGACGCCTGTGCGGCGGGCGCGTGCAAGGGAGGCAAGGCGACGGTCTGCGACGACAGCGACGCCTGCACCACCGACAGCTGCGACAAGGCCAAGGGCTGCGTCAACGCGCCGGGCGCGAGCTGCGACGACAACAACGTCTGCACCACCGACAGCTGCGACAAGGCCAAGGGCTGCGTCAACGCGCCCGCGAGCGGCCCGTGCGACGACGGCGACGCCTGCACGGCCGGCGAGGTCTGCGTCACCGGGCAGTGCGTGGCTGGCCCGCCCAAGAACTGCGACGACGGCAACGTGTGCACCAAGGACAGCTGCGACAAGGCCAAGGGCTGCGCCAGCGCTGCCACGGCTGGCAGCTGCGACGACGGGGACGCCTGCACCGAGCCCGACGCGTGCGACAAGGGGGCGTGCAAGGGCGGCGCGCCGAAGGGCTGCGACGACAAGAACCCGTGCACCACCGACTCCTGCGAGGCGAAGACGGGGTGCACGTCGAAGGCGAACGCGCAGGGCTGCGACGACGGTGACCCCTGCACGACGGGCGACGCGTGCGCGGGGGGCAAGTGCGCGGCTGGCAAGCCGAAGAGCTGCGACGACAGCAAGCCGGAGACGGTCGACAGCTGCGACAAGGCCACGGGCAAGTGCGTGAACGTGGGCGGCGGCGGCGGCGACGAGGTGAAGTGCGACGGCCTCGACGACAACAGCGACGGCATCACCGACGGGGGCTGTGACGACGACGGCGACGGCTACTGCAACAAGGGGATGACCGTGGTCGGGACCCCGGCCATCTGCCCGAAGGGGGGCGGCGACTGCGACGACTCCAACCCGATCGCCCACTCGGGCATGCCCGAGCTGTGCACCGACGGCGTCGACAACGACTGCGACGGGAGCACGGACGAGGGCTGCGACGGCGACAAGGACGGCTACTGCGCCCACGACGTGTGGATCGCGGAGGGATCCAGCTGCGGCAAGGAGCCGACCGCCCTGAGCGCGTGTCAAGCGGTGGATCGCGGCACGTCGAAGGGCGCCAAGAGCATCCTCGGCCTCACGGTCGCCGCGAAGCCAAAGGGCGGGTTCATGCCCTTTTACGGCCAGCTCTGGACGGTCAAGAGCGACACCGGCGACGTGGACACGGTGAACCTGACCACCAAGGCCAAGGGCACGGTCAGCACCAAGGTGGCCCGCCTGCACAGCCTGGTGGGGGCCCCGCGCTCGCCCACGTGGTACGGCACGGTGCCGGGCGTGAGCAACACGCCGGGCCTGTCGCCCAAGGGCGCCGTGGTGCGCGTGGTGGGCCACAGCGGGCTCGCCTGGCGCACGGAAGACGTGGGGGTCGCGCTGCACGGCGTCGCGCTGCTCGGCGAGCATGTGGTCACCACCAGCGTGGGCGACGCGCCGCCCAAGCTCTACCGGCTGAGCCAGCGCACGGGCACGCTCGTCGACACGGTCACGCTCAAGCGCAGCTTTGGCACCGGCCCCTTTGTCGCCACGGCGGGGCTTGCGGCGACGCGCGACCGGGTGTGGCTCACGGACTCGGGGACCTCCACGCAGCTCCGGGGCTATCCGGTGGGCACCTTCGTGTCGGATCGCGTCCGGACCGTGCCAGCGGAGACGGCGCTGCTCTTTCGGGTCAAGGGCACGCTCTGCGGCTTCTACGGCAAGACCACCGACGCGCAGTGTCAGCACGTGGCGAGCTGGGAGTGCCGCGGGTCCGACTGCGACGACAGCGCCAAGACCGTGCACCCCGGGGCGACCGAGGCCGTGGGGGACAACGTCGACAACGACTGCGACGGCTCGGCGGACCAGCCCAAGGACATCGACGGCGACGGCGTGTGCGCGCACGCCAGCTGCGCCACGCAGGCGCACGACGCCTGCCCGGGTGTGTGGGATCCGCTCAACGACCCGGAGTCGTGCAGCCAGGTGACCGGAGCGCTGCCCCACGAGACCAGCCTCGGGCTGAGCGCCGGGGTGGCCGACACCAAGCTCCCGCGCGTCAACGAACCGGTGGAGGTACCGCTGGCCAACGGGGCGAGCAACGACGACGTGCTGGCGCACTGGTGGTTCGCGAACGGCAAGCTGCTCAGCGAGGGCGAGCACGCGGCCACGCTCCTGGCTGGGACGCCCATCGCTGGGCCTTTTGGCGACTTCAAGAGCGGGCTGAGCACCGACGGCAAGGTGGCCATCGACGGCGTGGTCGGCACCGAGGCCTCGTGGCACAATGGCACCTTGCCGAGCACCGCGACGATCGGCGGCTGGTTCAAGCCGCCCGCCAAGGTCGGGTCCCCCGTGCTCGTGGAGCTGGCGTCCATCGCCATATGGGCGGAGCTGCGCCTCGTGGGTCAGGGCAGCTCACCGGGCAAGGCCGTCGCGCTCGTGCACACCGACAAGGGGTCCGTGCAGATCGAGAGCACCAGCGCGCTGACGAGCGGCTGGCACCACATGGCGGCGGTGGTGCAGGCCCAGCGGCTGACGCTCTACGTCGACGGCGTCGTGGCGGCGGACACCACGTTCACCGGGGCGCTCGGCGGCTCTGCGCTGAGCACCTTCACCGCGGGGGGCGCGGACACCAACTCGGACGGCAAGCCCGACGCGTCGCTCTTCGCCGGGGGTCTGGGGGAGGTGCTGCTGCACCAGCGGGCGCTGACCCCGGCCGAGATCCACGCCTGGGCGACGTCGAAGGCGGTGTACGGCAGCCGGCGGGTGGCTGGCGCGCTGCCCAGCTACGCCGACGTGCGCCTGGTCGAGGGCAGCGGCGCGAGCGCGCACCACGTGCCCTACGCCCTGGTCGGCGCTCGGCCGATGGCGGTGGCCGCTCAGCCCACGCTGGCGGCCCTCTGGCGCCTCGACGGCGACGGGACGGAGGCGCTCTCGGGCACCAAGTCGACCCTGAGCACCATCGC
>JAUIAC010000394.1 GCA_030425545.1 bacterium | reverse complement strand
AAGCAGGCAGCGAGTCCGGCGCCGCCAACGAGGGCGTCGCGCTGTCGAGGTTCCCCGCCGCCGGCGCGTCCTCCGCCGTCTTCTCGCAACCACCCAGCGCCGCGCCAGTCACCACCAAAAGCGCAGCAAGCGGCGCCAGCCGCCAGCGAAGCGGCGCCAGCAACAAGCGAAGCGGCGCCAGCCGCCAGCGAAGCGGCGCCAGCCGCCAGCGAAGCGGCGCCAGCCGCCAGCGAAGCGGCGCCAGCAACAAGCGAAGCGGCGCCAGCCGCCAGCCAAAGAAACCCTTGCACTGGGAGGGAGCGGTCCGGCTCATGATTTTGACCCAGTCAGCGGCGGAAGGAGCAAGCCAGGTAGCTGCGGTCGACCGCAGAAAATCTCCCTGATTTTCAATGGTCGAGCGCGGCTGCATGGCGAAGTCTCATCCCGTCGCTGGCACGTCAAAATCGTGGGCCGGACCGCTCAAAAAGCTTCGTCGAAGGAGACTTCGCCGGAGACGCCGACCTGGTACGCAGAGACGCGGCGCTCGAAGAAGTTGGTGAGCTCCTGCACGTCCTGCTGCTCCATGAAGGGGAAGGGGTTCTTCGCGCCGTAGAGCGGCTTCATCCCCAGGTCGGCCAGCCGCTGGTCGGCGACGAACTGCAGGTAGGTGTGCATGTCGACCAGGGACATGCCGGGCACGCCCTGACCGAGCAGGTCCTCGGCGAACTGCAGCTCACAGGCGACCGCCTCCTGAATCATCTCACGCACCTGCAGCTGCAGGCCCACGTCGAAGAGCTCCGGCTCCTCCTCGCGCGCGGTCTTCACGACCTCGAAGGCGAAGCCCATGTGACAGCTCTCGTCGCGGAACACCCAGTTGGTCCCGGCGGCCAGCCCGTTGAGCAGGCCCTTGGTGCGCAGGAAGTACACGTAGGCGAAGGCGCCGAAGAAGAAGAGCCCCTCGATGCAGGCGGCGAAGCAGATCATGTTGAGCAGGAACTGCCGCCGGTCGGCAGGTGTGCGCAGCACGTCGAGCTCGTTGATGCTGTCGATCCACTTGAAGCAGAAGTCAGCCTTCTTCTTGATCGACGGGATGTTGTGGACCGCCGCGAAGGCCGCCTCACGCTCCGACACGTCGGGCAGGTAGTTGTCGAGCAGCGTCAGGTAGAACTGCACGTGCAGCGCCTCTTCGTAGAGCTGCCGCGACAGGTACATGCGCCCCTCGGGCGAGTTGATGTGCTTGTAGAGGTTCAGCACCAGGTTGTTCGAGACGATGGAGTCACCGGTGGCGAAGAAGGCGACCAGCCGGTTGAGCATGTGCCGCTCCGACGGCAGCAGCTTGTTGCGGATGTCCATGAGATCGGTCGAGAAGTCGACCTCCTCTACAGTCCACGTGTTCTTGATGGCGTTCTTGTACATCTCGTAGAACGCCGGGTACTTCATCGGGCGGAGGGTCAGGTCGAATCCGGGGTCCAGCAGCATGGCGGGCTCCTGCGTGCGCTTGGGCGCGCACCGTCGGTTGGTCGTCGATTTCGCGTCGGTCGTGGGTCGAGGGCGGCGGCGCGTGGGCCAGGCAGGTCGCCCGGTGTCGTGGGCCACAAGCACCAACGGCGCCCCCGGTGAAGGGAGCGCCGTCAGCGTGCAGTGGGGGCGCCTACTGGCAGGCCTCGCAGTACTCGGGGTTCTCCAGGCTGCAGACCCGGATCTCCTCCTCGGTGTAGGTCTTCTTCTCGCCGATCTTCTGCCCCGTCGTGGTCTGACGGATGCGCGTGGCCGGGCGAGAGCGCAGGTAGTACGTGGTCTTCAGCCCCGACTTCCACGCGTGCATGTACATGCTCGAGAGCTTGCCGATGGTCGGCGTCTCCATGAACAGGTTCAGCGACTGGCTCTGGTCGATGAAGGCGCCCCGGGCCGCAGCCATCTCGATGAGCGGCTTCTGCGAGAGCTCCCACGCGGTCCGGTACAGGTTGCGCAGGTCGGCCGGGATCTCCTCGATGTGCTGAATCGAGCCGTTGCCGCGCTTGATCGCGTCGCGCACGGTGTCGGTCCACAGGCCCAGGCGCTTCAGGTCGGCCACCAGGTAGGTGTTGATCTGCAGGAAGTCGCCCGAGAGCGTCTCCCGCTTGAACAGGTTGCTCACCATGGGCTCGACGCACTCGTAGCAGCCGGAGATCGACGCGATGGTCGCCGTCGGCGCGATGGCGATGAGCAGGCTGTTGCGCAGCCCCTTGTCGACGATGCGCTGACGCAGGCGATCCCAGCGGTCCGTGTCCGAGGGGGTGACGCCCCAGCTGTCGAACTGCAGCTCACCGGCGGCGGCGCGCGTCTCCTCGAAAGAGGGGTGCGGGCCCGACTCCGCGGCCAGATCGCACGACGTCGACAGGGCCTGGAAGTAGACCTCCTCCTGGATGCGGGTCGACACCTCACGGGCGCGCTCGCTGTCGAAGGCCAGGCGCAGCTTGAAGAGCACGTCCTGCAGGCCCATGACGCCCATGCCCACGGGGCGCCAGCGCAGGTTCGAGTCCCGCGCCGCGTCGGTGGGGTAGTAGTTGATGTCCACCACGCGGTCGAGGAACTTCACCGCCACAGCCACGCGGTCGCGCAGGCGCTCGTAGTCGACCTCACCCTCGGTGGTGATGAAGCGGCTCAGGTTCACCGAACCCAGGTTGCAGACCGCGGTCTCGCCCTGGCTGGTGACCTCGATGATCTCGGTGCACAGGTTCGAGCTGTGGACCACGTTGCCCTCGCGCGCCGTCTGGTTCGACGTGCGGTTGCAGGCGTCCTTGAAGGTCATCCACCCCTGACCTGTCTGGGCCAGCGTGCGCATCATCTTCAGGTAGAGCTCGCGCGCGGGCAGCTGCCGCTCGAAGAGCTTCTCGGCCTCGGCCGCCTCGAAGGCCGCTTCGAAGCGCTCGCCCCAGAGGTCGGTCAGGTGCGGCACCTTCAGCGGGCTGAAGAGCGACCACATGCCCCCCTCTTTCACCCGCTTCATGAACAGGTCGGGGATCCAGTTGGCGAGGTTGAGGTTGTGCGTCCGCCGGGCCTCGTCGCCCGTGTTGTCGCGGAGCTCCAGAAACTCCTCGATGTCGGCGTGCCAGGTCTCGAGGTACACGCAGCAGGCGCCCTTGCGACGCCCACCCTGATTGACCGCCGCGACCGAGCTGTCGAGGGTCTTGAGCCACGGAACGATGCCGTTGGAGTGGCCGTTGGTGCCGCGGATCAGCGAGCCGCGCGATCGCACGCGATGGTACGCCACACCGATGCCACCGGAGAACTTCGACAGCTGCGCGATGTCCGTGTAGCGGCTGTAGATCGCGTCCAGCTCGTCGTCCGGCGAGTCGAGCAGGTAGCAGCTCGACATCTGCATGTGGCGCGTGCCGGAGTTGAACAGGGTCGGCGAGCTGGGCAGGTAGTCGAGCTTCGACAGCAGGTCGTACATCTCGACGGCCTCGCCCACGTCCCGCGCGAGGCCACAGGCGACCCGCATGAAGAAGTACTGCGGCATCTCCAGGACCTTGCGGCTCTGCGGATGGCGCAGCAGGTAGCGGTCGTACACCGTCTGCAGGCCAAAGTAGCCGAAGAGGCGACCCCGCATCGGGCGCAGGGCGTTGTCGAGCGTGTCGGCGTGCTCCAGCACGAAGTCGCGGATGTTGTCGTCGATGAGGCCGCAGGCGTGACTCGCGAGGATGCAGTCGCCAAAGGTGCGGATGTCCTGTTCGAGCACCTCCGCAACGATGACCTGATCGAGCAGGCGCGCCGCGGCGAAGCTGTACTGCGGCTCCTCGGGGACGAGGGCGGCGGCGGCGCGGATCAAGAGCTGCTGCACCTCACTCTCGGGGCAGCCGTCGTAGAGGCCGCGCAGGGTGCGACGGACGATGCGCTCGGCGCTCACGTCGTCGAGCCCCTCGAAGAGCTGGGTGACCCGGGCGAGCAGGGTCGTGCCGCTGAGCAGCAGCAGGTCGCCGTCGGCGGACTTGACCTTGAGGTCGCGGAGCGGCGGCTGGGCGGTGGCTGCGGCGAGCAGGGCGTCCGCCTCCGTGGCCGGGGCCGCATCGACAGCGTGCGCGCCGGCCGACGGGGTCCCGGCGACGGCGACGCTGTCGTCGAGGGTTGCGGTGAGCTCACCGTTGGGGATGAGGGGAGAAGCTGTGTTGAGGGGGGATTCCGTGACGTGCGGGATCGCGATCGTACCTTCCATCGCTTGGGGGTGCTCCTGTTTGGACTGTCGTTTCAGCAGGTTGGGGGTGCTTGGGGTGGGGCTCGGTGTCGGTGCGAGGCAAAGCTCTCCTGTTCGGATTCGCCGAAGCGATCCGAGGGGTGGGGCAGCTCACACAAGCTTGATGTCTTGGAGCGGGCGGACACGCTCCCGGGCGACGACGTCAGACGCGCTGCGGCGACTTGGAGGATCGGTGTGGGTACACGTCTCCCTCAGTCGCTTACTGCGCCCTTGCGGTGGCTTCAGTCGACAAAACACCAGATATCGGGGGGGCAGGATCCTGTCAACACAACATGTAGTGCCCAGCCGCGGCTCCAACTGCTTGAGATCGGGTCGGATCTCGGGATCCATCCACAGGCCGCCTGGTGGCGCTCAAGATCCCTTTTCCCACGGCTTCAGGGGACTTCGGAGAGCCTGTCCACACCTGTGACGCCTCTGAGCCGTGACGCCACCCCTGCGGCGGAAAATCCCTTCTCCTCTGCGGATCGCAAGTGGCAGTTCTGTCACGGGTTTACAGATAATCTCCGCGAAGACGGGGGGTTGCGGAGATTGTATGGCCTCCGGCTGCGCTTCTGGCCCCCGAAGCGCGGCCTGATCATCCCGCGCAGGCGGCGAAGTCTGCGATGCGTAGTCGTCGGAAAATATAGAGGAAGCGCTGAATTTTTGCCCGAAGTGCCGACGCAAGTGTCCGGCTTCCTGACGTTTCGCCTCAAGGGCCGCCGCGAGGGAGGGCGCGAGCGCTGTAGGCGGCGGTGCGCGATTGTGCGACCGTGTCGGTCCGAATCCGGTGAGCTGCCCACTCCGCCCCCCAAGATCCGGGGGGGCGCCCGAGGACCCGACCATGTCAACAGCGACCACACGCGGCGTCCGCGTCGACGTCTCGACCCGCTACGTGCCTGAGCAGAGCGAACCGCCGCGGCGCTGGCTCTTCGCCTATCAGGTGACCATCCGCAACGAAGGCGACGAGACGGTCCAGCTGCTCACGCGGGAGTGGATCATCACCAACGGCGAGGGCAAGGAAGAGACGGTCCGCGGGGCGGGCGTGGTCGGTCATCAGCCGACCCTGGCGCCCGGCGAGGGCTTTCAGTACGTCAGCGCGTGCCCGCTCGACACGCCGGTCGGCACCATGCGCGGACACTACGGCATGCGCACGAGCGAGGGCGACGACTTCAACGCCGCCGTGGCCGCGTTCACCCTCGTCGACCCCATGGCGGTCAACTAGGAGCCTGTAGCGCATTCCGCCTCGGCGGCTTCATCGCGCTGACACATCGCCCTGCGACTCCGCCAAGTGCTTGAATTGGCTACGGCCAGTCCTGCGCACCTGGGAAGCCACAGGGCTTGGTCA
>JAUIAC010000393.1 GCA_030425545.1 bacterium | reverse complement strand
CTGGGCCTCGCCCTCGCGGGGATGCAGCGCGACCACCGCCTCGGCAGGGTCGTAGCCATGAAAGCGAGCCTGGCTCGCCACGGCGTAGCGATCCGAGGGGAAGGCGCCGCCCTCGATGACGATGCGGTGTCGCGCGGCTGTGGGCCGGTAGAAGCTCGCCATGAGCAGGTGCAGGTTGGTGGAGAGCCCGTTCATGGGCACCACCTCGTGCGGCAGCGCGCCTACGAGTCGGGCCAGCGGCGCCTGCAGCGGCTCGTGATAGCTGTACCAGGGCCGCGCGGCGGTGAAGTGCCCCTCGACGCCGAGCCTCGCCCAGTCGTCGAGCTCCTGTTGGATCACGCCGGCGGTGGCCTTGGGCTGCAGGCCCAGGGAGTTCCCGCACAGGTAGATCGACGGCTCACCGTCCGGCCCCGGAGGGATGTGAAAGCGGTCCCGCCAGCCCGGATCTGCGGCGTCTCGGGCGCGCGCGTCCGCGAGGTCGAGGGCTGTAGACGCGGCTGTGGACGCGGCTGCCGCCGGGGCCGTCGAGCCGGGGAGCTCCGTCGCGTCGGAGGGTGCGGTGGGGGCGGCGCTCACCACAGCGGCCTACTTCGCGGCCTTCGCGGCCGGGTCGGGCTCGGCGGGCTTGGCGGGGGGCGGCGCGACCTTGGCGGCCGGCGCGGCGGCGGGCACGTCGGCCGAGGCGGGCTTGTCGCCGGTCGCTGCGGCGGGCATGGCCTTGACCGTGATCTTGACGCTCGCCGCGAGCTGCGGCCCGTAGGACAGGTGGGCGCCGTTGGCGAACTGCAGCGTCAGCGTGTGCGCGCCGGGCTTGAGGTGCAGGTCGGCGGCGGTCTGACCCTTGCCGAAGTGGATGTGCTGCGCGTCCTTCTTGACCGGCATGCCGACCTTCGTAGCGCTCGCGTCGACGATGATGTGGTGGTGGCCGGAGCCCTCGACGATCGCGCCGGCGGGCTCGACCCGCATGCCGGTGACGCCCATCTCGACGTGGACCGGCACCAGGCCGTCTTTGGCCATGCCCTCGACCACCGCGCCGTCCTTGAGGGTCTTGAAGAACACCTTGGCGTCGGCCGGGACCTTGCCTGCCGGGGCGTCGGCCTTGGCCTTGCCCTCTGCGCCCTTCTTGTCGGCGGTCTTGGCGCCCTTGTCGCCGGCCGCCTTCGCTTCCGCGCCCTGCGCAGCGGGCGCCGCGTCCTTCTTGCCGCACCCGGCGACGCCGAGCGAGAGCAGCCCTGCGAGGGCGAGGGAGCCCGCGGAGTGGGTCCAGAGTCGAGTGTTGAGGCGAAGCATGGAGATCCTCCAACGTAGGGTGCAGCGCGAGCGCGCGGGGGCGCAGGCTAGCCCGGCGCTCGGGTCAGCGGCAACCGACGCCGGCCAAGCCGTGGCGTGACGCCGCGCGTGCCCGACCCGCGGCGCTCTGCGCACTCTCGCCTTTTCGTCCGGGCTCGCGCGCGCTAGGTTCCCGCCGCCTTCGGCCTCGCTGGCCGCCGAACCCTGGAGCCCACCATGAGCCTCAACCGCCGCGCCTTCGTCCTCGGAGGCCACATCACCCCCTTCATCGGCAAGAACCACCCGGACTTCGTGTGGAAGCGCCACCCCGACTTCGGCACGCGTGAAAACCCTGGGCTCGAGGACTACATCACCACCGCCGTGCAGGGCGCCCTCGCGGCCACGGACACGCCCGCCGCGCTGGTCGACAAGGCGTGGATTGGCAACTTCGTCGGCGAGCTCTTCAGCAGCCAGGGCCATCTGGGCGCCGCGGTCGTGGGCGCGCACCCCGACCTGCTCTACAAGCCTGTGATGCGGGTCGAGGGCGCGTGCGCCTCGGGCGGGTTGGCCTTTGCGTCTGCCCTGGAGGCCATCCAGGCTGGCTCCGACGTCACCCTCGTGGCCGGCGCTGAGGTGCAGACCACCGCGTCGGCGCGGACCGGCGGCGACTACCTGGCGCGCGCGTCGCACTACAAGCGCCAGCGGCCGCTCGACGACTTCACCTTCCCGGCCCTCTTCGCCCGACGGATCAAGGCCTACAGCGAGGCCCACGGTCTCACCGAGGCCGACCTGGCCCACGTCTCGGTCAAGGCCTACGCCAACGCCAACAAGAACCCGCTGGCCCACATGAAGGCCGTGGAGATGACCTTTGAGCGGGCCGCGGGCACCGAGGGCAACCCGAAGTTCCTCAGCAACGCCGAGGTGCGCGACTACCTCAAGGTGTCGGACTGCTCTCAGGTCTCCGACGGCGGCGCCGCGCTGATCCTCGTGAGCGAGGCCGGGCTGGCGAAGCTGGGCAAGACGCCCGCGGACGCCATCGAGGTCCTCGGCCTCGGTCACGCCACCGGCAACCTCTTCACCGACGGCGACCCGCTGACCATGGCGACCACCGAGACGGCCGCGGCGCAGGCCTACGCCCAGGCCGGTGTGGCCGCGGACGCGGTCCAGGTCGCGGAGGTCCACGACTGCTTCACCATCACCGAGCTCTTGATGATGGAGGCCCTGGGCTTCTCTCAGCCTGGGGAGAGCGCCGCTCAGGTGGCGGACGGCCGCACGGCGCTCGCCGGCGCCCTGCCGATCAACACCGGCGGTGGGCTCGTAGGCTTCGGCCACCCGGTCGGCGCGACGGGCGTGAAGCAGATCCTCGAGATCTACCGGCAGATGAAGGGGCAGTGCGGCGACTACCAGGTGGGGCGTAGCCTGGAGCTGGGGCTGACCGCCAACATGGGTGGCGACGACAAGACGGCGGTCGTGGGTGTGTTCGCGAACCGCTAGCGGGCACAAGCGAGGCGGCACACGCGAGGCGGCAGCGCCCGAGGGCAGGAATCCAGACGATGTACGCGATTCGCAAGAGCATCGACATCGACTTCGCGCACCACGTGCGTGGACACGGGGGGCCCTGTATCCATGTTCACGGGCACACGTGGCGCTTCGAGGTCGAGCTGACCGCCCGCGACCTGGACGAAGACGGCTTCGTCGTGGACTTCAAGCAGCTGAAGCAGGCCGTGCTGCAGCCCTGTCACGCGCTGCTGGACCACAGCCTGGCGGTGGGCTCGGAGACCTTCGCCGAGGCGGAGGCGGCCCTGGTCCCCTTGGGCGAGGCGCTGCTGTCCAGCCGCCTGCCGCGCCACGGGACGATCCACACCACCGAGGCGACCGTGACGCGCCTGCTCGGCGCGGAGAACCGCTACCCCGGCGGGATGAAGGTGGCCGTGTTCGGCTTCTCGCCCACCAGCGAACGCCTGGCGCGGTGGCTGTACGAGCTGGCGCACGCCGAGCTGGCCGACGAGCGCGTGGGCGTGCGTCTGGCGCGTGTCTACGAGACCCAGCGCCCGGTCGAGTCGGTGGCGGAGTACACACCGGACCCAGACCTGCGGTAACGTGGCGCTCTGACCCCTCACCCGGCGCGACGCCCCCGCGCCACAGCGTCACAGCCGCCCGCCCCCCGACAGGCACCCGCGTCCCTGGCCCCGAGCCGACCCTGCTGGCGCACGTGTGTCCCCTCGGGCGTGCGCGCCGACCCCTCGCGCCGCAGCGGACGTGCGGGTCGACAGCACCGGCGCCACCGCCGACCCGACTTTGCTTGTGTGCGGCTCGTCCAGTCTCTACCTTTCGGCCATCACGGAGCCAACGCCGATGCGTGTCTGCCCAGAATGCGGCACCCAGACTGAGTCCAAGGTCTGCCCCAAAGACGGGCTGCGGACCATTGGCGAGGACGTGCTCGCGCCGCAGGACCAGCTGATCGGGCGTACGGTGGCCCAGCGCTACACGGTGGAGTCCGCCATCGGCAAGGGCGGCATGGGCGCCGTGTACCGCGCCCGGCACGAAGAGACCGGCGGTCTGGTGGCGCTCAAGGTGCTGCACCGCGATCGCGCCGGCAGCCCCGAGGCGATCAAGCGCTTTCACCTCGAGGCCCAGAACGCGGCGGTGCTGCGACACTCCAACACCGTGCGCATCCTCGACTTCGGCGTCGACGCGCAGCTGATGTACCTCGTCATGGAGTACCTGCACGGCGAGACGCTCGGAGAGCGGCTCAAGCGGGTCGGCGCCCTGCCCTGGCAGGCCGCGGCGGACATCGCCCGGCAGGTGCTCTCGGCCCTGTGGGAGGCCCACGAGCACGAGCGGCGCATCGTGCATCGCGACATCAAGCCCGCAAACATCTTCCTGGTGGAGCAGCCCGGCGCCGGCGAGGTCGCGAAGGTGCTCGACTTCGGCGTCGCCCGGTCCCTGGAAGGCACGGGCGCAGGTACGCAAGGCATGATCGGCACGCCGAAGGCGATGGCGCCGGAGCAGTGGCGGGGCGAGCAGGTCGACGCCCGCGCGGACCTCTACTCGGTCGGCTGCGTGCTCTACGAGATGTTGGCCGGGCGGGCGCCCTTCGTGGCCGACCCGAGCACGCCGACCAGCGACCAGATCGTGCGCATGGCCCACGCGCACGCCCATGAGCTGCCGCCGCCGCTGCAACGCGCGGCGGCCTCGCGGCTGCCGGAGGGCCTGGTCCGCCTGGCGCACCTGCTCCTGGAGAAGGACCCGGCGCGCCGCCCGCAGAGCGCCCGGGCGACGCTCGAGCTGCTCGACCGCGCCTGCCAGGGCGACCCGCTGGCGTCGGGGATTCAGCCCGTGTCGGAGATGGAGACGCTCGACGGCGACACCGGGGAGACCGCGGCCCCGGGGCGCTTGCCAGCGCGACGCCACTGGCAGAGCGCGGTGATCACGGCCGAGCCGGCGATCGCCCCCGGACGGCGCCACGTGTCCGCCACCGACCAGACCGCGCTGCCCGCGGCGGACCTGCCGCAGGCGTGGGACGCGCCAGCGCCGCGCAGGCGCGCGGGACAGCCGACCATGTTCATGACCGTCGACGGCGAGGCGCCTGTGGGCGCTGCCGAGCTGACGGTCGACGGCCTGGTGACCGGCGCGGAGCCGCTGCCCTACGGTCGCGCGGACGCGGCGGCCCCCGGGCCGGCGAGCCTGCCGACGCCCGCCGACCTGCCCTTCGGCCTCACCGACGGACCGTTGCCTGCGCAGAACGAGCAGGGTTGGGCGGTGGAGGCCCCGGCTGACGCCCGGCCGGGCCGCGCGCCCTCGAGCCCCCACCCCGCGCCGGCGCACCGCCACGCGCCCTCCGAGGTGCCGTGGCTCCGCGGCGAGCAGGCTGACCTGCCCGCCCCCAGCCACCGCGCGAGCGCCGCGCGACAGTCCGGCGGCTGGGGCGACGAGCTCTTTGGCGACGCCGAGCCGCGCCCTCACCCGACCTCGGGCGGCCACGCGGCGCCAGAGCTCAGCGCGGGCCTCAACGTGGTCACCTCGGAGGAGCGGCCGCACCCGATCCCTGAGACGCCCGTGGTGCCGCAGGCTGCGAGCCCGAGTTCAGCGCAGCCGCGGGCCCGGCGCGAGCGCGACGGCAAGGGCGCCTTCGCCCGACTGCTGGTGCTGATCATCGTCGGCGGCGCGCTCTACGGCGGCGGCAAGTTCGCGTGGGAACGCCTGCAGCAGCGTCCGCCGAGCGCCATGGAGGCCGCGACGGCGCCGGTCGACGTGCCGCCGGCGCCGGTGCCC
>JAUIAC010000392.1 GCA_030425545.1 bacterium | reverse complement strand
CGACAGCGTCGAGACTTCCGCCTGAAAAATCAACACTTTTGCAGAGATGCTACGGGAAAGATGGACGCGGGCGTGCCGCCGAGGAGGCGCTCCTTGCGCGCCTGCCCAGCAGCCGACACGATGCTGGCGTCCGCCCTCACAGTCAGGAGTCTCCGTGTTTGCATCGGCTCGTCATGTGCGCAACCTCCTCTTGCGAGCGAGCGTCGTGCTCGTCGTCACCGCCCTGTCGGGCTGCGGCGACGGCGACGCGCCCTCCGAGGGCACGTCGAGCGCCTGCGGCGCCCTCGTCTGCGACGCGAGCGCGGACACGGCCTGCAGTCACAACGTGTGCGATCCCGTCGACGGCGTCTGCAAGATGAGCGCGCGGAACGACGGGCTGGTCTGCGACGACGGCGACCCCTGCTCCCTCGGCGACCTGTGCACCGACGGGGCCTGCGTGACGGGTAAGACCGACGTCTGCGCCTGCCGGGCCGACGCGGACTGCGGCGACGATGGCGACGCCTGCAACGGGACGAGCACCTGTGACACGAAGGTCTTTCCCTACCGCTGCGTGACCTCGGCGGCCGTGACCTGTGACGCCCCCGACAAGCCCTGCCACGTCGCGACCTGCGATCCCAAGACGGGCAGCTGCGCCGACAGCCCGGCCAAAGACGGGACGGCTTGCGACGACGGCGACGCCTGCACGGCAGGGGACACCTGCGCCGCCGGGAGCTGCGTCGGCAAGACCGACACCTGCGTGTGCAAGCAGGACAGCGACTGCGGCGACAGCGACAACAACCCCTGCACGGGCGTGTCCTACTGCGACACCAGCGGCGGCGGCCCTGGGACCTGCAAGCTCAACCCGGCCACCGTGGTGACCTGCTCGAACAAGAGCGACACCGCGTGCCGCAAGAACACCTGCCTGCCCTCGACCGGCGCGTGCGAGCTGGTGCCGGTCAAGGACGACACCAGCTGTGACGACGGCGACGCCTGCACCGACAACGACGCCTGCGTGGCCGGCGCGTGCGTGGGCGGGGTCGACACCTGCAAGTGCAGCCAAGACAGCGACTGCGCCAAGCTCGAGGACGGCGACCAGTGCAACGGCACCCTCTACTGCAACAAGGCCAGCGGCGCGTGCCTGGTCAACCCGGCGACGGTGGTGGTGTGCCCCACGGCGGGCGACACCGACTGCGCCAAGAACGTCTGCCTGCCCCAGACCGGCCAGTGCAAGGCGCTGCCGCGCGCTGAGGTCAAGCTCGCGGGGTGCGTCGACGTCGACCTGGGCGGGCTGATCGGCAAGCAGTGTCTGTGGTTGCCGGCCGACGCCACGGCCACGGGGGCGATCCCCTGCGACGACAGCAACGCGTGCACCGTGGGCGAGGTCTGCCAGGGCAAGGCCTGCGCCGGCGGCAAGGTCACCTGCGAGTGCGACGAGGACTCGGACTGCGCCAACAAGGACGACGGCGACCTGTGCAACGGCACGCCCTTCTGCGACAAGTCCGTCGGCCAGTGCAAGCCGAACCCTGCGAGCGTGGTCTACTGCTCCAAGGCCCAGGACACGGCCTGCGAGAAGGCCACGTGCGACCCCAAGTCCGGGGCCTGCGCGCTGCAGCCCGTCGCCTCCGCGGCGGCCTGCGACGACGGCGAGCCTTGCACCGTCAAGGACGCGTGCGACGGCAAGGGCGCCTGCCTGGGTGGCGGGCCCAACGGCTGTGACGACAACGACGCCTGTACGGTCGACAGCTGCGCCAAGGGCGCCGGCTGCAAGCACGCGGCGAAGGGCTGTGACGACGGCAACGCCTGCACGGTCGACGCCTGCGCGGCCAAGACGGGCCAGTGCACCCACACGCCGCGGCCCAAGGGATACGTGTGCGACGCGGACCAGAGCGGCTGCACGGTGGGCGACTTCTGCGACGGCGTGGTGTGCAAGGCCGGCAAGGACTTCGCGTGTCCGCCCGCGCAGGACGCCTGCCAGCAGAGCGTGTGCGTCTCCAGCGGCGCCACCAGCGCCAAGTGCGCCACGGTGGCGAAGACGAATCTCACGCCCTGCCCCGACGACGCCAAGGCCTGCCTGCTCGGCGCGCGGTGCCTCAAGGGGAGCTGCGTCGCCGGCGAGACGCCGCGTCTGTTCAGCGCGACCTACGGCACCGACAAGGTGCAGGGCGCCTACCTCGACGCCACGGGAGCGCCGGGCGGTGGGCTGGTGGCCGTGGGCTATGAGGCCGTGGGCAAGTCGGACGCAGCGAGGTGGCTGGTGACCCGGCTGGAGCGAGACGGCAGCGTGCGCTGGCAGGCGAGCTACCTGGGCACGGCCGGCCAGCCGGCGCTTCGCCAGTGGGCCGGCGCGGTGGCGATGGCCAGCGACGGCAGCGCTTGGGTGGGCGGCCGCGTGCTCGACAAGGGCGACAAGGCGCGGGCGCGGCTCGTGCGCTTCGACGACGCCACCGGCAAGGTGCTCGGGGAGACGACGCTGTCGTCGACCGTGGAGGCGTGGCGGGTGATCGCCATGGAGCCGCTCAGCGTCGGCGGCGTCGTGGTGTCGTGGTCGAGCCCCGTGGGGAGCACGACGCTGGAGACCGTTCGCCACCAGCGGTTGTCGGCGGCCCTGGCCTCCGTGTGGGTGACGGACCCCTACGCCAACGTCCACACGGCTGGCGGGGCGAACAGCTTGGCGGTGAGCGGCGAGATCGCCGTCTTCGCGAGCCAGAACAGCAAGTCCTATGGCCAGCCGTGGGGCTACCAGGTCGTACGGGTGACGGACGGCAAGATGCTCTTGGTCTCCACGTCCACGGCCGTCGCCAATGACGACAAGGCCGTCGGAGTGGCGGCGCTGACTGGAGGGCGGGCGGCTGTCTTGCACGCTGACCCGAAGGGAGGACCGGGCGCACAGTTCCGCACCATCCGCGCCGACGGCGGGCGCGGCTTCGACGAGCCGCGGATGACCGAGCTGAGCGCGCCCGTGGGCATCGTCGCCCGAGGGTCCACGGGGGCCCTGGGGATCGCCGGCATCTCGGCCAAGGGCGGCTATGTCGCCTCGCTGAACCGGGTCGGCGCGCTGCAGTGGCGGCGCGACTTCACCGAGGCGCTCCCGCACGGCCTCCACGCCGTGGCCGCGGTCGACGGCGACCTGGTGGCGGTGGGTTGGCGCAAGGGGACCGCGGTCGCGACGCGCCCCTGGATCGTGCGCGCCGGGCCCTACGGCCACGTCAGCTGCGGCGCGCTGGGCGCCTGCGCCGGCCGCGGCTGGAAGGACTGCGACGACGCCACGGACTGCACGGCCGACGCCTGCGACAGCGTCGCCGGCTGCACGCACGCGGGCAAGACCGCCACCTCGTGCACGCCGGAGGACTCCTGCTCGGCCCAGGGCGTCTGCCATCTGGGGCAGTGCAAGCCCTCGCGCTGGGGCCGGCTGTTGAACATGCGCCAGGGCTTCTCGACCGCGGACGGCTACAAGATCGACGCGTCGACCACCGGCGCTGTGGTGGAGGTCGACCAGGGCGCCGTCTCGCTGGTGGGCTTGACCAAGCCGGCGGGAAGCGACCCACTCCGCTCGTTTCGCATCGACGTCGACGCCAAGGGTGCGGAGGTGCACCCGCGCTCGCAGGCCTTGTGCTCGGGCCTGTCGACGGCCGGGGGGATGCGGGCGCTGAGCGCGGGCGAAGCGCTCGTCTACGGCTCGGGAGGTGGCCGGGCGCGGGTCTGCCGCCTGCCGCTGAAGGCCAAGGCGCCGAGCTCCGTGGTGGTCAGCGCCTGCACCAGCTGTAAGGGCGAGGCGCGCGACGCGGCCATGCGCAGCGACGGCTCCCTGGTCGCGGTCGTGCAGGAGACGTCGCCCGCCCTGGTGCGCGCGTCGCGGGTCGACGCCAAGGGCACGCTGAGCTGGAACACGGCGCTCGCAGCCTTGAGCCAGGGCCACGGTGTCGCGGCGCGGGCCACCGGCGGCGCGGTGGTCGTGGGCACCGGCGCGGCGGCGAAGGTGGGGGCGGTGGTGGGCCTGAGCCACACCGGCGCGGTGGTCTGGACCCACCTGCTGAAGTCCCAGGGCACGCTCTCGGCGGTGGACCTGACGCCGGGCGGCGAGGCGGTGGCGGTCGGCACCCTGGAGGACAACGCGGTCACGCAGCGCAGCGTGGTGGTGCGGCTCAACGAGGTCACCGGCAAGGTGCGCTGGACCCGCGTGGTCACGCCCGCCGACCTGAGCGCGGCCCGAGGTGTCGTGGCCACGGACGACGGCGGCGTGGCTGTGGCTGGCGACGTGGTGATCGACAAAGCGGCGCACGTCTACCTGGAGCGCCTGGACCCCGCGGGCAAGCAGGTCTGGCGGCGCAACTATCGCGTCCGATGGGTCAACGACTCGCTCTACCCGGCGGTCTTCGGGGGGCTCTCGCGCTGGAGCGGCGGCTTCGCCATCGCGACGCACACGCAGGGGTCCTACCCAGCGTTGATCCGCACGGACATGTCGGGCCACGACCGCTGTGACGGCAGCGGGACGTGTGTGGACCACGTCACCACCACCTGCGACGACCAGAACCCCTGCACCACCGACTGGTGTGACCCCAAGGGCGGCTGCAAGCACGACGCCGTCACGGGCTGCGCGACCTGTACGTCCAACGCCGAGTGCAAGTCGTCGGACCCCTGCGTCGCGACGTCGTGTCAGGCGGGACAGTGCAGCGCAACGCCCGTGATCTCCGTCGCGTGCTGCCCGAAGGTGCAGCTCAGTGAGGACTTCGACGCCGGCACAACGGCGAAGCTGGTGAACTCCAAGGGCGGCAGCAAGGGCTGGCACGTGGTGGCGAAGGCGGCCAAGGCGAGCTCCGGGACCTCGGCGCTGCACTACGGCGACCCGGCGACGGGCGACTACGCCTTCGGCGGCGGGGGCCACAACGGCACGGCGACCTGGCCAGCGGTGAAGCTGCCCGCCGGGAACCCGCGGCTGACCTTGAAGCTCTATCTGGCCGTGGAGTCGTCCACGACCTACGACAACCTCGAGGTGCGACTGCTGCGCGCCGGCAAGAAGACCGAGGTGCTGTGGTCCAAGGGCGCTGGGACCACCAACAAGTGGCTGGATCTGAACTTCGCGCTCGGCCCGTGGAGCGGCGAGTCGGTCCAGCTGCAGCTGTGGTTCAACACGGTCGACGGCATCTCGAACAAGACCTTGGGCGTCTTCGTCGACGACGTGCGCATCGCGCCGCCCTGCCCGTAGCCCACCTGCCGTGCGCCAGCCCCCGTCAGGTGCGAGATGAACTGCGACGGACACGCCGCAGCAAGCCGAGGACACAGCCCATGCGTACGCCCCGATGGACCCGCCACCTCCCCGCCGCGGAGCGCTGGGACGGACAACTCCTCGCCCTCGCCTGCGTCGTCGGCCTCAGCGCGGCCTGTGATCCCACCGGCGGTGCTGCGGCGCCCGACGACCTGGCGCGGGCCAGCGCGACCCCGAGCGCGAGCACGGTCGGCGGACCGGAGATCGCGGTGGTGCTGCTCACGGAGCAGGAGCAGACCACCAGCGGGACCGTGGTGGAGATGCAGGTCAAGGCGGAGCCGGACATCTTGGAGTTTGGACCGGAGTC
>JAUIAC010000391.1 GCA_030425545.1 bacterium | reverse complement strand
GCGTCGCTCGCCGCGTCGCTGGGAGCGACGTCGCCGGCGGTCGCGCCCGCGGGGTCATCGCTGCCGCAACCGGTGGCGCACAGCGCGGCGCAGAGCGCCAGGGCCGCTGCCCAGCGCGTCCGACCGAAACCCCAGGCTCCGCTGAGGGCTCGCACGAGCTCGATTCCGCTTGTCATGGTCTGCTTCCTTCCTGCCGCCTCGCAGACTGACCGTTGCCGGCGGGCGCGTCCACTGCCCGGGCGCGGGCTACATCGACCTTCAAGGACCACCGGCTGCGAAGGTGGCCCGGTCGGCGCCCGCTGGGTACACAGTGGGTTCGCGCGGGCGCTCGGCGCCACCGCGTCGCAGCTGTGGAGACCGCCCATGACGCACCCGATCGACGCCGCGCCGAACGCGCCCAGCCCCGCGAACGCGGCCAGCCCCGCGAACGCGGCCAGCACCCCTGAGCGTGACCCTGGCGCTGCGGCGCCGGGCGCAGAGGCCCAGGTGACCGACGTGGGGCAGCTGCGGGCGCTGCTCCTGCGCATCGACGGCCAGAGCTACGGCGCCTACAAGCCGCTGCGCGGTCGCTGGCGGCTGCCGGGTCTGATGCTGCGCGTCGATCGGGTGCAGGGCGATCCCTTCGCGTCGCCCTCGCACGTGGCGCTCTGCGTCGCCCCTGGCGCGGCGCGGCTGCCGGCCTGGGCCTACAGCACCCGCGGCCGCCGCGTGGCCACCGCCGACTTCCTGCTGCGCCAGCTCGGCCGCTGTGCGCCCGAGATCTCGGGCCGCGCACGCGGGTCCGGCGGCTCGGGTCGCGTCAGCGTCACCCAACCCGGGCAAGAGGTCCTGGAGCGCAGCGCGGTCCAGGTGACGCCCGAGGGCGCGGTCGAGGCGCGCGTGCGCGTGGGCCTGCCCGCCCGCGGGCGACGGGTGCTGGGCCGCGGGGCCGTGGCGCTGCTGCTCGAGTCGCTGCCTGCGCTGGCAGCTGGCGCCCTGGTCCGAGACGCGCTCGACCTGCCCGCGCTCGAGCGCCACCTGCACGCGGTCGAAGACCAGCAGGCGCTCCGAGCGCAGCTCCGCGCGGCCGGGCTGGTGGCCTTCGTCGCCGACGGCGCGCTGCTGCCGCGCCGCAGCGGCGTGGACCCCCGCCCCATGGCGACCGGCGCGGTGGTCACCGAGGCGCCGGAGCCCCAGCGCGTGACCCTGCAGGCGCCCCACGCGGGGCCCCTGCGCGGCCTCGGCATCCGCGAGGGGCTGACCCTGGTGGTGGGCGGCGGCTACCACGGCAAGTCGACCCTCCTGCGCGCCCTGGAGCTGGGTGTGTACGACCACGTCCCCGGCGACGGTCGCGAGCGGGTGGTGACCCGGTCGGACGCGGTCAAGGTGCGCTCGGAGGACGGGCGCGCGGTCCACGGCGTCGACATCTCGCTCTTCATCGGCGCGCTCCCCGGCGGTGGAGACACCACGGCCTTCGCCACCGACGACGCCAGCGGCTCGACCTCGCAGGCCGCCGCGGTGGTCGAGGCCCTGGAGGCCGGGAGCGCGCTGCTCCTGCTCGACGAGGACACCTCCGCCACCAACCTGCTGGTGCGCGACGCGCGCATGGCCGCGCTGGTGGCGGCCGACAAGGAGCCGATCACGCCCCTGGTCGCCCGCGCCGCCGCGCTGCGGGACGCGGGTGTGTCGCTGGTGCTCGTCGTCGGCGGCAGCGGCGCCTACTTCGGCCTCGCCGACACGGTGCTGTGGCTCGACCAGTGGCGGCTGGTGGACGCCACGGAGCGGGCGCACGCCCTCGCGGCCGACCGGACCGCGGACCTGACGCTGCCTGCCCGGAGGCCGTGGGCGCCGGAGCGCGCGCGCCTCGCGCTGCAGGACCGCAAGGGCCGCGTCCGCGTGCGCGCCGACGACGTTCGCCGTGTCACCGTGGGTGAGCAAGAGGTCGACCTGCGCGGCGTGTCGCAGCTGGTGGCGCCCGGGCAGGTGCGCGCGGCGGGCTTCGCCCTGGCCGACCTGGCCGAGGGGATGCAGCCCGGCGAGGGGACGCGGCCCACGGTGGCGACCCTGCTCGACGACCTCGAGCTCTGGCTCGACGACGAGGGGCTCGACGTGCTGACGGCCTCGCCACGGGGCGACCTCGCGCGTCCTCGCCGCTACGAGGTCGCGGCGCTCCTCGCGCGTCTCCGGCGCCCCACGTCGCGCTGATCGCCGGCCTGTCGCCCTTCGGGCTCGAGCGTGGCCACGGCTCCGCTGCCGGCCTCGGCCGAGACGCTACATCGGGCGTGCGTCCAGCGGCGGTTCTGCTAGCCTCCCGCCCGTTCACGAGCGTGGAGCAGCAGACATGACCCTGACATCACACACCATCGCGACCCTACGCCCGCTCGCGGTGCTCGCTCTCACCGCGGCCGTCGCACCGGGCTGCGCGTCCTATGCCGGCGGCACCGGCGGCGGCGGCGGCGGCTACATCACCGTGGGTGGCGCGCCCGACTCGTTCTGCAACCCCGACGTCCACAACCAGGGCTGCAGCATCGCGACCAAGGTGCAGTGCGACCCGGCGACCAAGAAGTGGCAGGCCATCGGCGACTGTGCAGCGGGCCAGATCTGCCGCGGCAAGTCCGACCCCACGGACCCGCAGAAGGTCAAGCAGCTCGCAGAGTGCGTGGTGCCCGGCGGCGCCACCGACGCGGGCGGGGCTGACACGGGCGGGACGACGACCGACACAGGCGTCACCGACACGGGCGTCACGGACACGGGCGTCACCGACACCGGCATCACGGACACGGGCGCCACAGGCCCCCTCTGCGGCGACGGCAAGTGCGAGGCCGGCGAGTCCAACGCGACCTGCCCCCAGGACTGCAAGCAGGCCAACCTCTGCGGCAACGGCGCCTGCGACGCCGGCGAGCAGACGAGCTGCCCCAAGGACTGCCCGACCGGCCCCGTGTGCGGCAACGGCACCTGCGAGTCCGGCGAGTCGACCAACACCTGCCCGCAGGACTGCGCTCCAAAGGACGTGTGCGGAGACCTCAAGTGTTCCGGCGCGGAGAGCTCGACTTCGTGCGGCTTCGACTGCAGCAAGGTCGCGGCCCAGCTCGGCGGTTGCCTGGGCAGCAAGTGCAGCGCACAGCTGAGCGCCTGCCAGAAGGACACGAGCTGTGTCACCGAGGTGGGCAAGTCCCTCAACTGCGCCGAGTCCTGCCCGCAGCTCGACTCCGCGTGCCTGTCCCAGTGCAGCAGCAACCTGTCCAACCTGCCGGCCGGCTTCAACCTGGTGGTGTGCGCGGGCAACCAGGGCTGCGTCCCTCAGGGGCCGGTGTGCGGCGACGGCAAGTGCGAGTCCGGCGAGACGGCGAGCTCGTGCGCCAAGGACTGCGGCGGTGGCGGCAACTGCGGCGACGGCAAATGCAGCAAGGGCGAGACGTGGAACTCCTGCGCGAAGGACTGCGGCGGCACCGGCACCTTCGGGCCCAAGGCCTGCTGGGACACCGGCTGCGTCAAGGAGACCTCGGCGTGCAAAGCGCACCACGTCTGCGCCGGCCAGATGGGCTGCCTGAAGAACGATCTCGACGGCAACACCTGTGTCACCAAGCACGGCTGGACTCAGGCGGAGCTGGACTCCATGGGCAAGCTCTACGAGGACCTGGCGAGCTGCGCCTACAAGGCCTGCGCCGACCCCAACGGCGCCAAGTGCTCGCAGCCCGGCAAGGACGGCGCCAAGAACCGCTGCGGCCAGTTCGACAACAGCTGGCCGTGCAACTGCGACGACGACTGCGCCAACTTCGGTGACTGCTGCAGCGACTACAACGCCACCTGCAAGTCGCCCTGACGCGCGGGCCTCGACCGCGGCTCCCGGCAGGCCGGACGCCCTGGTGGCGTCAGCTGCCCGCGTGAGGCCGCAGCCGCCGTGACAGGCGGACCAGCCGCAGCGCGTCTCCCGGCTGGCCCGAGAGCGCCCGACACAGCGCCAGCCCATGGAGCGCGTCCTGCCGTTCGCTGTCGATGGCCAGCGCCCGGCTGAAGGCCTCAGCGCCCTTCTCGAAGGCCTCGGCGCTGTCGAGCAGGGCCCAGCCGAGCGCCACCCACACGTCTGGCTTGTCGCCCGACGAGAACGCTCGCTTGCGCAGCGCCTCCAGCTCCTGGCGCGCCTCCAGGCCGAGCCGAGCCCGGCCGCGGGTGCCTGTCTCCACAAAGCAGGTGAGCGCCTTGGCGTCGGTGGCGGCGAGCGCGCTCCACCGCAGGGTCACCGTGTCGCGCCCGGACTCGCGATCCCGCTCGAAGTGGGCGACCAGACCATGGAGCTGGAGCTCCGCGTCGGTGGCGTGGTGGACCAGCGCGAGCTCGACCCGCTGGCCGATCTCCACGGCCACGTCGGTCCGGAGCGTCAGTCCCGTGCGCTCGCGTCGGCGGCGGGCGAAGGCCTGCAGGGCCTCGTCGTCCGGCGGCCGGACCTTGAGAAAGGCCACGGGCAGGTCGCGTCGCTGGGCCAACGTGCCGGTGGCCGCTGTGGCCGCCTGAGCCTCGGTCCGCCGTCGGGCGACCGCGGCGAGCTGCTTGCTGCGCTTGCTCTGCTCGAAGATGAAGTCGTCCCACTGCTGCCGCGCCTCGCGCGACAGGCTCAGGAACTCGACGCCCAGCCCGGGCACCGTCTTGCCGGAGATGGTGCCTTCGACGGAGCGGCGCACGCGGCCGAGCACGGTCAGCGGGACCTCGCCGGGGAGGGTGATCTGCACCTGAATCACGCGGCCCTCGACGATGCCCACCGAGGTCCGCAGGAACATGCCGGCGCGCGAGACGTCGATGGTGGTGGCGTCGAGCCAGCCGTGGCCCACGCGCAGCCGCACGCCCAGGGCGATGCGGTGACGGCTGAAGTGGCGGCGGCGGGTCATGGTCACCAGCTGCGTGGACGGTCTTGGGGGGGGGGCTCTCCTTTGTACCCCCGTGGGCCGCGCCTTGGTAGGGCGTCAGGGCGCGCGCAGGCGACGCCCGCTGCCCTCGCCGGGGTACACGCGGCGGTTGGCGCCGGGGCTGGCGTAGCCGTTGACGAGCACGCGCCGCGGCTGCGTCGACACGTTGGGGGCGCTGCCGTGCACCGTGTAGGGCCCAAAGAGCACCACGTCTCCTGGCGCGAGGGCGGGCGCGATCGCGGCGCTCAGGTCGAAACGGTCGAGGGGCAGCTCCCCGTCGACGCCGGGCGCGATGTGGCCGTGTTTGTGGCTGCCGGGCAAGAAGGCGAGCGGGCCGTTGTCCGGGCCCACGGGGTCGAGCGCGATCGCGACCTGGACATAGCTCCCGGTGCCGTCGACGTCCGTCCACAGGGGCGTGCCATAGCGTCGGTGCACGCTGTCCTGATGCCAGGGGAAGTGCACCGCGTCGCCGGGCAGCTTGAAGTGCGCCTGGTTGATCAGCTGGTCGAAGCTGTCGTGGTTCAGCGCGCCCGCGGCCAGCGCGCGCATGCGCGGGTCGGCGCTCGCGGCCAGCAGGTCGGGCTGCGCCGCGCCGCACCACACCACGCGGTGGATCCGGGGCGCGGGCGTCGCGCGCGAGAGCACGAACTGGGCGCCGTGGTGCAGCAG
>JAUIAC010000020.1 GCA_030425545.1 bacterium | reverse complement strand
TGCTCGACGAGCTGCTCGGCTCGGACGCACCGCGCCTCCGGGAAGAGGTCGAGCTGGTGGAGATGGCCGCCGATCCCTTCGACCGCACCCTCTTCGAGCGGGGGCAGCTGACGCCCGTGTTCTTCGGATCGGCGCTCAACAACTTCGGCGTCAAGGAGCTGCTCGACTGCTTCTGCGAGCTGACGCCCAAGCCGCAGCCACGCATCAGCGCGGACCGGCTGGTGGAGCCCGAGGAGCCCAACTTCTCCGGCTTCGTGTTCAAGATCCAGGCGAACATGGACCCGCGTCATCGCGATCGCATCGCGTTCATGCGCGTGGTGTCGGGCCGCTACCGCAAGGGCATGAAGCTCAAGCACGTGCGCGCCGGCAAGACCATGGTGGTGCGCAACGCCATGACCTTCCTCGGCCGGGACCGGGAGATCACCGAAGAGGCCTACCCGGGCGACATCATCGGCATCCCCAACCACGGCACGATCCGCATCGCGGACACCTTCACCGAGGGTGAGGACCTGCAGTTCACCGCGCTGCCCAAGTTCGCGCCGGAGCTCTTCCGCGTCGCGCGGCTGAAGGATCCGATGCGCCAGAAGGCGCTGAAGAAGGGCCTGCAGCAGCTCTGCGAAGAGGGCGCCGCCCAGCTCTTCCGGCCGATCATCGGGTCGGACTGGATCGTGGGCGCCGTGGGCGTGCTGCAGTTCGAGGTCATCGCCGCGCGCCTGCGGGACGAGTACAAGGTGGACGTGCAGTTCGAGGTGTCCCGCTTCAAGGTCTGTCGCTGGCTCTCCTTTGACGACGGGCCCGACACGGTCGACCCCACCTACCTCGAGCGCCGCTACGGCCAGGACCTCTTCCACGACGAGCGGGACAACCTGTGCCTGCTCACCGAGACCCGCTTTCGCGCGGACTACATCGCCGACAACAACCAGGGCGTGACGCTGCACACGACCATGGAGTTGGCGTAGCCTGAGCGGGCGCCGCCGCGTGCGACGCAGACGTGAGGGTGGGAGGCCGGCATGGGCAAGCTGAGACACTCGAGCAAGCTGCTGGCGGAGTTCGTCGCCTTCGCGCGCGAGAACAAGGTCTACTGGATCGTGCCGCTGGTCCTGATCCTGGGCCTCACCGCGGTGCTGGTGTTCACCACGCAGACCGCGACGCCGCTCATCTACACGCTCTTTTGAGCGCGGCACCTTGAGCGCGCCCGGCGTGCCCTCGCCACGCGGCGCGCGCTGGCGCGTCGAGGTCCCCTGCGGCAACCTGCGCCCATGACCCAAGCCTCCGAGCAGCCCGCGCCGCCCGACCTGCCCGAGGGCGCCGTGCGCCCACCGAGCGCCCCGACGAGCGTGCCCCCGCGCCTGCCCACCGACCAGGTGCAGACCGTCCGCGACGGTCCGGACGCCGAGATCACCGCTGTGTCGCTGGAGCAGCTGCTCCACTCCATCGGCGTCGACGCCGAGACCGTGCTGCTGCGGCACCGGGACGGCACCATCGCGCCGCCGGCCGACACGCCGCAGAGCGCCGACGACGTGGTTCTGCAGGCGCTCTCGCCACTGCAGCTCAGCGCCAGTGGCACCACCCTCGGCGGCCCCGAGTACCGCGTGGGCAAGACCCTCGGCGAGGGCGGCATGGGCGTCGTCCGGGTGGCCCGGCAGACCGCGCTGGAGCGCGACGTCGCCATCAAGTCGGTGAAGCAGGGCGCCCGCACCGGCAAGGCCGCGCTGGCGCTGCTGCGAGAGGCCTGGGTCATGGGCCGGCTGGAGCACCCCAACGTCGTGCCCATCCACGCCCTGGGCCGCGACGAGGCCGGAAATCCGGTCTTCGTGATGAAGCGCATCGAGGGCCAGGAGTGGCACGAGCTCATCGCCGACCCGACCAAGCTGCCCACCGCGGCACAGGCCGACCCGCTGCGCTGGCACCTGGCGGTGCTGCTGCAGGTGTGCAACGCCATCGCCTTCGCCCACAGCCGCGGCGTGCTGCACCGCGACCTCAAGCCGGCGAACGTCATGGTCGGGCCCTTTGGCGAGGTCTACGTGCTCGACTGGGGGCTAGCGGTGTCCCTCGACCCGAGCGAGACCCGCATCCCACTGGCGCAGGACGTGGCCGACATCGCCGGGACGCTGCACTACATGGCCCCGGAGATGGTGGCCGGCAAGGGCGACCAGCTCGACCCGCGCTCGGACGTGTACCTGCTCGGCGCCCTGCTCCACGAGGTGCTCACCGGGGCGCCGCGCCACACGGGCCGCACGCCCATGGAGATCCTGGCGGCGGCGTGGCACTCCAGGCGGGTGGACTACGGCCCTGAGGTCCCCAAGGAGCTCGCCGAGATCGCCAACCGCGCCACGGCGTTCAACCGGCACGACCGCTTCCCCTCGGCCACCGCGCTCCACGACGCCCTCAGCGCTTTCCTGGAGCACCGCAGCTCCCTCACCGTGGCAGCCGCGGCCGAGCTGCGCCTCGACGAGCTGCACGCGCACATCGACCAATGCCGGGCGGCCCGGCTCGCGGAGGCCTCCGCCCCAAGCCAAGAGGCCGCCCCAGAGGAGCTCGGGGACACCGCGCCGGACACGAGCGACGCGACCATGAGCCCCGCCGAGGTGGCGCGGGCGCGGGTGGTGACCACCTTCAACGCGTGCCGCTTCGGCTTTCAGGTGGCGCTGGACAGCTGGCCGGAGAACCCCTCGGCCCAGGCGGGCCTGCGCGCGGCGCTGCACGCCATGGCCGACTACGAGCTCGACACGGGCAACCTCACCGCGGCCCGGGCGCTGATCGCCGAGCTGGCCACGCCCTCCGAGGCGCTGGTGGCGCGCCTCGCCGAGGTGACCCAGGCGCAGGCCGACGAGCGCGCCAAGGCGGCCCGGCTGCGGCGCATGCAGCTCGAGCTGGACGTGAACATCGGCACGCGGACCCGCGCCTTTCTCGCGCTGCTGCTCGGCCTCGGCTTCTCGGCGATCCCGATGATCGTCGTGGGCTACCTCCAGCGCTCCGGTCGGCTCGTCGCGGGCCACCTCTTCAACTTCCTGGGCACCGGCGGCTTCTTGCTCGCGGTGCTCGTCGGGTGGTCCTGGGCGAGCGACACGCTGAACAAGACCGCGTTCAACCGACGCGTGGCGTGGTCGCTGGTCTTTCACGGCATGGCGGTGGTCTCGCTCTCGGTGGGCGTCTATGTGCTCGACCTGGAGCCGCGGGTGGCGCCCGTGCTCAGCATGCTGATGAGCGCGCTCTACACGGCGATGCTGACCGCGACCATGGACAAGCGGCTGTGGCAGTGCGCGGCGGCCTACCAGCTCGCCTTTGTCGGCTCGCTGATGATGCCCGCCTGGACCCTGGAGTGGGTCGCGTTCGGCCACGCCACCGCCTGCTCGCTCCTGGCCTGGCACTGGCGCCCGTCGAAGCTGCGCGGCACCTACGACGGCGACGCGACGCTGGTCGACATCCGCCCCAGCCGCGGTCTGTAGCGGGCTTGGCAGGCTGCGCTTTTCCTCCGTCTTTGCGGCCACGCCGGTCAGTCTGCTGGGAAGGGGAAGCCACGGCTTGCCGTGGCTGGGGGCGCTCGTAGCCCCCCAGAAAGACAAAAAGCTGCCAGATTGCGGCGACAATCAATTTCGCCGCAATCTGCTTGGCTGCGCTACTTGTCGACCCACGAGCCCTGGATGCCAAAAGACCACCACTGCCCGTCGCCGTCGCCGACCTTGTGCCCCTCGCTGTGCACCAGGTGGTTGTAGGCGCCGTAGATGCCCATGCGCAGAAAGGGGACGGCGGTCAGGTCCAGGGCGATGCCTGCGTCGATGAGCAAGCCCCGCGGCGCGCCGGCGACGGCGTTGAACTGTCGCCCGTAGCTGGCGTGGACAAAGCCCTGCGCGAAGGCGACGAAGTTGACGCCGCCGCGGAACCCGGCGCCGACGCGCAAGGTCTGCGTCGCCGCGGGGCCGCCGAAGTAGTAGCTGTTGAAGCCGAGGATGGCCTCGGCCTCCATGTCCAGGAAGGGGAAGGGCATGTCGACCCCGACGCGCCCCTGGAGGTCCATGCCGTAGCCGTCGCGCCCCTTGGCGTCGTCGCCCATGGTCTTGGTGGCGCCGAGCTGTCCGCTGTAGATGACCTTGGCCTGGGCCGGCGCCGCGGCGCTCACGGCCAGCGCCGCCAACAGCGCGAAGGTGAGGCCGAGCGGGCGAGGGGCCGAGCAGCGGCTGCGGGGCTGTGAGTGGACCGACGACATGGGGACTCCGGTGTGTGGGCCCGCGACGCAGCCGAGGGCGGTGGACGACGGGGGGGAGACGCGGGGGGGGGAGACGCGGCGGCTGAGACGCGGCGGGCAGGACGTGGCGGCTCCAAACGAGGCGGATCGGACGGTGCGTGTGCGCAGAGCGTGCGTCGGGCTCGGCGCCGTGACAAGCCACGCCAGAGGATCGAGCTCGAGGTTGCTGACAGCGCGTGGCAGGAGTCCGCTGCCGCGCGGTTGCGTCGAGGCCACCGAGCGCGGCACCGTCAGGGGCGCGCGCGGGGACCTCCGACCGCGCTCCCTCTCGCGACAGGTGCCCGTGTCCCAGCCGCCCGACCAGAGCCGCGATCTGCCCTGCCCGCCGGGCTATGCCGTGGGTGATCATGTCCGAGGGCTCGGCCTCGGCGGCCGCGACCCGACCTTTCGTTTGAGCCCGACGAGCTACGCCTACTGCGACTGGTTCGGTGACCAGCCTGCGGCGGTCGAGGTCCACCAGCGCGGCGACACGGCGCACGCGGCGGCCTGGGGACCGGGCGCGGGCGCGGCCCTGGACGCGCTGCCGCGGCGCCTGGGGCTGCACCAACCGGAGCCGGCCCCGCTGACCCCGCGCCACCCCGCGCTGCGGGAGATGGAGAAGCGGCACCGCGCGCTGCGCATGCCCCAGCTGCACAGCTTCGCGCGCGGGCTGGTACCCACGATCCTCGGCCAGAAGGTCACCTGGCAGGACGCGACGCGGGCGTGGCGCGCCCTGGTGCGCCAGCACGGCCAGCCCGCGCCAGGCCCCCTGGAGCTGACCCTGCCCCCTGCGATGCCGACCTTGGCGCGGCGCTCCCCGGCCGACCTCCGGCTCGCCGGGATCCCAGCAGACCGGGCGCGCACCGTGCTGGAGGTGGCGCGCCGGGCCAACCGCATCGACCGCATCGCCGCGGCCGGGGAGGTCCGACAGCGGCTCCACGCCATCCGCGGCCTGGGACCCTGGACCTTGGAGATGACCCTCGGCACCTACTGGGGCGACCCCGACGCCGTGCCCACCGGCGACGCCCACCTGCCGAACATGGTGGCGTGGAACCTCGCCGGTGAGCCGCGCGCCGACGACCGGCGCATGCTCGCGCTGCTCGAGCCCTGGCGCGGTCGCCGCTATCGCGTGATTCAGCTGCTCTTCGCAGAGGGGGCGCACGCGCCGCGACGCGGCCCCAAGCTCGCGCCGCGACGCGACCCGCGGGACCTCGCCAGCGCCGCCCTGCCGCGCATGCCCGGCGGCGGTCCCCGGCGTGGTGCGGCGCGCGACGCCCCCGGCCGAGGCCGCTCATGACCCGGCCCCCCCTTCCCGGCGCGCGTCACCCGGCGCTGCGGCCCTTCAGCGCTGCGACGCAGGCCTGGTTCGACGCGTCCTTCCAGGGCCCTACGCCGGTCCAGGCCCGGGGCTGGCCGGCCATCGCTGGCGGCGCCCACAGCCTGCTGCTCGCGCCGACCGGCAGCGGCAAGACCCTGGCGGCCTTCCTCTGGGCGCTGGACCGCATCGGCCAGCTGCGCGACGCGGATCGTCGCGGCTATCGCGTCGTCTATGTCTCACCGCTGAAGGCCCTGGTGTACGACGTCGATCGCAACCTGCGGACGCCGCTGGTGGGGGTGCATCAGGCCGCGGGCCACCTGGGCGCAGCGCTACACACCACGCGGGTCGACGTCCGCACGGGCGACACACCGCAGCGCGAGCGCCAGCGCATGCTCCGCAACCCGGGCGACGTGCTGGTGACCACGCCGGAGAGCCTGTACCTGATGCTCGGCAGCAAGGTGCGGCAGCACTTCGCCACGGTCGAGGCCGTCATCGTCGACGAGATTCACGCCCTGGCGGGCAGCAAGCGCGGCGCGCACCTCGCGCTCTCGTTGGAGCGCCTCGCGGCCCTGGCGGAGCGAGATCCCCAGCGCATCGGGCTGTCCGCCACCGCCCGGCCGGTCGAGGTGGTGTCCCGCTTCCTCGGTGGCGATCGCCCGGTGGAGGTGGTCGACACCCGCGAGGCGCCGCACCTGACCGTGCAGGTGGTGCTGCCGGAGGCGCCGGACGACCCTCCCGACGCCCAGCCAACCCCGTCCCAGCCAGCACCGTCCAAGCCAGCGTCGCCGGACCCCGACGCGCACCTGTTCAGCCAGCCCAAGCCGCGACGGGCGTGGCCAGCCCTGGCGCCGCGGCTGCTGCCCAAGATCCTGGCGCACCGCACCACCATCGTCTTCGTCAACAGCCGCGGTGCGGCCGAGCGCATGGTGCAGCAGCTGCACGAGCTCCATGGCGAGCCCCTGGCGCTGGCCCACCACGGCAGCCTCTCGCACGGGCGGCGCGCGGACATCGAAGACCGGCTGAAGTCCGGCACGGTGCGCGCCATCGTGGCCACCAGCTCCCTCGAGCTCGGCGTCGACATGGGCGCGGTGGACCAGGTGATCCTCATCGGCAGCCCGGGTCGCGTCGCCAGCGGCCTGCAGCGTGTGGGCCGCGCCGGGCACGGCGTGGGCGAGATCAGCCACGGCCTGCTCATCCCGCGGCACCCGCGCGACATGGTGGAGTGCGCCGTCGTCGGCCAGCTGATGCTCGAGGGTGGCATCGAGCCTGTGGCGCCGCCGCGAAACCCGCTCGACGTGCTCGCTCAGCAGGTGGTCGCCATGGTCGCGGTGGCGGACCGTCCGGTGGCCGAGCTCGCGGCGCTGGTGCGGCGAGCCGACGGCTTCCGCCAGCTCTCGGACGCCCAGCTCGACGGCCTGCTCGACATGGTCTCCGGCCGCTACCCGTCGACAGACTTCGCCGAGCTGCGGCCGCTGGTGGACTGGGACCGCGGGCAGGATCTGCTCACGGCGCGCAAGGGCGCGAAGATGCTGGCGGCGACCCACGGCGGGACCATCCCGGACCGCGGCCTCTTCGGCGTGCACGTGGTGCGCGGGTCCGAGTCGGGGCCGCGCGTGGGGGAGCTCGACGAGGAGATGGTCTTCGAGGCGCGGGCGGGGCAGACCTTCATCCTCGGCGCGTCGACCTGGCGCATCGAGGACATCACCCACGACCGGGTGCTGGTGTCGCCGGCCCCGGGGGAGCCCGGCACCCTGCCCTTCTGGCACGGCGGGGGCCCTGGACGCCCGCTCGAGCTGGGTCGCCGTCTGGGCGTGTTCGCGCGCGAGGTGGCCCAGCGCGGGCCGGAGCGCGCGCGGGCCTGGGTGACGCAGCACACGCCCACGCACCCCGACATCGCCGCGCAGATCGTCGACCTGCTGCACGAGCAGAAGGCGGCGACCGGGGTCGTACCGAGCGACACCACCGTGGTGGTCGAGCGCTTCGCAGACGAGCTCGGCGACCTCCGCGTGTGCATCCACAGCCCCTTCGGCAGCCGCGTACACGCGCCGTGGGCCATGGCGCTGGAGGAGCAGCTGACCCGCGAGTCGGGCGTGGGCGTGCGCTCGATGTGGAGCGACGACGGCATCGTCCTCACCCTCGCCGACGTCGACGAGGACCCCTGGCGCGACACGCCGGAGCGGTGGACGCCGGATCCAGACCTGGTCGAGGACCTGATCATCGAGCGGCTGGGCGACACTGCCCTCTTCTCGGGGCAGTTTCGCGAGAACGCGTCGCGGGCGCTGCTGCTCCTCCGGAAGCGACCGGAGCGGCGCGCGCCCCTGTGGGCCCAGCGGCTGCGCGCGCAGCGGCTGCTGGCTGCGGCCAAGGAGCACGCGGGCTTCCCGATCGTGCTGGAGACCTATCGCGCCTGCCTGCAAGACGTGTTCGACCTGCACGCGCTGCGGAGCTTGCTGCGTGCGGTGTCCCAGCGCGAGGTGCGCGTCGAGGTGGTGGACACCGACGCGGCGTCGCCCTTCGCCCGCGCCATGGCCTTCGAGTTCGTGGCCAACTGGCTCTACGAGGGTGACGCGCCCGTGGCCGAGCGGCGGGCCCAGGCGCTGACCCTCGACCGGGAGATGTTGCGCGACCTGCTGGGGCACGCCGAGCTGCGCGACCTGCTCGACGCCGCCGCCATCGACGCGGTGGAGGCAGAGCTGCAGGGCGTGGCCGAGGGCTTCCAAGCCCGAGACGCGGGCGGCCTCCTGGACCTCCTGCGGCGGGTCGGCGACCTGAGCGACGACGAGGTCCGCGCGCGCTGCGACGGAGACCCGACCCCGTGGCTGGCGACCCTGAACCAGCGGGTCGACGCCGTACAGATCCGCGTCGCTGGGGAGATGCGGTGGATCGCCGCCGCCGACGCCGCCCGCTACCGCGACGCGCTCGGGGTCAGCCTGCCGCCGGGCCTGCCCAGCGCCTTTCTCGAGCCGGCGTCGGACCCCATGGCCGACCTGGTCAAGCGCTATGGCCGCCGCCGGGGGCCCTTCACCCGGGCGCAGCTCGGCCAGCGCTACGGCGTGCCCCAGGGGCAGCTGGTGGCCCTGCTGCAGCTGCTCAGCCGGCCGGGCGCGGGGCACGCCGGCGGCCCGAGCCTGGTGGAGGGGGAGTTCCGGCCCGGCGGCGTCGAGCGGGAGTGGTGCGACGACGGCGTGCTACGGCGGATCCGTCGGCGCACCCTGGCGCACCTGCGGGCGACCATCGCGCCCGCAGCGCAGGAGCGCTTCGCGCGCTTTCTGCCGGCGTGGCAAGGGCTCCACCCGGCCGGGTATGGCGGGCGGCGACCGGGCCTCGACGAGGTGCTGACCCAGCTGGAGGGGGCGCCGCTGGTGGTGAGCGAGCTGGAGCAGCGGCTGCTGCCGGCGCGGGTGCGCGGCTACCGACCCGAGGCCTTGGACCAGCGCTTCGCCACGGGCGAGTGGCTGTGGGTGGGGCACAGCGCCATCGGGCAGCGCGACGGGCGGGTGCAGCTCTTTCGGCGCGAGCGGCTGGACGCGCTGTGGCGCGCGCCCGACGTCGACACGGTGCTGGCGGACTGGCCCGACGACGACGCGCTGCAGCGCCGCATCGTGGCCCACCTGCGGCACTTCGGAGCCAGCTTTCTCTTCGAGCTCCGCGGCGCGTTGGCGGACGCCGCGATGCCCGACGTGCTGAGCGCGCTGTGGGACCTGGTGTGGCGCGGCGTCGTGAGCAACGACACGGTGGCGCCGCTGCGTGGCTTGCAGGCCACCGGGCGGCGCCGCGGACGCAAGGCCCAGGCGCGGCTGTCCGGGGGACGCTGGTCGCTGCTGCGCAACCTGGGGGCGCCTGAGCCGACCGCGCAGCTGCTGGCCTGGGCGCACGTGCTCCTGGCGCGGCACGGCGTGCTGGCCCGCGAGTCCTTGGCCATGGAGGCGGCGCCGGGAGGTCACAGCGCCCTGCGCCCCGTGCTCCGCGGCATGGACGAGCGCGGCAAGGTCCGGCGCGGCTACTTCGTCGAGGGGCTGACCGGCACGCAGGTCGGGCTCGGTGGCGCGGTGGATCGGCTCCGCGACGAACGTGAGGATCAGCCACGGGGCGCCCCGAGCTCGGGGCACCGCGGCGGGCCGCGGATCATCGCGCTGCCGGTGGTGGACCCCGCGCAACCCTACGGTCGCATGTTGGCCTGGCCCGAGCCCGGCCCCGGAGCGACAGCGCCGCGGGTGGTGCCCGGGTCGACGGTGGTGCTGGTCGACGGCGCGCCCTTCTTCGTGCTCACCGCCCGCAGCGGCCGGCTGCGCACGTTGGGGCCGGGGCGGCAGTGCGAGGAGCCCGAGCTGGTGGAGCGCGCGCTGTCGGCGCTCCTGGCGGCGCACGGCGTCGGCCGGATCACCGTGCAGCGGGTCGACGGCACGCCGGTGCGGCGGAGCGCGCTCGCCGCCAGCCTGCGCGCGGTGGGCTTCGAAGAAGACGTGAAGGGGCTGAGCCTGCGGCGGCTCTAGCGCCGCAGATCGGCGGGTGTGACGGGCGCGAGCGGGCGCCACAGCTCCCCGACGCCAGGTCGCGCTACCCGCCCTTCTTGGCGAGCAGCTCCTTTCTTCGGCGAGCGCCGCGCGCCTTGAGCGCCGGCCGCAGGGCCTGCGCCAGCTTCGGCCACAGGTAGCCCACCGTGGTCAGCCGACCGGACATCGCCGGCCGCTTCCGCTCGAGCTTGCCGTCGAGCACGCAGGCCACGACGTCGTCCGCGACCTCCTCGGGCGTCGACACGGGCTGGCTCAGGGTCAGGTCGGTCACCGTCTCGAGCTCGTCGAGGATGAAGCCCGTGGCGACCGGACCCGGGCTCACCACCGACACCGTGATGCCCTGGTCGGCGACCTCCTCGGCCAGGGCCCGGGAGAACGCGCGCAGCCCGAACTTGGTCGCCGAGTAGGTGACCGACCCGGGCAGCGGCACGCAGCCGGCGAGCGACGCGACGTTGACGATCGCCCCGCCGCCAGCGGCCTGCAGGTGCGGCAGCGCCAGGCGCGAGAGCAGGATCGGGGAGCGCAGGTTGAGGTCGACCATCTTGGCGTGCACGGCCGCGCTGTGGTCCAGAAAGGCGCCGCGGTGGTGCAGCGCGGCGTTGTTGACCACCACGTCGACCCGGCCAAAGCGCGCGACCGCGGCGTCGAGCAGGGCTGCGCACGCGTCGTCGTCGCCGATGTCCGTCGGCACGCACAGCGCCTCGCCGCCCGCGGCGGTGATCGCCGCCGCGACGCGCTCGAGCGGCTCCAGCCGCCGCGCCGCGAGCACGACCTGTGCTCCAAGCGCCGCCAGCTTGCGCGCGACATGCTCGCCGATGCCAGCCGAAGCTCCCGTGATGACCGCTACCTTCCCCTGCATCCTTCGCTCCTCCCCGCCTGCTCGGTCGCCAGCGACCGGGTCCGCGGCAAGCCCGGCGACACGCGCCCCGGCGCTGGGCCGCCCGGGCCAGCGGGAACCCTATCGCACGTGACCTCGTTTGACCCGGCTGCCTCGCCCGGCGCACAACATCGCCACCGCGCGCACCCGCGCGGCGCCGCCCGCGAGGAAGCGCCATGCCGACCCCCCCCACGCCGTCCCTCACCCTGACGCAGCCCGACGACTGGCACCTGCACCTGCGCGACGGCGACGCCCTCGCGGCGGTCGCCCCGCACACCGCGGCGCAGTTCGCCCGCGCGGTGGTCATGCCCAACCTCAAGCCGCCGGTGGTCGACACCGCCGGCGCCCTGGCCTACCGCGACCGCATCCGCGCCGCGCTGCCCCCCGGCACGCCCTTCGAGCCGCTGATGACGCTCTACCTCACCGACCACACCACGCCGGCGGAGCTGCGCCGCGCCAAGGCCTCGGGCGCCGTGGTCGCGTGCAAGCTCTACCCCGCCGGCGCCACCACCAACTCCGACGCTGGCGTCACCGACGTGCGCAGGGTCGACGCCGCCCTCGACACCCTGGCCGAGCTGGGGCTGCCCCTGCTGGTGCACGGCGAGGTGACCGCGCCCGAGGTCGACATCTTCGACCGGGAGGCCGCCTTCCTCGACGCCGTGCTGACCCCGCTGCTGGCCCGTCATCCCGGCCTGCGCGTGGTCCTCGAGCACATCACCACGGCCCGCGCAGCGACCTATGTCCGCGAAGGCCCGGCCCGCCTGGCCGCGACCGTCACCGCCCACCACCTGCTGGTCAGCCGCAACGCCATGCTCGCCGGCGGCATCCGCCCGCACCTCTACTGTCTGCCCATCCTCAAGCGCGAGCGCGACCGGCTGGCCCTGCTCGACGCGGCCACCTCCGGCTCTCCCAAGTTCTTCCTGGGCACCGACTCGGCGCCGCACGCCGTGCACACCAAGGAGGCCGTGTGCGGGTGCGCCGGCTGCTTCACCGCCCACGCCGCGCTGGAGCTCTACGCCACCGCCTTCGACGCGGTCGGGCAGCTCGACAAGCTCGAGGGCTTCGCCAGCCACCACGGCCCCGACTTCTACGGGCTGCCCCGCAACACCGGCACCGTCACCCTCACCCGCACGACCTGGACGCCGCCCACGAGCTACAGCTTCGGCGCGCACGTGGTGCGTCCCTTCGGCGCTGGCGAGCCGCTGACCTGGCGGCTGCAGCGCTGAGGCCTACCCGGCCCGCTGCGCGTCGAGCTTCTTCTGGTAGCGCCCTTGGGCCACGTCGACCACGGTCATGACCGCGATGGAGAAGTAGAAGGTCGTCTTGCTCATGGCCTCCACCGGGTGGCCGGCGAGGTGCAGGTCGGCGATGTGTCCGCCCTCCGACAGCAGCATGATCCCGACGACCAGCAAGATGAAGAGCCCGAGCACCTCGTACATGCGGTTGCGCTCGAGGAAGTCGGCGACACGGTCGGCCAGCACCATCATCATCACGCCCGAGATCACGATCGCGGTGGCCATGACCCAGAACACCTTCGTCAGCGCCATGGCGCTCAGGATCGAGTCGAACGAGAACACGATGTTCATCGCCACGATCCAGGCGATGGCGACGCCCGGCGTGCGCTGAGGCGCCTCCTCCGCGTCACCGTCGATGTCGTGCACGCTGAGCAGGTGGGCGATCTCCTTGAACGCCGTGTAGACGATGAAGACCCCGCCCGCGAGCACCACCGCCGCGTGTACGTTGAAGTCGCCCTCGATGACGCCGGGCAGATGCACGGCGAAGAAGGGCGCCTGGAAGGCCTCGATGGCGTGGATCACGGCGAAGAGCAGCACGATACGCAGGGCGATGGCGAGGCCGATGCCGACCTTGCGCACCATGCCCCGGTGCTCGGACGCGACCCGCTTCGACTCCAGCGAGATGTAGAGCAGGTTGTCGAAGCCGAGCACAGCCTGCAGGAACACCAGCATGCCGAGGGTGAGCACATTCTCCACGCGAGACTCCCAGATCTGCAGATCGCAGACGCGAGCGCGGCTGGCGCCGGTACATCAGGTGCAGCGGCAGGGCGGCGCGGCCGCAAAGCTGACCGTCTGCCCGCTCGAATGCAATCGCGCCGAGGGCTGCGCGAGGCGTCGCCGCGCGCGGGTGAATCGCGCCGCCGCCTGAGGCATCATCGCCGCGCGCCGCACCTCAGCGCGCCGCGTCGCCTGCCTCGGAGCCCGCCATGACCACCCTCTCCAAGCGCGTCGCCGTGGTCACCGGTGCCGCCAGCGGCATCGGCCGAAACCTCGCGTTTCAGCTGGCTGAGGCCGGCGCCCACCTGGCCCTGGTGGACGTGGACGACGCCGGGCTGAAGGTCACGGCCGACGAGGCCGCCAAGCGAGGCGGCAGCGACCTGCGCGTGTCGACTCACCTCGTCGACGTGTCGGACCGCGGCGCCATGGCTGCGCTGCCCGAGGCCGTGGTGGCCGAGCACGGGGCCGTGCATGTGCTGGTGAACAACGCTGGCATCGCGGTGGAGGCGGGCTTTCACGAGCACAGCCTCGAGGACTGGGACCGGGTGTTGGGCGTCAACCTGTGGGGCGTCATCTACGGCTGCCACTTCTTCCTGCCGCACCTGGCCCAGGCCGACGAGGCGCACATCGTCAACATCTCCAGCATCTTCGGCGTCGTCGGCGTGCCCGGCAACGCGGCCTACTGCGCGTCGAAGTTCGGCGTTCGCGGCCTCAGCGAGGTGCTCTGGGAAGAGCTGCGCGACAGCCATGTCCACGTCACGGTGGTGCACCCAGGGGGCGTGAACACCAACATCGTCGCCAGCTCGAAGCACACCGACCCCGAGTCGCACGCGCGGGTGGTCGCCTTCTTCAACAAGAAGACCATGCCCGCGAGCAAGGCCGCCGCGCAGATCGTGCGCGCCATCCGCACCAACCAGCCCAGGCTCGTCATCACCCGCGACGCGGAGTGGGCCGACCGCATCAAGCGCGCCCTGCCCGTGCGCGGCAACCGCATCTTCGCCAACATGATGCTCAAGGCCATGGGCCTCGAAGGCGTGCTCAAAAAGCGCCAGGCGGCCGCCTTGGGTCGCAAGCCCTCGTGACCCCGGGTCGCCTGCCCGCCACGCCCTCCCCAACCTCGGACCACCATGCCCTCGCATCCGTCTGACCCTGTCCCCGTCAAGCTCGTCCGCAAGGTGGTCGAGCCGATCCGCGACGTCTTCGCGACGCAGGCCCGCGGCGGCCTGATCCTCGTGCTCTCCGCGGCGGCGGCCCTGATCTGGGCCAACTCGTCTTGGGGGGACGCCTACACCCACCTGCTGCACACCCCGGTGACGCTCGACGTGGGCGGTCACCGGCTCTCGCTGCACGTGAGCCACTGGATCAACGACGCGCTCATGGCGCTCTTCTTCTTCGTCGTGGGGCTCGAGATCAAGCGCGAGGTGCTCTCGGGCGAGCTCAGCTCACCGCGTCAGGCCGCCCTGCCCATCGCCGGGGCCATCGGCGGTGTGGTGGTGCCGGCGCTCATCTTCGTGCTCTTCAACATGGGGGAGGAGACAGCCGACGGCTGGGGCATCCCCATGGCCACCGACATCGCGTTTGCCCTGGGTGTGCTGGCCCTGCTCGGCGACCGCGTGCCGCTGTGGATGCTGGTCTTCCTCACGGCGCTCGCCATCGTCGACGACCTGATGAGCGTGATGGTCATCGCTGCCTTCTACACCCCGGAGATCCACACCGCGCCGCTGTGGGTGGCGGCGGGCGCGTGGGTCTTCGTGCTCGGCATGAACCTGCGCGAGGTGCGCTCGGCGTCGCTCTACATGGCCGCGGGTGCGGTGATGTGGGTGGCCATGCACGAGTCGGGGGTGCACGCGACCATCGCGGGGGTGTTGATGGGCCTGTCGGTGCCCGCGTCGGCGCGCATGGAGCGGCGCCGCTTCATCGACGATGTCGGCGGCGCCCTGGCCTGGTTCAAGCGTGTCGGGCAAGGCCACCACGTGCCGCAGAAGACGCTGGACGGCGCGCTGCACCGCATCCACCACGCGGCCAAGGCCATCCAGCCGCCCTCGCACCGGCTCGAGCACGCGCTGCACGCGCCGGTGGCTTACGTCATCTTGCCCGTCTTCGCCCTGGCCAACGCGGGGGTCGCCGTGAGCGGCAGCGACGCGCTCTCGGCGCTGACCACACCTTGCGCGCTGGGGGTGTCCTTGGGCCTGCTCGTCGGCAAGCCGGTGGGGATCTGCCTGGCGTCCTGGCTGGCGGTGAAGGCCGGCGTCGCCGACCTGCCGGCCGGGGCCAAGTGGAGTCAGCTCACCGGGGCCGCCATCCTCGGTGGCATCGGCTTCACCATGAGCCTCTTCGTCACCGGCCTCGCGTTCCGAGACCCAGGGCACGTCTCGCTGGCCAAGATGGGGATCCTCGGCGGCTCGATCATCGCCGCCGTCGCCGGGCTGCTGGTGCTGCGCCGCGTGCTCCCGCCCTCCGGCGCCGGGGCGACCTCGGAGAGCGGCGCCCACTGAGCAATCCGCCCGCGGGCGGCCCCCGACCCGCGCCGCCACCGCCGTAAACTGGACGCGCACGGCCGACCTTGGCCACACTGCCAGAGCTCCCGCCTTTCTGCGGGCTCGCGAGGATCGCATGCATCGAGTCACCGTCACGCTCACCCGCGCCCTGCTCCTGCTCGGGCTGCTCGTCGCCGGCTGCGGCGAGCCCGTCATCGAGACGGCGCCCGACGCGCTGTCGACCGGCGACGGAGACACCACGACGACCGGCGGCGACACCACGGCGACCGACGCGTCACCGAGCGACACAGAGGACTGGCACGACGGCGGCAAGGCCACGCTGACCTTCACCGGCCAGGGACAGATCGAGGTCACCAGCGACAAGACGGCGACCGACATGCGCGGGCTCAAGCTGCTCATGTTCCAGACCGCCAAGCCCGAGCCCGGCAAGGTCTACGTGTGGTGGATGCGCTCGCCCCTCGGCAAGTCGGCCAACTTCGGCACGCTGCCCTACGAAGACGTGCCCTACGTGCCGGACTTCTCGGTCGAGGTGGGTGACCCGGGCGACGGCTCGCCGCCGCACATCCAGAACTTCAACGCCGCCTATGTCACCTACGAAGACGAGGCGGGCGCCGACGAGCTGAGCCAGCCGGTGGGCCCGCTGGTGTGGAAGGGCGAGATCCCCAAGCCGGGCTGGGCGCACGTGCAGCACGTGCTGACGGAGTGGCAGGGCGACAAGGGCTACATCGTGCAGGCCGCGATCATCATGGCGCAGGTGAAGAAGGAGCTCGATCTGGCGCGCGCCGCGGTCAAGAACCAGAAGCCCGCCGTGGCGCGGCGCCACGTGGAGAACATCCACACGCTCATCGTCGGCAAGGACGACGCCAAGGACCTCGACGGCGACAAGAAGGTCGTCACGGACCTGGTGCCCTACACCATGGGGCTGGCTGCGGGAGACACGCCGCTGAACAACGCGCTCAAGCACGCCAAGTTCGCCGAGGCCTCCGCCAAGGACTCCGGCGGCGTGACCACGGGGCTGGAGACCGGCGTCATCGTCATGGAGACCGCGGTGAAGGGCTTCAACGACAACCTGCTCAAGGTCATCGACGCGGTGGACACCTTCGCGACCAACACGAGCAAGGACTTCCAGACCGTGGACAAGACCGTGACCCAGCTCAACAACAAGTTCGGCGAGGCTTTCCAAGGCGCCCAGAAGCTCGGGCAGATCGACCTGAAGCTCTGAGCAAGAACGTTTTGCGCACACCCGTCGTGCCCATCCGGCTGCCCAGCACATCGCGCGGTCTGGCCCCGCGGGGCGGCGCTTAGACAGCGCGCGCAAAAACCGCGACCCTCCGGGCGAATCGACCCCGGAGAGCGTGATGAACCGTGCCCACACCACGAACCGCCCCATCGCCGCGCTGCTGGCGCTGCCGCTGCTGCTGAGCGCGTCGGCGCTGCCCGGCTGCGCCCACCTCGGCGAGCCAAAGGGGAGCGCTGGCCTGAAGGTCAGCAAGGTCGTCCTGTACCAGAACGGTGTCGGCTACTTCGAGCGCCGCGGCGTGGTGCGCGGCAAGAAGCTCGAGGTCCGGGTGCGCCCCGATCAGATCAACGACGTGCTCAAGTCGCTGACGGTGCTGGAGCGCAAGGGCGGGCGGGCGTCGAGCGTGACGCTGCCGGTGGAGCGCAGCAGCGACCGGCTCGCCGCCGAGCTGCCGGCCCAGGTCCGCAACGCCCGCGGGATGATCGGGCTGCTGCAGGTGCTGCGCGGCATCGAGGTGTCCATCGACGCGGGCGACGACGACTTTCGCGGTCGGGTGGTCGGGGTCGAGGGCGGCGGCCGTGGCGCGCGGGTCACGCTGATGGCCGGCAAGCGCAAGCTGGTGGCCGTGCGGGTGGCCAAGATCGACAAGGTGCGCATCCACGACAAGGCGCTGGCGAGCGGCCTGGCCCGCAGCCTCGACATCTCGAAGAACGAGGGCAAGTGGAAGCCGGTGTCGGTGACGCTGCGCTTCGCTGACAAGGGGCCGCACGACCTGCTGCTCAGCTACATCCTCGAGGTGCCGGTGTGGCGGCCCGCGTACCGCGCCTGGGTCGACAAGAAGCGCAACGTGCGCCTCAGCGGCTGGGCGGTCATCGACAACGTCTCCGGCGAGGACTGGAAGCAGGTGGAGCTGAGCCTGGTGGTCGGGTCGCCCCTGTCGTTTCGCTACAACCTGCACCGCCCGCACCACGTCACGCGGCCCAACCTCAGCGCGCGGCTGCCGCAGACCGCCGCCGCGCCGCCGCCGCCCGACGTGGGCTACCGGCAGCGCAAGCGCCGCTCGTACGCCGGCAAGGTGGCGTCGGGCATGCTCATGGGCGCGGGCAGCGGTGGCGGAGGGCGCGGCCTCGGTGGCATCGGCCTGAGCAAGAAGTCCAAGCTGGCCGAGGACGAGGCGGCGGACGCCCCCATGCCCTCCCGCGCGCGGCGCCCACGCAGCTACCGGCCCCGCCCCAAGCCCGCGCCCCGCTCCCGCTGGACTGGCGCCGAGCGGCAGAAGGCCATCGCCGCCAGCGCCACCGCGCTCGTCAGCGGCCGCAAGGTGGGCGCCCTCTACCGCTACGACGCCCTCGAGCCGGTGACGGTGCCCGACGGCCAGGCCGCGCTGATCCCCATCGTCGACCGCACCGTGCCTGGCGAAGACGTGTTCCTCTTCCGCAGCCCGAGCGCGCAGACCCCCTACCGCGCCGTGCTCCTGCGCAACGGCGACAAGGACGACACCGGCGCGAAGGGCGGCAAGGGCGGCGACCTGGAGAGCGGGCCCATCACCCTCTACGTCGACGGCACCTTCGCTGGCGAGGGCTTCCTCGGCCGCATGGAGCGCGGCACCACGGCCTTCGTGCCCTACGCCCGCGAGTCCGGGCTCAAGGTGCGCAACAGCTACCGCAACGACACCAAGCAGATGCGGCTCGTGCGCATCGTCGGCGGCCGCATCTCGGTCGAGGCCAAGCGCCACTTCATCCGCACCTACACCGTGCACTCGGAGCGCAGCAAGCCCAGCGTGGCCTACGTCAAGCTCCACACCCACAGCACCCACAAGCTCGTCGACCCGCCGAAGGACATGGTCCGCTCCGGCAACGACATCTACGTGCGCATTGAGGTCCCGGCCAAGGGCAAGGGCAAGGTCGTCATCACCGAGGCGAGCCCCATTCGCCGGACCACGACCTACCTGAGCTCCATGGTGCTGGCGGCGTTCAAGCTCTTCCTCGCCGACGCGACGGCCCAGGAGGCGGTCAAGGGGCCGATTCGCGAGCTGTTGGCGCTCCACGACCAGCGCGGTGAGCTCGGCCGGCAGCGGAGCACGCTCTTCCGGCAGCGCAACCTGCTGCGCAATGACGCCCGCCGCATCCGCCGCAACCTCGACAGCCTGCCCTCCGGGCGCGTCGCCAAGAAGCTGCGCAAGCAGCTGGTGAAGCAGCTCGAGGCCAACAGCGCCAAGGCCGCCGACGTCGCCAAGCAGCTGGTGGAGATCGAGGTGAAGCAGGCCGCGCTGGCCGAGAAGATCAAGCAGCTCATCGGCAAGATCTCGCTCAAGTAGCCCAGCGCCCCGCGCGCCACCCACCCAGCCCCCACTCCGGAGCAGCCCATGCGCATCCTCTACGGCGTCGTCGGCGAAGGCATGGGCCACGCGACCCGGTCTCGCGTCGTCCTGCGGCACCTGCTGTCCAAGGGGCACGAGGTCGAGATCGTGGTCAGCGGGCGCGCCCACGACCTGCTCGCAGACGAGTTCGCGGGCGTGCGCCGCATCCACGGCCTGGAGATGATCTACGCCGACAACCAGGTGAAGAAGCGCAAGACCTTCCTGCGCAACCTGGAGGGGCTGAACACCGGGCTACCCGAGAACGTGAAGGCGTGGGCGAGGCTGGTGCGTGAGTTCGCCCCCGAGGTGGTCGTCAGCGACTTCGAGAGCTGGTCCTACCTCTACGGGCTCAACCACCGTGTGCCGGTCGTGAGCATCGACAACATGCAGATCATCAACCGCTGCGCCCACGGCGACGTGCTGAGCGGGGTCAAGGGGCAGAAGAAGGCCTTTCGCCTCGCCAAGGGCATCGTCAAGGCCAAGCTGCCGGGCTGCGCGCACTATCTGGTGACGACCTTCTTCTATCCGCCGGTGCGCAAGAAGCGGACGACGCTGGTGCCGCCCATCTTGCGCGACGAGGTGCTGGCCGCGCGGGAGCAGGCGCACGACGGCGGCCACGTGGTGGTCTACCAGTCGGGCGAGAGCCACGGCGCGCTGGTCGACGTGCTGCGCGGCTTCGCCGACACCGAGTTCCGGGTCTACGGGCTGCGGCGCGACCTCACCGACACGGTGCGCGAGGGCAACCTGACGTGGCGGCCCTTCTCCCAGCAGGGCTTCGTCGACGACCTGGCGACGAGCCGCGCGGTGGTCGCGGGCGGCGGCTTCTCGCTCATGGGTGAGGCTGTGTACCTGGGCAAGCCGATGCTGAGCGTGCCGCTGGTGGGCCAGTTCGAGCAGATCCTGAACGCGCTCTGGCTGGAGAAGCTGGGCTACGGCCTCTACCGGCAGGAGGTCACGCGGGAGGCCCTGGCAGAGCTGCTCGAGGGCGCCGATCGCTTCGCCGAGGCCCTTCGCGGCCACCGTCAGGACGGCAACGTCGAGCTCTTCGCCCAGCTCGACAGCGTGCTGGGGCAGCTCGAGGTCGGCCGCGGCAAGGTCTCCGAGAGCTAGCCCCCCCTCCCCAGCGCCAGACCCCAAGCGCCAGACCCCAAGCGCGAGACCCCGTGGATCAGCCCGGCTACGGCAGCCGAGCGCGGCGTTCACGCCTCGCGACCCACCAGGAACCAGGTCTTGCGCGCGCCCTTGCCCTTGAGCTCGACCTCGCCGCGCAGCTCGAGCGCGTAGTCGTCGGCCAAGAGCGCGCGGGTCGCGTCCGACACGTGGATCCGCCCCGGCACGCCGGCGGACTCCATGCGGCTCGCCACGTTCACGGTGTCGCCCCACAGGTCGTAGGCGAACTTGCTCTCGCCGATGACGCCCGCCACCACGGGCCCGCTGTGGATGCCGATGCGGATGTCGACCGGATCGTCGAACTGAGCCCGAAACTCGGCCATGAACGCGCACATCTCCAGCGCCATCTCGGCGACCGGGTGGGCGTGGCGCACGCTCGGCACGGGCACGCCGCTGGCCACCATGTAGGCGTCGCCGATGGTCTTGATCTTCTCCAGGCCGTGCCGCGCAGCGATGCGATCGAAGCCCGTGAACAGGGTGTTGAGCATGGCGACGAGCTCGGTCGGCTGCAGCTTCTCGCTGAGCGGCGTGAAGCCGACGATGTCCGAGAAGAGCACCGTCACGTGGGGAAAGCCGTCGGCGATGACCTCGGGCGAGGCCTTCAGCCGCTCGGCGATGGGCTTGGGCAGGATGTTGAGCAGCAGGCCCTCACTGCGGGCGTGCTCGTGCACCAGCCGGGCCTCGGCGACCCGCATCTGCTCCGAGGCGAAGGCCGCGATGACGCTCAGGCTCAGGGCCAGGCTGAAGCCCGAGAAGACGTAGAGGTTGCGGTCCATCTCGCTGGAGACGTCGAAGATCGGCGGCCGCGTGACGGCCACCTCGGCCCAGGTGCCCGCGCAGAAGAGCAGGCCGCTGACGACGATGCCGGTGTACTTCCACACGCGCTCGCCGCCGCGGAACACGGTGGCTGAGTACACCAGCGTCAGCAGGAACCAGATGTGTGCGAACCCCAGCGGCAGCACGTGCCACCACACCGCCGCGACCCAGACCAGCGCGCCGTAGGTGTAGAGCACCTTGCTGGCGAGGTGGCGACCTCGCAGGGTCAGCGCGAGGGCGACGATGGACGAGACCGTGCCGATGCTGTGGATCACCAGGGCCGTCATGCTCTGGTCGGCGAACGAAAACCAGATGAACGCGGGCCCGATCCACACCAGCGCCAGGATGCAGACGCGGTGGAAGCGCAGCAGGCGGCGGGCCTCGGCAGACCAGCTTGCGTCGACCCCGGCGGTGAGGAAGCGGCGCCAGAGCCCGGGCGGCGCCGGCGCAGGCGAGGGAGTGTTCATGGCCGGAGCCTAGCGCACCGACGGCCCTCGCGGATAGCGGAGCGCAGGTCGCGCGGGGCAGCGCTCCGCGTCGACGGGGCGTGACGCTCGCCCCCATGCGGCGGCGCGGCTCCCGGTCGCCGTCGGGTCAGCGCCGGGTCAGCGCCCAGCACCGCGGCGCCTCGGGCCCCCGGTCGACCCGCAGCCCGTGGGCCGCGGCAAACTCCGACACGGCGCGCACCAGCCCGGCGTGCTTCGCCGGCTCGTAGTCGTGGCCCGCGAGCACCCCGCCTGGCTGCACCTTGGGCCACCACGCCCGCAGATCCGCGGCCACCGCGTCGCCGTCGTGAGACGCGTCCAGAAACACGAGCCCGCAGCTGGCGTCGGCCACGCGCTCCGCCGCCGCCACGCTCGGCAGCTCCAGCAGTCGGTGCGGCACCTGCAACAGGGCCATGTTGCGCTCGAACGCGGCGCGCACGCTCCCCTGCCCCTCCGCTGCCTCGACCGCCAGGTAGGCGTCGCTCCACGGGTCGCTGGAGCCAGCCCAGTGGTCGACGCAGAGCAAGCGCCGCGGACCACCGCGTAGAATCGGCGCCAGAAAGCTGGTCGAGCGGCCGCGCCAACACCCCACCTCCACCAGCGTACACCGGGCGTCGCGGGCCAGCGCCGCGCTCGCCTGGGCTCGGTACCACGCCCCCTCGGCGTCGCTGAACCAACCGCGCAGGTCGAGCCCGGAGGCTCGCTCCGCTGGGCTCCCGGGTTCTCGGGCTGTCCGGGCGTCCGACCGCATGGCGCCGACCTCACTCCTTCGCCTACGAACGAGCGACTCACCGCCCCGCGGGGACGCGCGCGTCCCTCCGGCCGGGCGTTGGGGCCTCCGGACCTCGGAGTGCGCGCTCACGCGGCGGCTCAACGTAGCCGGTGACAGGGATTCGGACTAGCTTTGTGGCACGCGCGCGACCCGCACATCCGTCGCCACGACGCGTTCCCAGGCAGGCCCACCATGCAGCAGTTCCGCCCCGACAAGAAGCAGCCCGTCAAGAAGGCGCCCGTGGCGCCGGCCTCCAAGCCGGCCGCCCCCGGGCAGAGCGGCTACGCAGCGCAGAAGGCGGCGCTGACGCCCGAAGGCGACTCCTACGACGCGCAGAAGGCCGCGCTGAGCCCGGACGTCGGCAGCGTCGGCGGCGTGAAGATGGACGCCATGCCAGGTGGCCCGACCAACGAGCCGAGCCGCAAAAAGCGGAAGAAGAAGAAGCGCAAGAGCCGCGCCCGCCGCCGTCGCGCCGCCGCCCGTCGCCGCGCCCAGCAGGCCGCCGCCAAGAAGAAGCGGCAGCAGCAGCTGCAGCCCACGACCACCGACACCACCACGGACACGACGACCGACACCACCACGGTGACCCCGGCGCCGCAGCCGGTGGTCGAGCCCACGCCGGCGCCGCAGCCGGTGGTCGAGCCCACGCCAACCGTGGAGCCGACCCCCGAGCCCGAGCCCGTGGTCGAGCCGACCCCCGAGCCCGAGCCCGAGCCCGTGGTCCCGCTCGACCCGATGCTGGATCCCTCGGTGAACCCCGACCCCACCAACGAGTACGCGCCCGAGGCGGACTACGAGGAGTTCAGCGGCACCATCGCGGTCCAGGGCGAGGGCGACGCGCACGCCATCGACGCCAACGACGTCAAGCAGGGCTCCATCGGCAACTGCTACTTCGTCGCGCAGCTCGCGGCCATGGCGATGCACAAGCCCGACCTGATCCAGGACCTCATCAAGGACAACGGCAACGGCACCTACTCCGTGACGCTCTACCTCAAGGACAAGGTCCACACGTGGAAGCGGAGCAAGACCGAGGTGGTCGTCAGCTCGGAGTTCCCGACCAAGGGAGGCGGCCGCGCGGCCTACGCCAAGCCCGGCGACAAGGGCTCTGACGGCCCGGAGCTGTGGGTCATGCTGATCGAGAAGGCCTTCGCCAAGTACACGGGCAACTACGAGGAGACCCGCGGCAAGAAGACCAAGGACGGCGACGTGTTCGCGATGATGAGCGGCAAGTCCTCGGGCTACAAGCGCCTCAGCAGCATGAGCGGCGACGTCTTGCTGCGGGTGCTGACCACGGCCGTGACCAACGGCCAGCCGGTGTCCTTCGGCGCGCACGGCAAGTCTGCGCTCGACGAAGAGGGGCAGAAGGGCGCCAAGGAAGCCGGGGTCGTGCTCAACCACGCCTACGCCATGCGCGGGGTCGACGCCAAGGCGCGGACGATCAGCCTCTACAACCCGTGGGGCGTGAAGCACCTCGACGACATCGACGTCGACGTCATCAAGACCTACTACAGCAACATCAAGATCGGCGCGTGAGCGGGCTGCTGCGCATCGAAGAGACCACCGTCGCCGATGTCGACGGGTGGATGCTGACCGTGGGCAACGTCATGCGCGGCCGCTGGGTCGACGCCGACGGCCGCGCCCACGAAGGCCTCAGCGCCGAGCTGGGCATCTACGACGCGGAGCGCGCGCTGGTGTCTGAGTTCACCGTTGGGCCCGGGCTCGAGGTGCGCATCGCCGGGGTGCGTTGGCGGGTGGCCGCGGTGTCCCCGGGGCCCGAGCCGGACGACAACGGCACGCTGACCCTGGCGCGCCTGGGCTGACCCAGCCCGGTCAGCGCGACGGCGACGGGGACCTCAGAGCGACGGCGACCGAGACCTCACGGCGACGCCGGTTGTGGCGCCGGATGCAAGGCCTGCAGCAGCGCCTTCGGCACCCCAGCCTCCGCGAGGTCCACCCGCAGCCAGCCGCGCCGCTCGGCGTGAAAGGCCAGCCGCGGCCCCGGGTTCACAGCCACCGGCAAGCCAACCGCCGCGAGCAGCGCCTGATCGCTGAAGTGGTCGGACAAGAACGCGCAGCCGCTGAGATCGTCGGTGCCCAGGTAACGTCGCACCGCGTCGACCTTGCCCGCGCCGTAGGGCACCGGACGGCGAAAGCCGAGCCCCCAGCCCGCCACGGACACCACCTCGTCGAGCCCCAAGAGCTTGGCGAAGGCCACGGCCAGCGGCTCGTCGGAGGCCGACACCAGCACCAGGCGCAGCCCAGCCGCGCGCAGCGCCGCCAGGGTCGGACGCGCCCCGCGGCGGATCAGCCCGACGCTGCGCTCGGCCAGCCGCAGCGAGAGCGCAGGATAGGCGCGGCCGTAGATCATGCGCCGCACGCGATAGGACCAGAGCAGGGTCGCCAGCGACACGCCCTGAAACGCGGGCAGATCGCGGGTGGCCAGCGACACCAGCGCCGGCAGCCCCTCGGCCACCTCACGCCAGCGACGGGGCCCGCGCTTGTGCCACAGGGCGTTGGTGTTGGCCGCCAGCAGGGTGTGGTCCAGGTCGAGCAGCACGATGTCGATGGCCATGGGCCGCTCCGCGAACCTGGACCGGTGTGGTCCCTGCACAGGGTGCTACTTCCCAGGCCACGGCACCGTCAAGGGGCTCGGCGCTGCCGGTCGTGGCCCCAGCGCTCGCCGCGCGCCACAGCGAGGCGTCGAGCCTGCGGAGCCCCCCCTTTCGGTCCGGTGGCAGACGCGCCAGACTCGCGCCATGGCCTCCACCCCGCCCGACGCGTCGCCCACGCCCGCCACGCCGCCCGCCACGCCGCCCGCGCCGTCCACCGCGCTGCGGCCCCTGCCCTACCACCTCGCCGTGCGCGACTACCTGCGCGACGAAGCGCCGGCGCTCTGGGCGCACTTCACCTCTGACGCCTACCAGCAGGCCCACGCCGAGGAGCTGCGCCTCGCGCTCTTGAAGGCGACGTACCGCCTTGACCGTGCGAGCCACCCGGACCTCTACGCCCATGTCGACGTGTGCGCCAAGGTGCTGGGGCTCGACGTGCCGGTGGAGCTCTACCAGGGGCCGGACCAGGGCGGCCTCAACGCGGGGCTCTACTTCGTGCCCGACGCGGCGCGGGTCGTGCTCTTCGGCCCGGTGCAAGAGCGCCTCAGCGAGGCCGAGCTGCGCGCGCTCCTGGGCCATGAGCTCTCGCACCACGTGCTGTGGACCTGCGAGTCCGGCGAGCTGCTCGCGGCCGAGCGGGCGCTGACCGCGCTCAACCAGGCCGAGACCTCGGTGTCGGCGAGCGCGACAGAGCGGCTCTTCAACCTGCACACGGAGGTCTTCTGCGACCGCGGCGGCATGCTGGCGGCCGGGGAGCGCGACGCGGCCATCTGCTGCCTGGTGAAGGTGCAGACCGGCCTGAGCAAGGTGAACGCCGCCGCCTACGTGACCCAGGCCGACGAGGTGCTGGCCAAGGACGCCGGGGGCAGCGAGGGGCAGACCCACCCGGAGTCCTTTCTCCGCGCCAAGGCCCTGGCCACCTTCGCCGAGGCGGGCGCCCAAGGCGACGCTGCGCTGCGGGCGTTGCTGGAGGGGCCGGCGGAGCTCGACCGGCTCGACCTGCTGCGGCGGGCCGAGCTGACGGAGCTGGTGCGAGGGCTGCTCGATCTGGCGCTGGCGCCGGCGTGGATGCAGACGGACGCGACCGTGGGGCACGCCCGGCTGATGTTCGACGACTACGCGGTGCCCGACGTGGCGGGGGTCACCCTGGCCGACCTCGCCGCGTCGCTGACGCCCTACGCCGAGACGGCGCGGCAGGTGCTCAGCTGGGTGCTGGTCGACCTCGTCGCGCTCGAGCCCGACCTGGCGCCCCTGCCGCTCGCCCACGGGCTGACGCTGGCCGAGGGCCTCGGGCTGAAGGCGGCGCTGGTGCAGGCGGTCAACAAGGAGCTGCGCGTCACCAAGAAGGCCATCGCGCAGGTCGAGCGCGACGCGGCGGAGCTGCTCGCAGCGGCCCAGGCTGAGGCAGCCGACTCTGGCCAGGGAGACCCGTCGTGACCCGGCCTGCCCCCCACACCGCCAAGACGGACGCCCGGACCGGCGACGGCTCGACCACGGGCCCCGCGGGCAGCTCCGAGCTCGGTTTTCTCGCCTTCTTGCGAGAGGCCAGCGCCGAGCAGGGCCGCGGCAACGACGAGCTGGTGCGCGCCATGGTGCCGCTCATGCGGCAGGTGCTCGACCATCACGACGAGGGCCGCGTGGCCCCGCTCTCGGGCGTCCAGGCGGTGTTCGCCGCAGAGGGCCACCTGTGGTTTCACGACGCGGACGCCACCGCGCCGCGCATCGACACCAAGGCCGTCCGCGCCATGGAAGACGGCGGCGCTGGCGTGCAGGTGGTCGACCGCACGGCGGAGACCCTGGATCTCACCGGCGACCGCGCGCAGCGGGAGGCCCGGTCGCGGCTCATCGGCGAGCCCGGCGCCCCGCTCGAGTGGCCGGTCTACCTGCCCGGCTACCTCGCCTGGGAACAGGAGCTGGACCACCACGACGCGCTCACGGACATCTTCAGCCTCGGCATGATGCTCGCGTCCCTGGCCGTGGGCGCTGACTTCACCGAGCCCGACGAGCTGGCGCACTTCGTCGCCCACCGCCGCGCGCTGACCACCTTGAACGCGGGGCTGCACCCGGTCATCGCCAAGGCCATCGTGCGCACGACCGAGCTCGACCGGCACAAGCGCGCCCAGGATCTGCTCGGCCTCATCGAGCGGCTGGAGCGCTACCGCGAGGTCGACGATCAGGCCGACGCCGACCTCGACTTCACCCTGCTCGAGGGCTTTCGACAGGCCGACCTGAGCTCGCGCCGGCGGATCATCCAGCGGCACCTGCAGTCACGGCTCTTCGACGTGTCGCGGCGCAACCGGCTGATCTACTTCCGCCCCACCCTGCAGACCCTGGACCTCACCGAGGCGTCGGTGCCAGCGCAGCTGAACGTCGAGCGCATCAAGCCCGAGGAGCTCTTCCTGTGGGAGGGGCCGGGCGGCGAGACCCTGAGCCAGGGCAAGCCCTTTCGTCTCGACCGCTACCTGCGCTTCGAGGAGGCGCCCTGGCTGCGCGGCGTGCTCGACCAGGTGCGCAACCAGGCCCGTCGCGACCGCGCCGAGTTCGGCATGAGCCAGCTGCGCCTGGTCATCGCCTTCCTCAACTGGCACGACCTGCGCGAGGACCCCGACACCCGCGTCCGCTCGCCGCTGCTCCTGCTGCCGGTGACCCTGGAGAAGAAGCGCGGCGTGCGCGACAGCTACGTGCTCAAGCCGCTCAGCGACGAGGCCGAGGTCAACCCGGTGCTCCGCCACACGCTCAAGGAGCGCTACGAGCTGGACCTGCCCGAGCACGTCGACCTGCGGGCGACCGATCTGCCCACCTTCCACCGCGTGCTGGCGGCGTCCATCGCGCGCAGCGAGCCGGGCGTGTCGCTCCACTACGTCACGCGGCCACAGATTCGCCTGATCCACCGCAAGGCGCGGCGCAAGCTCGAGGCGTGGCGGCGCAAGGCCCAGACCTCCGGTCGCGGCGTGCGGCGCTACGGCGACGTGAGCTACAGCTACGGCAAACGCAACTTCTCTCCGCTGGGGCTGCAGCTCTTCGTCCACCGCGTGAAGCCCGAGCGGCTCGACCTGGCCGAGCACCTGAAGTCGGCGCGGCTGGTGGCCGGGCAGGAGGCGGCGGGCGCCCAGGGCGGTCCCCCAGAGACGAGCGCGGCGCCCGACGCCGACGAGGCCGGCGACCAGCGCGGCGCCGGAGCGCGCGTGGGCAGCGGCGGCCCCAAGGTCTCCGAGACCGAGCGCGAGGTCTACCAGCTGACCGAGGCGGCCCGCGGCCCCTACGACTGGGCGGTGGACCTGACCCACCTGACCCTGGGCAACTTCAACTATCGCAAGATGAGCCTGGTGCGCGACTACGACCGCATGCTGGCGGCGCCCGCGGCGGGGAACACGGCCTCCGGCGAGGGTGGGGACCGCGCCCCGTCGCCCACCCGTGAGGGCGGGACGGCTGACGCGGAGGCCCCCGCTCACCCGGCCTTCGACCTGCTCTTCTCTCTCGACGCGCGGCCGGTGGACATCGCCCCGCCCACGGCCGTGGATCCCTTCGCGCCGCACCTGGTGCTGCCCGCCGATCCGACGCAGACCGCGGCGGTGCTCCGGAGCCGGAGCGGTCAGGGCTTCATCGTTCAGGGCCCGCCGGGCACCGGCAAGTCGCAGACGATCACCAACCTCATCGCCGACTTCGCGGCGCGCGGCAAGCACGTGCTCTTCGTGTGCGAGAAGCGGGCGGCGCTCGACGTGGTCTACCACCGGCTCGCCCAGCACGACCTCGACGAGCTGAGCGTGTTGATCCACGACTCTCAGGGCGACAAGAAGGCCTTCATTCAGGACCTGAAGTCCACATACGAGGGCTGGCTGAGCCACAACGACGAGGGGTCGGACGCCGAGGCCGCGCTGACGGCCGCGCGCGCGGCCGTGGCCGAGCCCCTGGCGGCGCTGGAGCGCTTCACCGCGAGCATGTGCGCGCCAGCGGAGGGCGCCACGCTGCCCGTGGCGGCGGTGCTGCGCGAGCGGCTGCGGTGCCCCACCCTCCCGGCGCCGCTGCGCGACGAGGCCGCCTCCCAGCAGGCGGTGGCGGGCGAGGCGCTGCCTTCGCACGCGACGTGGCACAGCCACCGCGGCGACGTGCACGCCCTCGGTCGCGCGCTCGACGCGGTGGGCGAGGCGCCCGTGCTGGCCGAGCTTGGGGTGCGCCACGTGTCGCAGGCGGTGCTCGAGGCGGCCAACCCGCGGGTCGCGCTGCGGACGGGCGTGGCCGAGGTGCGGGCGCTCCTGGCGCAGGCTGAGGCCGCGCGGGCCTGGGTGGGCCCCGACGCCACCGCCGCCGACCTGAGCGACGCGCTCGCCCTCGCCCGCGAGCTGGCGCCCTTGGCTGAGGGCGGCAACCTGGCGCTGCTCGACGCCAACAGCGCCGCCGCCCACGCGCTGCGAGACCTCGAGCTGCGGGAGGCCAGCGCCGAGCGGGAGCTGGCCCAGGCGGTGGAGGCGGCCAAGGGCTGGCGGCAGCGCCTGCCGCGCGCGGATCTGAGCGCGGCGGTGGCCCTGGCGCAGCGCTTCGAGCGCCTCTTTGTGCTCTTCCGCTGGTTCATGCCGGCCTGGTGGCGGCTGCGTGGGGTGCTCCGCGCCCGCTACGACTTCGCCAGCCACGCGGTGCCGCCGACGTGGGGCGCCGCGCTCGGTCAGCTGCAGCTCACCTACGAGCGCGAGGATCGCATGGCGGCCGTGCGCGACGAGGCGCGGGATCGCTTTGGGGTCGACCTCGGCGCCGACGCGGCCGCCCGCTCGGTGCGCGCCTGGGCCAGCGACATCGCGGCCCTGCGGAGCCGAGACGGGCGCTCGCCGCTGCAGCGCCGGCTGCTGGCCCAGTGGGCCCAGGGCGACGGGCGCGACCTCCGGGGGCTGCTCGACGCGGGCGAGGCCATCGCAGCCCTCAGCGCGGCCGCGGACGCGGTGCTGCACGGTGGTGGCGCGTTGGATCTGGAGCGGCTCGCGGCCGCGGTCGACGAGGCCGAGCGCGGCGCTGACCTGCTCGGCGAGGTGCGGACACCCCTGGCGGCCGTGCAGCAGAGCCCGGTCTACGACGCGGTCTGCCGTGTGCCGCTCGCCCCTGCGGAGTGGGACGCGGCGGTCTGCGAGGGCACCCTGGGCGCGACCTTTCGCAAGAACCGACCGCTGGCCCGCTTCGACGCGCGCGCCCTGGCCGCGCTCACCGCGCAGGTCCACGACAACCACGCCGCGTGGCTGCGCGCCAACGCCGACGCCGTGCGCGCCCGCGTGCGGCGCAACTTCCTGGACCGCGTCCACCTGTGTGCCCAGCCGGCGTCACAGCTCGACGGCGCCGGCAAGGCGCTCAAGAAGGCCTACAACGCCGGCCGGCGGGAGCTCGAGCGCGAGTTCAAGAAGGTCATGCGTCACAAGTCGATCCGCTCGCTGACCGACGGCGCCACCGGCACGGTGGTCTACGACCTCAAGCCCATCTGGCTCATGAGCCCGCTGAGCATCTCCGACACCTTGCCGCTCGACGAGCAGCGCTTCGACGTCGTCATCTTCGACGAGGCCTCGCAGATCCCCCTCGAAGAGGCCGTGCCCGCAGTCATGCGCGCCCCCCAGATGATCGTGGTCGGCGACGAGATGCAGCTGCCGCCGACCAGCTTCTTCTCGTCGGGCGGCAGCCGCGACGACGAGGACGACGAGAGCGTCGCCGCCACCTACGACCTGCAAGCGGACAGCTTCCTCACCCACGCCGCCCAGCGCCTGCCGTCGACCATGCTCGGGTGGCACTACCGCAGCCGCAGCGAGGCGCTGATCCGCTTCAGCAACCACGCCTTCTACGGGGGCGACCTGCTCACCGTCCCCGACCGCAGCCTCCCCGCCACGCGGCCGCCCATCGAGGTCTCTAGCGCCGCCGAGGGGCGGGCCAACGCCGCCCACGTGCGCGACCGCGCGGTGAGCTTTCACCACATGCAGCGCAGCGCCTACGTGCAGCGCCGCAACCCCGGCGAGGCGCGCTACATCGCCGAGCTGGTGCGCGGCCTGCTCGACAGCGACGAGCCCCAGCGCCCGACGCTGGGCGTGGTGGCCTTCTCCGAGGCGCAGCAGGGGGAGATCGAGAAGGCGCTGCGAGAGCTGGGGGAGGAGGACAGAGACTTCGGTCGTCGCCTCGAGGCCGAGATCGAGCGGGAAGAGGACGGCCAGCTGTGCGGCCTCTTCGTCAAGAACCTGGAGAACGTCCAGGGCGACGAGCGCGACATCATCGTCCTCAGCGTGTGCTACGGCCCCAACCGACAGGGCGCCATGCGCATGAACTTCGGGCCCATCAACAAGGGCGGCGGGGAGAAGCGACTCAACGTGGTGTTCTCGCGGGCCAAGCGCCACATGGCGGTGGTGAGCTCCATCCGCTACAGCGCCATCACCAACGAGTACAACGACGGCGCGCTCTGCTTTCGCCGCTACCTGCAGTACGCCGAGGCCATGAGCGTCGGCGACCAGGGGCTCGCGGACACGCTGATGCACGCCCTGGCCGGCGGACAGGAGCGGCGGCGCCGGAGCGCAGAGACCGCAGAGGCGACCCCCGTCATCGACGGGCTGGCCGACGCCCTGGAGCGCGCCGGCCTGGCCGTCAGCCGGCAGGTGGGCGCGTCCGGCTTCCAGGTGGACCTGGCTGTGCGGGAGCCGAGCGCCCCGGGCTGGCAGGTGGCCGTGCTCGTGGACAGCGCGCGGCACTACGCCAAGCCCGACGCCTTCGACCGCTTCCACGCGCGGCCGGGGGTGCTGTCAGCCTTCGGCTGGCGCGTCCAGTGGGTGCTCACCAAGGACTGGCTCGCCGACCGCGAGGCCTGCGTTCAGCGGGTCCGCGGCGCGGTGGCGGCGGTCGCGGCGGAACACCTCGCGGCGACGCAGGCCCAGCGGCAGGCCCAGGCCGGGCGCGACGCGACGGGCGCTTCAGAGACGGGCGCCCCAGAGATGGGCGTCCCAGAGACAGGCGCCCCAGAGACGGGCGCCCCAGACACAGGCGCCCCAGAGACGGGCGCCCCAGAGACGGGCGCCACGCCAGATGAGCGCGAGGCCGACGCAGCGCAGGGCGGCGCGCCGGCTTCCGATGGCGAGGCCGCTGCTGTAGCTTCGCCGCCCCCAGAGGAGACGCCATGACCCGCAGCAGCACCATCTCGACCCTTCCCTACGCTCGCCTGCTCGCCGCGCTGGCGCTGCTGGCGCTGACCGGCTGCGGCAAGCAGGAGCCGGCGCCCCAGAACGCCAAGCCAGAGGCCGCCAAGCCCGAAGCCGCCAAGCCAGAGGCCGCCAAGCCCGAAGCCGCCAAGCCCGAAGCCGCCAAGCCCGAGGCCGCCAAGCCCGAGGCCGCCAAGCCCGAAGCCGCCAAGCCTGCCGCCGCCGCGCCGAAGGTGGACGACAAGGCGGCCGACAAGGCCCTCGCCCCTCAGGACAGCGCCGGGAAGCCCGCGCTGACCGGCAAGGGCACCGGCGCCCTGGCCGACGTCCAGGTCAGCCTGCGCTTCGATCCCGCCAACCCCAAGGTCGGTCAGCTCTTCCGCGTCACCACCGTCGTCACCCGCGCCGGCAAGCCCCAGCCGCTGACGGGCTTCGGCGCGGACAGCACCATGCCCGCCCACGGTCACGGCATGATGACCAAGCCAGCGCACAAGGGCCTCGGGCCTGGCGTCTTCCTCTCGGAGGGCTTCAAGCTGCACATGCACGGCAAGTGGGTGTTCGAGGTCAAGGGCAACATCGACGGCAAGCCCCTCGAGGTGAAGATGCCGTGGAGTCAGCCGCCCGAGGCGCTGTAGCCCACCCGGCGCTCAGTCGCCGACGTGCACGACCACCTGGCGCCGATGGCGCGCGCTGCGGTGCTCCCACAGAAAGAGCCCCTGCCACGTGCCCAGCACGAGCGAGCCCTCGACCACGGGGATGCTCAGCGACGTCGCGGTCAGCGCCGCCTTGATGTGCGCCGGCATGTCGTCGGGCCCCTCCGCCGTGTGGGTGTAGAGCGCGTCCCGCTCCGGCACCAGCCGGTCCAACCACCGCTCGAGGTCGCGCTGCGCCGAGGGATCGGCGTTCTCCTGGATGACCAGGCTGCACGAGGTGTGGCGGCAGAACACGGTGCACAGCCCGGTGTGCACGCCGCTCCGGGCCACCACCGCCCGCAGCTCCCGCGTCAGCTCGGTGAGGCCCTGCCCCGCGGTGTTCACCACCATCGTCTCGACCAGCTGCGTGCTCATCTGCGCCTCCTGCCCTGGGCGTCGCGCTCTACTTCGCGGTCACCTGCCAGCTGAACGTCGCGGTGATCGCCGGGTGGTCGCTCAGGTCCTCGCCCGCGCTGTCGACGAAGCTGGTGTCGCGCTTCCACGCCGTGGCCTGCAGCTTCAGCGACGCGCTGCTGCGGTAGTGCACGCGGTCGATGTGGTTCGGCTCGGGGCACTGCACCGTGGCGCAGGTCTCGGTGAGCCCCGCGGCGAGGTCGAGGGCCTGGATCTCCTTGCGGTCGACGGCCTGGTGCGGGTGCAGGTTGGTGTCGCCCATGAAGAGCACCGCGCGGCCCTTCGAGTAGGTGGTCATCAGCTTGGCGAGGTGCTGGATCTGCTCGGCGCGCACGGCCTCGTCCTTGGCGCTCCCGCCGGCCTCGAGGTGGGTGTTGTAGACGTCGAGCTCCGCGTCCGGGTGGGCGGAGAGCTTCAGCCGCGTGACCATGACGCCCTTGCTGGCGAGGCAGTCGTTGGCGTGGTTGAAGAGCCCCTCGCACGAGGCGTAGTGCGCGTGCTGCGTCGCCACCACCGACATCCGCGCGAGCAGGGTGAGCCCCGAGCCGTAGGTGTGTGACCCGTCGGCGCGCGCGCTCTCCTTCTTGGCGGAGAACCAGTCCTGGTGCGTGTGCGTGGCCTCCGCCACCACCGCCTTGTGGTGGACCTCGATGAAGTCCTCCTGCAGCCCGACGAGGTCGAAGGCGTTGAGCTTCGGGGCGATCAGCTGCATCTGCTTGCCCGTGTCCCAGCCGGTCACCGCGCCGGGGAGCCCTTTGATGTTGTAGGTGAGCACGGTGAACGTGCCGGCCGTCTTCGCCGCCGCGCTGGTGTCGGGGGCGCTGGTGTCCGCGGCGTCGTGGCCGAGGCCCTCGCCCGCCGCGTCGCCACCCGGGTCGACCACGTCGGCGTCTGTCCCCTCGGTCTCCCCGCACGCCAGGGCGCTGGCGCAGATCAGCGCCGCCAGCCAGCCCCACGTCAGCGCCCGGCGTCCCCTGGGGCGCGTCGCCATGGACATCGCAACGCTCATGCCCGCTCCCGCCCCGCCACGAGCAGCTCGCCCATGCGCAGCGCTGCTGAGGTCATGATGTCGAGGTTCCCGGCGTAGGCGGGCAGCCAGTCGCCGGCCCCCTCGACCTCGAGCAACACCGTGACCTTCAGCCCGTCGAAGGGCGCCTCGCCCGGCATGGCGACGCCCTGCACCGCGTCGATGACGGGGGGCTGCACCAGCCGATAGCCGGGGACATAGCTCGCCACCTGCGCCACCGCGTCTTCGATGGCGCTGCGGAGCACGTCCACGTCCATGGGATCGGTCAGCAGGTAGACCGTGTCGCGCATCAGCAGCGGCGGGTCGGCCGGGTTGAGCACGATGATGGCCTTGCCACGCTCCGCCCCGCCGACCTGCTCGATGGCGCGCGCGGTCGTGCGGGTGAACTCGTCGATGTTGGCGCGGGTCCCGGGCCCCGCCGAGCGGCTGGAGATCGACGCGACGATCTCGCCGTAGCGGACGCGGGTGTGCTGACTCGCCGCCCAGACGATGGGGATCGTCGCCTGCCCACCGCACGTGACCATGTTGACGTTGGTGGCGCCGCGGTGGGCGTCGAGGTTCGCGATGGGCACGCAGTAGGGGCCGACGGCGGCCGGGGTCAGGTCCACGGCGATCTTGCCCGCGGCCTGCAACACCGGGGCGTGCGCGAGGTGCGCCCGTGCCGACGTCGCGTCGAAGACCAGCGCGATGTCGTCCCAGCCCTCGGCGGCCTGCAGCCCGGCGAGGCCGTCATGGGTGGTGGCGACGCCCAGGTCGCGTGCGCGCGCCAGGCCCGGGCTCTCCGGGTCGATGCCGACCAGCATCACGGGAGCGAGGGTGGGAGACCGACGCAGCTTCATCAGCAGGTCGGTGCCGATGTGGCCGCTGCCGAGGATGGCGACGGGGGTGCGAGCGGTCATCAGGTCCTCACGGGGTGACGGGAGCCATGGGTCGAGCGGTCAGCGATCGGGCCCTCGTGGGCCGCCGAGGGGCGGCGGAATGGGGAGCGGCGCGCTCCGGGTCACACGACCCGAAAGCTGCACCGTCCCAGCCGGGCGATGCGCAGCTCGAGGGCGTCGCCAGCCTCGATGGGCGTGGCGGGTCCAAGGGCGCCGGAGAGCACGATCTCCCCAGCGAGCAGCGGCGTGCCCAGCTCCCCGAGGGTGTTGGCGAGCCAGGCCACGGCGTGCACCGGGTGACCGAGGCAGGCCGCGCCGGTGCCGGTGGACACCACACGGCCGTTCTTGCGCAGGGCCATGCCGACCAGGCTCAGGTCGATCTCGTCCGGACCGACGGGCGTGGTGCCGAGCACGAAGCGCCCGCTGCTCGCGTTGTCGGCGACGGTGTCCGCGAACTGGATCTTCCAGTCGGCCACCCGCGAGTCGATGACCTCGATGGCCGGCAGCAGGAAGTCGGTGGCGGCCAGCACGTCGGCCACCGTGATCCCGGGTCCCATGAGGTCGTCGGCCAGCACGAAGGCGATCTCCCCCTCGGCCCGCGGCTGCAGCAGCGCCGCGGCGCGGAGCTCGCCGCCGGAGGGGATCTCCATGGTGTCCAGGAGGCCGCCGAAGTCGGGCTGGTCGACGCCCAGCCACGACTGGATGGCGTCGCTGGTGAGCCCGACCTTGCGCCCCACGACCCGGGCGCCGCCGGCCACGTGGCGGTCGAGGTTCACGCTCTGAATCGCGTAGGCGTCCTCGGCGGAGAGCTCGGCCTCGTCGTCGGTGAGCGGTGCGCAGGGGGTGCGGAAGTGCTCGGCCTGCCAGAGGCGGCGGGCCAGCTCGGCGCGGCGTTGTTCGGTCAGCATGCAGGCTCCGGATGGGGTCGACGTCGTCGCGTCTGAGTAGGGTCTGGGTCCGGTCTGGGTCGGGTCCACGCTGGGTCGGGTCCACGCTGGGTCGACGCGGCGCAGGGATTCGGGGCGCAGGGGTCGCTGCACCCCCGAAGAATCAGGGTTTCAGCGGCGCATACGCGACCACCTTGAGCTCCACGAGCAGGTTGGGATGCGGCAGCTGGTGCACCGCCACCGTAGTCCGCGTCGGCCCGGTCTGGGCGTCGAAGAAGGTGTTGTAGACCACGTTGAAGCCCGCGTAGTCGGCCATGTCGACCAGGAACACGGTGCAGTCCACGACGTCGGCGAGCGTGGCGCCCGCGGCCTCCAGGATCACGCCGATGTTCTCGATGACCGCCCTGGCCTGCAGGCGGATGTCCTTGGTCACCGACTGCACGCCGCCAGCGCCGTCCCGGTGCAGGGTGACGCCGGCGTGGGTGTTGTCCGGCCGCCGCGACGACACGCCGCTGACGAAGATGAGGTCGCCGACGCGGCGCGCGTGAGGATAGTTGGCCAACGCGCCGGCGCGGTCGGGCAGGATGATGGGCTCGGTCACGGACATCGGTGCGGTCTCTCCTGGAATCGCGGGCCGCTGTGGCCTGCGACGATCGAGCAGGCGGCCTCAAGCCGCGCGCTCAGAGCTTGATACAGAGGTTCTTGAGCTCGGTGTAGAACTCGGTCGAGTAGTGGCCTCCCTCGCGGCCGAGACCGCTGGCCTTCATGCCGCCGAAGGGGGTGCGCAGGTCGCGCAGGTACCAGGTGTTCACCCACACCATGCCCGCGTCGATGGCGCCGCCGACCCGGTGCGCCCGCCGGACGTCGCTGGTCCACACCGCGGCGCACAGCCCGTACTCCGTGTCGTTGGCCAGGGCGACCGCTTCGGCCTCGGTGTCGAAGGGCGTCACGTGGCACACCGGCCCGAAGATCTCCTCCCGCACCGTGCGCGCCTGCTGCCCCAGCCCCGTCCACACGGTCGGGCGGACCCAGAAGCCGCCGGGGAACCCCGCGACCTCGGCCACCCGTCCGCCTGCGTGCACCTGCGCGCCCTCGGCCACCGCCAGGTCCAGGTACGAGACCACCTTGTCGCGGTGCACCGCCGACACCAGCGGCCCCATGTCGGTGTCGGCGCCCTCGGGCGGCCCGAGCACCAGCGCGTCGGCCGCCGCCGCCAGCTTGGCCACGAAGGTGTCGAACACGCTGCGCTCGACGTACACCCGCTCGGTGCACAGGCAGATCTGGCCACAGTTGCTGAAGGCCGAGCGCACGGTCCCCGCCACCGCCTCGTCGAGGTCCGCGTCGGCGAACACCAGCGCCGGGTTCTTGCCGCCGAGCTCGAAGCTCACCCGCTTCAGGTCCGCCGCGCACGACGCCATGATGGCGCGGCCGGTGGCGCTCTCGCCCGTAAACGTGATCGCGTCGACGTCAGCGTGCTGGACAATGGCCTCGCCGGCAGACCCGGGGCCGAAGCCGTGCACCACGTTGTAGACGCCGTCGGGCACCCCCACGTCGCGCATCACCTCGCCGAGCAGCGTCGCGGTGGACGGCGTCTCCTCGCTGGGCTTGACCACCACCGTGTTGCCAGCGGCCAGGGCGGGCGCGACCTTCCAGGTCATCAGCAACAGCGGCAGGTTCCACGGGCAGATGACGCCCACGACACCGACCGGCCGCCGCTGGGTCACGTGCACCGCCCCGCGCCCGTCGGCCGTGTCTTGGTGATAAGCCTCGTCGTGCTGCCCGGCCAGCATGTCGGCGAAGGCGCGGAAGTTGGCCGCGCCCCGGGGGATGTCCACTGTCCCAGCGAAGGCCACCGGCTTGCCCGTGTCGCGCACCTCCAGGGCCAGAAACGCGTCGCGCCGCCGGTCCACCTCGTCGGCCACGGCGCGCAGCAGTCGCAGCCGCTCGGCCACCGGCATCGCTCCCCACGGCCCGGCGAGCGCCGCCCGCGCGGCCTGCACGGCGTCGTCCACGTCGTCGGCTCCGGCCTCGCAGACCTCCGCCACGGTCTCACCGGTGGTCGGGTTCACCAGCGGGAAGCGCCGCGACGTCGAGCGAAACGCGCCGTTGATCAGCAGGTCGACTCGGTCCATGGCCAGCTCCAGGGGGCGACGCGCTCCATGCCAGCGTCGGTCGCGAGGGTGACACATCCACCCTCGACGCGCCCAGCCGTGCCCCGTGCCCGCCGTGCACAGCCCGTCCGTCAGTTGATCGGCTGAGCTGGCGGACGACACGCCCGTCAGCGCACCGGGTCGCGCCACGGGGGGCGCCCCAACGCAGCGCGGCCGCCGCACGTCTCCGTGCAGCGGCCGCCCGCGGTGCAATCGTCAGATCTCCCGGCTACTTGCAGCCAGGGATCGCGTAGTAGTTGCAGTAGTTCAGCAGGCACACGTCCATCGTGCACTTGTTGCCGTCGTCGCACTGCACCGGGTCCGAGCCGCTGCACTTCTTCGCCGTGCAGTTGGGCTTCTTGTAGTGCAGGCAGGCGCCGGTGGAGTTGCTGCAGTAGTCCGTCGTGCAGGGGTTGGCGTCGTCGCAGGCCTTCGGCGCGCTCTGGCACTTGTTGCTGACGCAGGTCTCCACCGTGCACTTCTTGCCGTCGTCGCACTCCGCGTCGCCCTTGCACGGCTTGTCGGTGGTGCAGCCGTTGATCTTGTAGTGCATGCACTTCTTGGTCGCGCCGCTGCAGTAGTCCGTGGTGCAGGCGTTCTTGTCGTCACAGTCGGACGCCTTCTGGCAGTCCGCCGCGTTGGGGTCGCAGTTGTTGATCGGGTTGTGGAAGCAGCGCTTGTAGTAGTTGCTGCAGTAGTCCTGCGTGCAGACCTTGCCGTCGTTGCACTGCGCCGACGAGGTGCACTTCTCGTTCTCGTAGCAGTTCTTCGCGGTGTTGTGGAAGCAGATGCCGATGCTCACGTTGCACACGTCCTGCGTGCAGCCCTTGTCGTCGGCGCACTGGCTGCTCTTCGTGCAGGTCTTGCAGCCGGCGATGGCGTTGTTGACGCACTTGCCGGTGGCCGGGTTGCAGAAGTCGCCCGTGCAGGGGTTGTTGTCGTCGCACGCCGCGTCGGACTTGCAGCTGGCGCCGCAGCCGGGGATCTGCGCGTGCACGCAGCCCTGCTTGGGGTCGCACTTGTCCGCCGTGCACTTGTTGCCGTCGTCGCAGCTCTTGGGCTTGCCGTAGCACTTGCCGGACACACAGGTGTCGCCGCCGGTGCAGGCGTCGCCGTCGTTGCACTGCTGGCCGCTGGTGACCTTGTGCACGCAGCCCTGGGTGGGCGAGCAGCCGTCGGCGGTGCAGGGGTTGCCGTCGTTGCAGCTCAGCTTGGTCGTCGAGCACTGGCCGAAGGCCGCGAAGCAGGTGTTCTTGGTGCACTTGTTGCCGTCGTCGCAGTCGACGTCGCTCTTGCAGGGGCCCGTGCAGCCGGGGATCGGGAGGTTCGAGCACTTGCCCGTGGCCGCGTCGCACTTGTCGGCCGTGCACTTGTTGCCGTCGTTGCAGTCAACCTTACCAGCGGTCACGCACTTGCCGCCCTTGCAGTAGTCCTTGCCGGTGCAGGCGTTGCCGTCGCTGCAGGGCGCTCCCTCGTTGGGCTTCCACGCGCAGCCCTTCTCCGTGCAGGCCGAGACCGTGCAGCTGTTGCCGTCGTCGCAGAGCTTGGCGTTGGGCGTGAAGACGCAGCCCTTGGCCTTGTCGCAGCTGTCGACCGTGCAGCTGACGCCGTCGTTGCAGGCCTTGTCCTTGTACTTGCACGAGCCCGCGCCGCTCGCGGTCACCGCGCACCACTCGACCGTGCACAGGTTGTTGTCGTTGCACTGCGCGTTGGTGCTGCAGCCGGCGCCGCAGCCCGGGATCGCGGTGTGCACACACTGCCCGGTCTTGGCGTTGCAGCTGTCCTTGGTGCAGCTGTTCTTGTCGTCGCAGAGCTTGGCCGCGCCCGCCGTGCACTTGCCGCCGGCGCACACGTCGTTGGCCGTGCAGCCGTCGCCGTCGTCGCAGGGGCCGCTGGTGTTCTTGTAGACGCAGCCCTTGACCGTGTCGCAGCCGTCCGCGGTGCACGGGTTGCCGTCGGCGCAGGCCTTGGCCCCCACCCACGTGCCGGTGCACTTGCCGCTCTTGCAGGCGTCGTTGGCGGTGCACTTCACGCCGTCGTCACAGAGCTGGCTGTTGGGCGTGTAGACACAGCCCTGGGTCGCGCTGCAGCTGTCGTTGGTGCAGGCGTTGCCGTCGTCGCACTTCTTCGGCACGACCTTGCACTTGCCGCTGGCGCACCACTCGACCGTGCACAGGTTGTTGTCGTTGCACTGCTTGTCGCCCGTGCACTTGTCGCTGCAGGCCGGGTCCTTCTTGCTGACGCAGCCCTTGCTCGGGTCGCAGGCGTTCTGCGTGCACTTGTCGCCGTCTTCGCACTTGCCGTTGTTGGCCACGTGACCACAGACCCCGCTCTTGGGGTTGCAGCTGTCGGCCGTGCAGGCGATGCCGTCGTCGCAGCTCTTGGCCTGGTTGCTGCACTTGCCGGTGTCGAGGCAGCTGTCGGCCGTGCAGGCGTTGCCGTCGTCGCACTGCGCCGCGCTCTTGCAGCCGCCGCAGCCGGGGATCGGCGCGTTCGAGCAGGCGCCGGTCTGCGGGTTGCACGCGTCAGCCGTGCACGCGTCGCCGTCGTTGCAGCTCTTCTTGGTGATCACGCACTTGCCCTGCACGCAGGCCTCGTCGGTGCAGGGCTCCTGGTCCTTGCAGTCGTTCTTCGTCAAGCACTCCGAGCTGCCGCAGCCGGGGATCTTCACGTGCGTGCACTTGCCGGTGTTCGCGTCGCACGCGTCGGCGGTGCACTTGTCGTCGTCAGCGCACTGGTCGTCGCTCTTGCAGGCGCCGCAGGCGTCGGTCTTGACGTGGACGCAGCCCTTGGCGTCCGGCTTCGACGAGCTCATGCCCGGCGCGCAGGCGTCCTTGGTGCAGGGCTCCCCGTCGT
>JAUIAC010000019.1 GCA_030425545.1 bacterium | reverse complement strand
GACTGCGGCGTCGCCAGGTGGGGGGCCAGCTTCATCAGCCGCTGCCGCTCGCGCACGGCCTCGAACACCAGCCCGACGTCTCCCTGCTCCAGGTAGCGGAGGCCGCCGTGGATCAGCTTCGACGACCGCGACGACGTGCCGCTCGAGAAGTCGTCCATGTCGACCAGGGCGACCTTCAGCCCGCGGAGCGCGGCGTCGCGCGCCACCCCCGCGCCAGTGATGCCGCCCCCGACCACGAGCACGTCGAAGCGCTCTCGCCCCAGACGATCGAGCAGCTCAGGGCGTTGGTGGACAGAGAACGCCATGACGCATCGACTCCCGCGGGGCCCCGAAATTTGGGCGCGCGGAGTCTACGGCTGGCCCGGGTGCGGGGCAAGCGTCAGCGGCTAAGGTCTCAAGACGGCTCTGCCATCCCGTGGCCCGCGACGGCCAGGTCCGCGCGCCGTCCCGGTCACGCGCCGTTGCCGGGGTGCAGGACTCGCTCGAGCGCCCGGGTCAGGTCGAGTCGGTCGATCATGTGCGAGAGGTAGTCGTTCTGATCCGCCTCGATGACCAAGGTCGGCCCGAGGTCGTAGCGCTCGAACCAGGCCTCGTAGGCCTCGTGTAGGCGCCGCAGGTAGCCCAGGTCGATGTCTTGCTCCTCGGTCCGCCCCCGCTTGCGAATGCGCTTGCGGATCGTCTTCATCGAGCAGCGCAGGTAGATGAGCAGGTCCGGGCGCGGCAGCGTGTCGCGGATGGCGCTGTACATGCTGTGGTAGGTCTCGAAGTCGCGCGCGTTCATCACCCCGGAGCTGTGGAGGGTGGTCGCGAAGATCTCGGCGTCTTCGTAGATGGTGCGGTCCTGAACGAAGACCGTCTCCGGGTGCTCGTCGAGCAGGGCCGCCAGCTGCAGGTGGGCCCGAAACTTGGCGGAGAGGAAGTACATCTGACTGTGGAACGCGTAGCGCGCCATGTCGCCGTAGAAGTCCGTCAGGTAGGGGTTGGCGTCATTGGGCTCGTAGAAAGGCCGAATGCCGAAGCGCGACTCCAAGAAGGACGTGAGCGTCGACTTGCCGGCGCCGATGTTGCCGGCGATGGCGACGAAGCGAGCGCTCTGGTTCACGTCGCCGTCGGCGCGCAGGTCGAGCCCGGGGCCCCAAGGTTGGCGTGGCGGTGCGGCGGACACGGGCGCTCCTCGAGCGAGACGGAAAGGCGGATCACGCGGCGTGGCTCGGTCCGGACGCGGGCCTGGCGCACAGGGTGGAGACGACCTCTGGCGGGCTATCACCTGGGCTCCACGTGGCGCAAGCGCGGCGCGTCGCGCAGGTCGATTCGGGGGCGCGGCCGCCGCTCCGTGCCTGTATTTTCAGCTCGTTTGCGGCCCATGCGGCGCGGGGCGGTCGCGATCGACGTCGGCGCAGCCGGCCGATGCGTGGGAGGCTGCCAGGGCAAAGTGGCTTGACGAGTCCGGCCCGCCATGACACGCACAAGGCCATGTCACGCCGCCTGCTACCGCTGCTCTGCCTCGCTGCCCTCGCCCTCACTGGCTGTAGGGACGACCCGGCCGTGGTGCTGAACGCGGCGCGCGACGCGCTGACCTCCAAGTCTCCAGACGAGTTCCTGGCGCTGGTGGACCCGCAGTCGCGGGCCTTCCTGACCCGGTCGCAGCACGTGGTGAAGGTGTCCGCGCAGACCTTCGAGGTCCTCGGCGCCCGCGGCTTCGCTCCCGACCTGCTGCCCAGCGGTGACATCGTCGAGGACCCGGAAGACGGGGATCACTGCATGGTGCTGAACCACCACCTCTGCCTGGTCGAGGTGCGCAAGGGGACGCGTGTCGCTCGGGTGCCCATGCGCCTGGTGCGGGGCCAGTGGCGCGTCGCGCTGCTGGAGATGGACGGATTTCTCGATCACGTGTTGCCGAGGTAGCGCTGGGGTGCGGGTCCGCCCGGGTCGCCCACCGACGCGCTCGACGGACGGACCCAGGGCTCGGCCCGTGACCCCAGCCGACCGCGGTGGCCCGCCGACGCGGGGTGCTGCGCTTTCGCTGCTCGGCGCGTAGCATCGCCGCAGACCCGTCGCACGGAGCGGCGCCTGCGCTGTGAGACCCATGAAGAAGCTGCTCCTCGTCCTTGTGATCGTCTTGCTGATCGGCGCCGCCGTGTGGGCCTACTTCCGCTTTGTCCACGTGACCAAGGCGGGCGACGTCTACCTGCAGACCGTGTCGGCGGCGATGCTGGGCGACGAGGACGGCTTCCTCGACGGTTTCACGCCGGAGTCGCGGCCGGTGCTGGCGGCGCTGCTGCGGCTCTCGCGCACGCGCGACCCACGCCTGGCCAGCACACACCCTTACTACTACCTGGTCACCGAGCAGATCGAGTCGGTCGGCGAGCCGCAGAAGGGCCCCGACGGCAAGGAAGAGGTCTGGCTGACGCTGAAACGCGCCGGCGACCGCGGCGTCGGCACCGAGTACAGCGTGCGCATGGTCGAGATCGATCGGGCCTGGAAGATCGACGCGCTGAGCTTCACGGGCAAGAAGCACGTCGTCGACCAGACCTACTGACACGCCAACACGGGAGCGACATGCGTCGAGTCGACGAGCGGCAGGCACGCGCAGCGCTGTGCGAGACAGCGCGCGACATCTGGGTCCGAGGGCTGGGCGCCGCCGCCGACGGCAACCTCAGCGTTCGACTCGGGCCGAACCGCGTGCTGACCACCCCGAGCGGCTGTCACAAAGGCCGGCTGCGCGCTCCAGACCTGGTCGTCACCGACCTCAGCGGAGCCCCTGTGGGCGCAGGTCGACCCTCGAGTGAGCTCTCGCTCCACCTGGCGGCCTATCGCGTGCGCCCCGACGTGGGCGCCGTGATCCACGCCCACCCGCCGATGGCCACGGCCTACCAGCTCGCTGGCGGCAAGCTCAGCGAGGTCTACGTGTCGGAGGTCATCTTCGCCTTCGGACAGGTCGCCACCGCGCCCTACACCACCCCCACCACGGCCAGCGTGGGCGAGACCCTGGAGCCCTACCTGCGGTGCTACGACGTGGTCATGATGCCCCGCCACGGTTCGGTGACGCTGGGGGCCGATCTCGACCAGGCCTTCGTCCGCCTCGACGCCATGGAGCACACCGCGCGCGTGTGCGCCACAGCCCAGCTCTTGGGGGCGCAGTTCGGGACGCCGCCCCAGCCGATCGCAGAGGGCGAGGTGACCCGGCTCTACGCGGCCGCGAGCCTGGAGCGTCCGAGCGCGAGCTGCCCCCCCATGGAGCCGCTCGCAGCCCCGATCGAAGGGGCCGACGAGCGCCTCGTGCAGGCGGTCATGGCCGCCCTGTCGCGGGGGAGCCCAGCGTGAGTCGAGTCGGCCAGCGGCTGCTCGCGGCGCCGCCCTGGGGCCGCGTGAGCCTGGCGGAGGGGGTCGCAGCGGACAGCGCCGTGGTGGTGACCCTGGTGCTTGGCCGCCCTGGGGCCGACGTCGACGGTGCCGCTGGGCTCGCCGAACGTTGGCGCGGCTCGCCGCAGCAAGCGCTGCTGCCCCTGGTCGGCGTGGAGTCCACGGCGGACAGCGTGGCGCTGCATCACGCGGCCCCCACCGGCTCGACCCTGCGCGAGCTGCTCGACGCTCACGGCCAGCTCAGCGAGCGGCAAGCCGCGGCGCTCTTCGTCGATCTCGTCGCCGCGCTGCAGCGATGCCACCGGCGGCGCCTCGTCGCGGGGGCCGTCCACGTCGACAACCTGTACGTCTGCCCGCCTGGGCTCGACGGCACCGCCGCGTTGCGTCTCCAGGGCGCTGGTGTGGCGCTGGTGGTGGCGGCGGCCCGCGGCGACATCGGAGACGACGTGGCGTCGCTCTACGGACCCTCCGGCAGCGTGGCGCCGGAGCTGCTGGCGGGGCGCTTGCCAGCGACGACGAGCGACACGTGGGCCCTGTGCGCCGCCCTGGCCCACGCGCTCTTGGGGCGGCCGGCGTTCGACGTCCCTGCGTCCACCCTGCTCGACCACGCGCTCCGTCAGGGGCCCTCGCCGGACACGCGGGCCGAGCTGGAGCGCCGCGCTCCGGCGCTCGCCGGAGCCGTCCTGCAAGGCCTGTCGCCGACCCCCTTGCTGCGGGCCGGCGCGCTCGACAGCCTGGCCGCGGCGGTGGCGCTGGTGTTGCCAGAGGCGGAGCGGCTGTCGGTCGAGGGCGGCGAGGGGCCGTGGGCACGCGGGACGCCGCTGATGCCGCTCGCCGCGTACGCCGGCGCCATGCCCTACGGCGATCGCTTCGAAGAGCGCGTCGCGCTCCTGCCCCACGCGGTGGCGCTCGACGAGCAGGAAGACGTGGTCGACCGGGCCCGCCTGAGCGCCGCGCTGCGTGAGCTCGAGGTGCAGCGCGCCCTGTCCCGCAAGGCCCAGCAGACCCATGAGCGCACCGGCCTGAAGTTGGTCGTGGTCCTGCTCACCATCGCCGTGGCGATCGCGGTGACCTGGGTCGGCACGCGACCGCCGCCGACGCCGCGCGCTGAGCCTGGGAGCGGCCCGGCCCGGCTCCGTCTGCGTCGGGCGCCCCCCCCGAGGCCGGTGCGATCGATCCCGCTCTTTCGCGAAGAAGACCGGCCCAAGCGTGAGCTTGCGCGGCCCCCGCGTCCCCGATCCCCGCGTCCCTGACCCCGGCGTCGGTGCCGCGCTGGGATCGCGGCGACCGCGCCGCGTGCCCAAGGAGGGGCTCTGACGATCGGCGACCCGCTTCGGCCGCTGCCGCTCCACCGAACCCGCGTTCACGGCCCGACGCGCCGCCGCACCACACCGCACGCCCCCGTTTGGAGCCCCAAGCCCGCCCTCGTCGGTCTGTGACGAGACGGTGACGCCCGGGTGCCGATCCCGCCCTTGCCAGGCGCCACGCGAAAGTCTTGATTGCGGCCGCGCCGCCGCTGTGACAGGTGGGCGTCAGTTCGGGCGCTTTGTCGCCCCTGTCGACGGCACGTGACTCCATCGCTCCGACGCGGAGCCCGAGGTGACCGCAGTGACCCAGCCAGCCCAGGGCGAACCCCCATCCGGCGCCCGCGGAGCCGTGTGCGCACAGCCGCTCCCCGCTGCGCCGCGCCCTGTTGCCAGGAGCGGTGAGCGCGTCGCTCGCGTACGCCTGGACGGGGGTGGGCGGTGAGCCAGGCCAACCTCTCGCGCAAGCAGCTGCTGGTGCACGTGCTCCAGGCCCTGGTGTTGCTCTACGTGTTCCTGGTCGGTGTCGAGTGCCTCTCGTCGGGCATCAAGGGGCTCGGCAAGGGCACCATGGACACCTACATGAGCGCGGACATGAACCCGCTCTTGGGGCTCATCGTCGGCATCCTCGCCACCACCTTGGTGCAGAGCTCGTCGGTGACCACCAGCCTCATCGTCGGCCTGGTGGCCTCGGGTCAGGTCGCCGTGGCGGCCGCCGTGCCGATGATCATGGGCGCCAACATCGGCACCACGGTCACCAACACCATCGCCAGCCTGGCGCACGCCAACCGCGGCGCCGAGTTCCGTCGGGCCTTCGCTGCCGCGACCTGTCACGACTTCTTCAACTACCTGGCGGTGCTGACGCTCCTGCCGATCGAGATCCTCTCCCGGTCGTGGGGCGGCAAGGGCGTCTTGGAGTCCGCCAGCGGCACCCTGGCCAGCGCGCTCACAGGCATCGGCGGCGCGAAGTACAAGAGCCCGCTGAAGGCCGCGTTCAAGGCGGGCGTCAAGCTGATCAAGGGCGGGCTCGAGGCCGTTGGGCTCGACGGCTCGGTGGGCTCCATCGCCCTGGCCATCATCGGCGGCGTGCTCATCTTCCTGGCGCTTGGGCTCATCGTGAAGGTCATGCGCGCGCTCATGCTGGCGCGGGTCGAGCGCTGGGTGAACCGCTTTCTCGGCTCGGGGGGCGCGGTGGCGATGTTCGTTGGCATCGCGATCACGGTGTCGGTCCAGTCGAGCTCGATCACCACGTCGATCATGGTGCCGCTCGCCGGTGCGGGGCTGGTCACGCTCCAGCAGGTCTACCCGATCACCCTCGGCGCCAACGTTGGCACCACGGTCACCGCCCTGCTCGCCGCGACGGCCGTGTCCGGCGACAAGGGCGAGGCCGCGGTGCAGGTCGCGCTCGTGCACCTGCTCTTCAACCTGGTCGGCATCTTGATCTGGTACGTGCCGCCCGTGACACGGCGCCTGCCGCTCTACCTGGCCGACCGGCTCTCGGTCGTCGCCGCCAAGTCCAAGCGGATCGCGGTAGCCTATGTCATCGGTGTGTTCTACGGCGTGCCAGCGCTGCTCTTCGCGCTGGGCCGGTCGCTGTAGACGCGCCCGCTCACCCCCGGCGCAGCGCGCGCCAACCCTGTGGACCTACGTGCCCCTCTGGAGTCGAAGATGTGGATGGAATTGCTGGATATCTTCCGCGGGGGTGACGAGCTCGAGGCCGCGGGCGAAGACCTCTTTCGCATGCTCCAGATCACCACGGAGATGTCCAAGCGCGTCCGCCCTCACGCGTTCGAGCACACGATCCCGGTCGAGGAGCGCGCCAAGATCTACGAGATGGACGTCGAGGTGAACAAGCTCCAGCGCAAGGTCCGCAAGCGGGTCATCTCGCACCTGACGCTCAACCCCAGTCGTGTCCCGTGGTGTCTGTTGCTCATGACCCTGGTGAAGGACGCCGAACGCATCGGCGACTACATCAAGAACATCACCGAGGTGTCCGAGCTGGGCGGCGGGCCCATCCCCGAGGGGCCGCTCCGCAGCGAGCTCGAGGAGCTGGTCGACCTCGCGGGCACGCTCCTGGGGGCGGTGGAGCAGGTGATTCGGACCCAGGACCGGGAGCGGGCCACGGAGCTCGTGGAGCGTGGTCGCAACGCCGGGCGACGCTGCGACCGCCTCCTGGTCGACATCGCCAAGACCGACCTGCACGCCCGCGAGGTCACCGCGGCGGTGCTCCTCACGCGCTTCTACAAGCGGGTCGGCGCCCACGCGGTGAACCTGCTCTCGTCGGTCATCATGCCGGTGCACAAGGTGGACTTCTTCGACGAGGCCGAGCTGAAGCGTCAGGGGTGATCGGCGGCCCAACGGCCCAGCGACCCCCATCTCGCGATTCGAGAACGACAGCGGCTCGAGCACGCGCGCGGCGCAAAAACGACGAAAGGACCCGTGTGGGTCCTCTCGTACATGTGCGGTCGTTCACTGTCGCCGGCCGTCTGGCCAGGCTGCGAATCGGGTCGGTGGAGATGAAGGGAATCGAACCCTTGACCTCTTGAATGCCATTCAAGCGCTCTCCCAACTGAGCTACACCCCCGTGGAGCCGGTCTACGCCGGCGTCCCGATTCACCGCGCCCACAGATGGGCAGCGACACGTCCGCATCTTGTCAGCGACCGACCTCGGAGACGAGCTCTCCGGAGCGCCGAGCGCAGGTCCAGACCCTGGAGCCTGGAGGACGTCTGGGACGCGCGCAGCGACCGCCGACGAAGTGCCCTTGCGAGCGGGCAGGCTTCTACCCAAGGTTTTCGCCCCTGGCAAGCCTTCGCGCCGCATTTTGTTGCCGCCCCCTGCCATGGGCCCATGTTTCCGGCCTTGTCGGGACATCGACTGCGGTGTCCACGGGCGTCTTGCGGGCCCGCGATGCGATCATCAGCTCGACCACGCGACGCTCCCGGTGGCTCGTTGGAGGCCCTCCGGGTGGACCTTCATCCACGACTTGCCGTTGACCAGCGCTCGGCGCATCCCGTATCCTCCCGCCCCCTTCTACTCCGTACGACGGCATGACGAGAGGTCCAGCTATGACCGATCCGATCAACGCGATCCGCGACGAAGAACTCACAGGCGAGGACCGCCGTTCTGCCCGACGTGTCTCTGTGGAGATGTTCGTGCGCGAGCGCGACGGCCAGCGCATGTGGGTGCACCCGGCGACCAACCTCAGCGCGAGCGGCATCTTCTTGGAGAGCCACTCCTACTCCCAGCGGAGCGTGCTCGATCGGGAGTACATGGAGCTGGAGTTCGAGCTTCCCGAGCTGGAGATGCCGATCATCGTCCGCGGCGAGGTCATCGGCCAGCGTCGGGTCAACGGCTACGCCCACGGGCTGGCCGTCGCCTTCATCGACCTCTCGCCCGAGCATCACGACGCGATCGCGACCTACGTCGACCAGCGGCTGGAAGACGGGGACTCCGAGGGGCCGGCCAACGAGGCGGCGCCCACCGCCGGCTGAGTCCTCCGCGGGCGCCCACCACCGGGACGCCTGCGAGACGACCCCTTCGCGTCGGTCACGCGACTCCACGCTTCGCCGCGCCCGAACGCGCGCCTCCCACGCAGCGCCCGCTCCGCCGTCCACCCATCCCGCAGCTGACGTCGCCGCGATCGACCCACCCCTGGACGCGCTTCAGCCAGGACCGTCCGCGGCAGCGAAGCCGCCTCCACCGTGCTACAACGCGGCGCCGACGCGCGCCCTCCGCGGCCTCCCTGCCCGCAGCAACGACCCACGAGAACGGAGCCAGCCATGAGCCACGCAGTCATCGGAGTCATCGGCGGCAGCGGTCTGTACGACATCGACGGCGTCGACACCGTCGGGTCGCACGCGGTCGCCACGCCCTTTGGCGCGCCGTCGGACGACATCGTCGAGGCCAAGATCGGCGACACGACGCTCTTCTTCCTGCCCAGGCACGGGCGCGGTCACCGCTTCAGCCCCTCCGAGATCAACTACCGCGCCAACCTGTGGGCGCTCCGGAAGCTGGGCTGCACCGACGTGCTCTCGGTGTCGGCCGTCGGCTCCATGCGGGAGCACATCGCGCCGGGTCACGTGGTGCTGCCGGACCAGTTCATCGATCGCACCGTGGGCCGCGCGCGCACCTTCTTCGAGGACGGCATCGTCGCGCACGTGGGCTTCGCCGACCCGGTCAGCGAGCGCGTGCGTCAGGCCCTCCGCGCTGCCTGTGAGCAGACCGGTGTGACCCATCATCAGGGCGGGGCCTACGTCTGCATCGAGGGACCGCAGTTCTCCACCCGGGCCGAGTCGGCGCTCTTTCGGACGTGGCCCGACGTCTCCGTGATCGGCATGACCAACATGCCGGAGGCCCGCCTCGCACGGGAAGCTGAGCTGCCCTACGCCACCCTGGCGCTGGTCACCGACTACGACTGCTGGCACGCCGATCACGACGACGTCACGGTCGAGTCCGTGCTGGCCGTCATGCGCGCCAACGTCGACGCTGCCAAGCGGGTCATCGTCGCCCTGGCCAAGAACCCGCCGACCGGCGCGTGCCCGAGCCAGGACGCGCTCCGTCACGCGGTCATGACCCACCCGGAGGCGATCCCCGCCGAAGCGCGGCGCAAGGTGTCGCTGCTGATGTCCCGTTACTGGTAGGAGCCCTGCCACCTGCGCAGGAGGAGGCTCGAATGAAGGTGCTCGTCGTTGGATCCATGGCCTACGACTCCGTGGAGACCTGGGCTGGCAAGGCAGACCGCGCGCTGGGCGGCTCCGCGACCTATTTCTCGCTGGCGTCGTCGCTCTTCACCCCGACCGAGGTCGTCGCGGTGGTGGGCGAGGACTTTCGCGACTCCGACCTCGAGCGGCTGCGGGCCCACGATGTCGGGCTCACGGGCGTGCAGCAGGTCGCCGGGGAGACCTTCCGCTGGGGCGGCCGCTACTCGCGCTACTTCGAGACGCGGGAGACGCTCTTCACCGAGCTCAACGTGTTCAGCAGCTTCGACCCCGAGGTGCCCGCCGAGCTGCGCGACGCCGAGGTCGTGTTCCTCGCCAACATCCACCCGAGGCTCCAGCTCTCGGTGCTCGAGCAGGTCACGGCGCCCAAGTTCGTCGCGCTCGACACGATGAACTTCTGGATCAGCGGAGAGCTGAACCACCTCAAGGCGGTGCTGGCCAAGGTCGACCTGCTGCTGCTCAACGACGAAGAGGCCTTCGGGCTGAGCGGCTCGGGCAACATGATCCAGGCCGCCGCGGCGATCCGCGACATGGGCCCCAAGGCCGTCGTGATCAAGCGCGGTGAGCACGGGGCGTGGCTCTTCACCGAGGACAGCGCCGGGCTGGTGCCCGCCGTGCCGCTGCCCGAGGTCATCGATCCCACGGGCGCCGGCGACACCTTCGCGGGGGGCTTCATCGGCTACCTGGCGCGACGCGGTCGCTTCGACACCGAGAGCATGCGCGAGGCCATGGTCTCGGGCACGCTCGCCGCGTCGTACTGCGTCGAAGACTTCAGCGTCGACCGGCTCGAGACCGTCACGCTCGCCGACCTGCAGACCCGCCACGCGACGCTGCAGCAGGTCGTGGGCACGCTTGACGCCAACTTCTGAGCGACGCCCCGCGTCCCTGGAGGCCCCGCATGCCCCACACCCCGCCCACCTGGCTACGCGCCATCGCTGACCCCCGTGTGTCCCGCGTGATGCACCGCATCGTCACGTCGCGGCCACCCGCGCCGGTGGTGCACGGCGCCATCCGTGCCTTCAGCCGAGTCTACGGCGTGGACCTGCACGAAGCGGCGCAGCCGGTGTCGGACTTCGACACCTTTCAGGCCTTCTTCACCCGCAAGCTCAAGCCGGGCATGCGGGCAGTGGAGACGGACGCGACCCGGGTCCCGTCGCCTGCCGACGGCACCCTCTCGGCCTTCGGTCCCCTGGGAGAGGGCACCCTGGTGCAGGCCAAGGGTGTGGAGTACAGCCTCGACGCGCTCCTCGGCGACAGCTCTGACGCCGACGCCTACCGGCACGGCAGCTACGCCGTGGTGTACCTGGCGCCCTACAACTACCACCGAGTGCACTGCGCGTGGCAGGGGTCGCTGACGGCCTGGCGCTACCTCCCTGGCGCGCTCTACCCGGTCAACAGCATGGGCATCAAGCACGTGCCGGGCCTCTTCGCGCGCAACGAGCGGATCATCGGTCACTTCGACACCGAGTTCGGCAAGGCGGCGTTGATCATGGTCGGCGCGACCTTCGTCGGACACATGAGCGTGGCCTTCGCCGACATCAAGTCGAACAACGGCCAGCCGGCGAGCGGGCGGGTGACGCCGAGCGCGCCGGTGCCCTTTGAGCGTGGCGACGAGTTCGGCGTGTTCGAGATGGGCTCGACGGTGGTGCTGGTGTTCGAGCGCCCCGACCTGGAGCCGGCGCTGCCGCTGGGTTCGCCGATCCGCATGGGGCAGCCGGCGTTGCGCGTGCTGGGAGACGGCTAGCCATGGCCGCCTCGTGGGCACGCATGCCGCTCGCCGTGCTCGACACGGAGACCACCGGCCTCGAGCCAGAGCAGGGCGATCGCGTCATCGAGCTGGGCGTGGTGCTCTTCGACGAGGGCGAGGTCAGCCAGCGCTGGGGCGCGCTGATCGACCCGGAGCGCCCGCTGCCCAAAGACGCGACCCGGGTGACGGGCATCACTGAGGCCGACCTCGCGGGGAAGCCCGTGTTCTCGGCGGTCGCCCAGGAGTTCGTCGCGCTGCTCGAGGGGCGGCTGCTGGTCGCGTACAACGCGGCCTTCGACCGGGGCTTCATCATCCATGAGCTGGCGCGTTGTGACCTGAGCCTGCCCGACGGCGCCACCTGGCTGGATCCGCTTGTGTTCGCCAAGGAGCTCCAGAAGGGGCAGGGCAACATGAAGCTCGGGACCGTGGCCAAGCGGCTCGGCATCCCCTTGGAAGAGGCGCACCGGGCCACGGCGGACGCGGAGTGCGCTGGGCACGTGCTCATCGCCCTCTCGGATCAGCTCCCCGACGGGCTCGAAGAGCTGCTCGATCAGCAGGAGCAGTGGGAGGCCGCACAGGCGGCGCAACGGGCGTCGTGGCGCAACCGAAGACGTGGCAATCAAGCCACCGTGGCCGCCACCACCGGCCCGACCGACGCGCTTGGTCCCGGGTACCCACACGGCGACGAGCTCGACCCGGTGCGATTCATGTTTCTACGCGGGACCGGCCGGCTCTAGCAGACTGCGGCGAAATGGATTGTCGCCGCATTCTGCTAGCCTGTGCACCGTGACCCGGCCCGACGCGGCGCGCGCGGCCTTGGCGAACAGCGCCGCCTCCCGAGGACCTCCATGCGGCTGTCTCACCTCATGTTGCCCGACATCGAGCAGGCCTTTGCGGCCGATCCCGAGGCGATCCGCGAGCTCTTCGAGGACCTGCACGACGAGGACGTCGCAGACATCGTCGAGAGCGCGCCGCCAGATCTGGCGCCCGAGCTGCTGGCCGCGCTGGTACCGGCGCAGGCCGCCGACGTCCTCGAGTGCATCGAGCCCCATCGGCAGGTGGACCTGGTCCAGCGCCTCGGTGTGCAGCGCGCCTTTCCCATCATCGACGAGATGGCGTCGGACGATCGCGCTGACTTTGTCGCCGAGCTCGAGCACGACTTCGCCGAGGCGCTCCTCAGCGCCATGGACGACGCGGCTGAGGCCGACGTCCGCGCCCTCGTCCGCTGGGAGGAGGGCACCGTTGGGTCGGTGATGTCGACCGAGGCGCTCACGGTCCCGGTGGAGATGAGCGTCGCCGAGGTCATCGACCGCGTTCGCACGGTCGGTCAGGAGGCCGAGACGGTCTACTACGTCTTTGTCGTGGCGGGCAGCGACAAGCTGGTCGGCGTGGTGTCGCTGCGGGACCTGATCCTGTGCGACCCGGGCGAGGCGGTGGCCTCAATCATGGCGGAGGACGTCAAGAGCATCGGCCCGGAGGCCGACCAGGAAGACGCCGCCGACCTGATCAAGCACTACGACCTCATCGCCTTGCCGGTGGTCGACGACGCCCACCGCCTGCGCGGCCTGGTGACCATCGACGACCTGGTCGACGTCATCGAAGAAGAGGCGACCGAGGACATGCACCGCATGGCGGCGATTCAGCCGCTGGAGGACTCCTACTTTGGCACCGGCTTCTGGACCTTCGTCAAGAAGCGCGCGCCGTGGCTGGTCGCCCTCTTCGTCGGGGGTCAGTTCACCGCCAACGCCATGCGCTACTACGACGACGTGATCGCCGAGGCCGCCGTGCTCGTCCTCTTCTTGCCCCTGATCATCTCGTCTGGTGGCAACTCGGGCTCGCAGTCAGCCACGATCATCATCCGCGCCTTGGCCGTGGGTGAGGTCAACCTGAGCCAGGCTGGCCGCGTCCTCGCCCGCGAGCTGGCCATGGGGCTGGTGCTTGGCGGCATGCTCGCGGGCATCGGCGCGCTGCGGGCGCTGACCGGAACGGGCGGCGGCCTGGTCGCCCTCACGCTCGGCGCGACGCTGGTGACCGTGGTCACGCTCGGCACGGTCTTGGGCTCGATGCTCCCGATCCTGCTCGAGCGGCTCGGCCTCGATCCTGCCGTGTCGTCGACCCCCTTCATCGCGACCTTGGTCGACCTGCTCGGCATCGTCACGTACCTGAGCATGGCCCGCGCCATCCTCCTCTAGCAGACTGCGGCGAAATGGATCGTCGCCGCAATCTGCTAGCTTTTCTGTCTTGGGGGGGCTACGAGCGCCCCCAGCCACGGCAAGCCGTGGCTCCCCCTTCCCAGCAGACTGACCGGCGTGGCCGCAAAAACGGAGAGAAGGCGCAGTCTGCTAGCTGCCCAGGCGCAGGCGGCGGCCTGCGCGGCGTACCCCAACCCCCGGAGTTGCCCCCATGGCCCACACTGAGATCGAGCTGAAGCTGCTCTTGGACACCGAGCACGACTACGCTGCGCTGCGCCAATGGTTGGAGGCGGCGGGCGAGGTCAAGGTGGTGGAGCAGGACAACCGCTACCTCGACACCACGGACCGGCTCTTCGCTGGACGTCGGCTGATGCTGCGCGTGCGCGTCGCCGGCGACAAGGTGAAGTGCACGGCCAAGTCGGGCGCGCAGCTGGTCGACGGCGTGATGCGCGTGTCGGAGTGGGAGGCTGCCGTGCCCGACGCCGAGGCGTGGCGCACAGGTCGCTCGAGCTGCGCCCTGCGGGCCCTGCCGGAGCCGGTCATCGGGGGCCTCGCCAGCGGGCCGCTGGCCGATGTGGACGACCTCGGGGACCGCGTCGTCCACGTGATCGGCGCGATGAAGAACACCCGTCGCAAGTGCTACGTACCCTATGCTGCGCTGGGCCTGAGCGGCGAAGGCACGCTCTGCCTGGAGCTCGACCACACCCTGTTCCCCGCGCGCCAGGAGCGCTTTGAGCTGGAGGTCGAGCACGACGACGCGGCGGCGCTGCAGAGCGCGATTCAAGGGCTGCTCGACCGGCTGGACGTGTCGTGGCGCCCGGCGAGCGGCTCCAAGTACGAGCAGTTCCTCTCCGCGCTGGCCGAAGAGCAGGGCGACCCGGATGAGCTGATCTAGGTCAGGCCCCGCGCGCGCGCTCCGGCTCCGCGCTGACGACTTGAGCGGACAGAGCGCTCACACCGAAACGAGCGCGGGGCGCCTTCGTCGAAGGCGCCCCGCGCTCGGTTGGTCTGACTGTCGCCGAATCGGGCTGGCCGCAGGGCGCCGCCGAGCGCTACTCGTCGCGCTTGAGCTTGGGCGGCATGAAGAAGGACACGCCCACACTGGTGATGGTGTTGAAGCGCGTCTTCTTGCCCGTCTCTTTGCTGTCCCGGTTCACGGAGAGCGCGCGGTTGGTCGACACCGCCTGCAGGTCCACCGTCACCGCCACCACGCGAGAGATGAAGACCCGCAGCCCACCGGCGGCACCCAGGGAGAGCCCTGCTCCCGTGGTCAGCGCGTCCCCGGTGCTCCCGACACTGGCGAAGCCCGCCATGAGATCCACGTGTACGTCGAACTGAATCGGCACCTTGGACCAGGCCAGCATCTTGCCTACCAGGGGCGAGACGGAGACGTGCCCCATGCCGAGCAAGCGCAGGCTGCTCGCCTCCATGGCGAAGGTGTCGTTGTTGGCGGTGACCTTCGCGTCGACCTCGTCGTAGGTCGCCGTCGTCACCGGGATGCCGACGAGCAGCCGGCCGCCCACCGACAGCCAGTCGAAGAGGTGGTAGTCGTAGCGCGCCCCAGGCAGGACGTTGCGGACGTAAGGGTCGCCGACGGTCATGCCGAGCACGCCGGCCAGCTCGTGGCGAGCGGCGCGGTACATCAGGTTGCGCCGCACCACCGGGCTGCCGGCCAGCACATCGTCGTCGGCGTGGGCGGGAGCCGCGACCCAGCTGCTCACGCACACCGCGACCGCCAGCAGCGCTCGGAGCACCGTGAAGCCGCCAAGGCGACGAGGCAAAGCTGGCATACGTGACGTCATCGCTGGTGCTTGTAGTCGAAGGTGGGCGGAATCCAGAGGCCGAGCTTGATACCACCGAACCAGTGCTGCATCAGACGCTCACCACCCTGGAATGTCTCCTGCATCATCAGGTCGCGAATCTCGAACGAGACCGTGAGCGCGCGGAGCGTGTGGATACGCAGCCCCGCGCCCACCTGCCAGGCGAGCTTCGGGTCCGCGCTGACGCTGGTCCGCAACGCGCCGATGGCGCCGATGAAGTAGATGTCCATCTGCACGACGGCCATGCGAAAGCTGGAGAACTTTCCGAAGATCGGGCTGTACTGGACCTCACCGAAGCCGCCGGCCTGCAGCAGCGAGCGCTCTGGAAAGAGCCCGAAGTCGCTCTGGATGTTCTGGAACGCGTCGTTCTCCGACGCCGTGGCGTAGAAGCCCGTGGCGCCGATGGCGAGGCTCTGAGAGATGTGGAAGAGCAGGGACGCGTCGATGTTGTAGGTGCGAATCAGCGGATCGCCGATGGCCACCGAGCCGCCGCCGAGGAGCTCGACGCGCTTGGACTTCAACAGGTACTTCTGCTGAAAGACGCGCACGGAGCGCTGCAGCTCGGCCGCGCCCTTGCGCGCCAGCTCTGCGGTCAGCTTCCGCCGCCGCCGCAGTCGACGCTCGCGCGGCGACATGCGGGCCTCGTCAGCCTGCTTGACCGTCCCCTCGCCGTCGGCGGCCAGCGCGCGCTGCGGCGCAGCACAGAGCACGAGCACGCTGGCAGCAGCGAGACAGAGCGCGATCCGGGAGCGAAGTGGGGCCATGAACATGCGCCGAAGATTGTGCCAAGGCTCGCCACTTGGCAAGTGGGGCAGCGCGGATCGGGCGCGCCGGGGCCGCTCCCTTGGGTCACGCGCTCATCCGCGACGTGTGGCATCGCTCGCAACTGCGCGCACTGGCAGGGGCTCTCGCCGCTTGTCTGCGGACGTCAGGGCCCGCGCAGCGCTGCGGGACGTGCCAGGGCGTGGCGCGCTGCGGCCTCCGACGCGATCGGGCGCGCGGCGCTCGTCGCCCCCGCGAGGCGGTCCATCGCGATGTCGGGGGCCAGTCCACCGCGCCGCCGTCCGCTAGTTGGCCACAGGCGGCGGTGCTGGCGCGTAGGGGTCCTTGGTGGTCGGTGGCGCCACGCCCGGCGCCGGCTTGCCCTTGGGCTCGGCGGCGCGCCGCTTCGCCTCGGCCTCGGCTGCCTTGGCCTTGGCCGCGGCCTCGGCCTTCTTGCGCGCCACCTCGGCCTGCTTCCGCTCCGCCTCGGCCTTCTTGGCGTCGACCGCCGTCTGTTTCGCCTTCTTGGCGGCGGCGGGGATCTCGCGGGCGTCGGTGACGCCGTCGCGGTAGTCCTCCCACGTCTCTCCGCGCTTGGCGCGCTCGAGCATCTCGCAGGCCAGCCGTCCGACGGTGTAGCCGGCCTGCTTGCGCGCCCAGCACACCTTCTTGAGGACCTGTGCGGCGCTCTTGGTGTCGATCGTCAGCCGCGCCAGCTCGCCTTCGAGGTACTGCCACTCGAGCCGAGTCCGGGGATCGGAGGGCGGGCTCTTCTCCGCGGCCAGCCGGAGGAGCTTCAAGGCGCGTTTGCGGGCCTTGAGGATGCGCGTCTCGAGCTTCGGGTCCATGCCGCCGTAGGGGCGCCGACGCTTGAGCACGTAGGTGTAGAAGAGCGCGGCGCCCACCTGCTCGGTGAGCGGGCTCCGGCGGGTGTGCAGCAGGTTCATGTGGTGCTGATAGGCCAGCACCGGGTCGGTCGCGGCGCGCCGGGCTGTGCGCTTCAGGTAGCGGCGGGTGTAGTGCACCGCCGAGCCCGGGGGCGGCGACGTGAAGTCGTGGCTCCAGGCTGCGTAGCCACACTTTGGACAGGCGACCACCAGGTTGGTGTAGGCGCGCGTCGGCACCTCGAGATCCGAGTAGCGCCGCGGCGACGCCCTGCCGTCGTGACCGATGGCGCGGGCCTGAGCCGCACAGAGCGGGCACACGTAACGCTTGCCGGTGGCGCGACGTGGCGCAGGTTTCGGGGCCGCAGCGCCCGCCGCGGGCTGGGCCGCCGGCGTCTTCGGCGGCGCGGCGGTGACGGCCGCTGGCGACGCGAGGAGCACGGCCGCCAGGACGCAGCCCACGGTGCGCAAGGCGCGCGCGCCCGCTGGGGCGTGCCGCCGCTGCGCGGTGTCGAAGGTCGTTCGCCCGGGGGCTGCGGTGTCAGTCATCGTCGGTCTCCAAGGAACACGCCGGGAGTATACGTGCCCACTCGCTGCGTCAACGTTCGGACGCGTGGTGGCATTCGTCGCGCGGGTGTCGGTGCGGAGCTCCCGCCCCAACAACGTCGTCCGCCGGTCGCCTGTTTGGTGATCCCCGGGCAGCGGTGTACCTTTCCGCGTAAGAACAAGTTGTGCGCTTCCGCCAGATGGCTGAAGCAGGTCTGGGTCGCGGCGACAGGTCGCGCCTGCGGCTGGGTCATGTGCTCGTGGGGACGAGCGCGGGGCGGAAGCGCAGACGTTCAACCAGGGGGAGACCATGATCAGTTGGCTCAAGGCCCCGGAGTCCTTGTCATCGCTCAGCGACGACGGGCTGCGGGACGCGCATCTCGGACTACAGGGCAACCTGCGGACGCTACGCTACGCGGTTCCGCTGCTGTGTTTCGTCATCATCGCAGGCTTCATCTTCAACATGTACAGCACCTATCAGGCGATCAAGCCGGAGGAGGTGGTCGCGGCCTTCGACAAGGAGGCGGCTCACGTGCTGCCGAAGATCCAGCGCTCGGCCATGCAGGTCGGCGAGCGGGTCGCGCCCAAGGTCAGCGCCGCCTTTGCGAAGCAGCTCGACCGGGCTGTGGACCAGCTCGGCACACGTCTCGACGGCGAGATGAAGAAGCTGGGAGACGAGCTGCCCAAGAAGATGGAGGGCGCGCTCAACCGGCGGCTCACCGAGGCCAACGAGCGCCAGGTGAAGGTGCTCCACGCCGCGTTCCCAGAGCTGAAGAAGGACCCCAAGCGTGTTCAGCGACTGATGGCCAGCTTCCAGTCGGGCTTCTCTCGCTGGGCGCAGAAGACGCTCACGGGGACCTTCGCCCGCCACCTCAAGGAGCTCGACAACATCAAGCGCACGCTCAACGGCTTTGTCGCCAAGCAGAACGCGGCGAACACGGCCCAGCTCGCCGCCGGCGCCAAGGCCGGACGGCACAAGGCCCACCCGAAGATCACGCCTGAGCAGCTGCTCGCGCTGTGGTTGGAGATCATGGACGAGGCGCTCAAGAGCGGTGGCGAAAGCGACCTCTTGACGGCTCCGGCTGAAGGCAAGTGAGCCCAGCCGACGACATGAACAGCTCACATGGGAGGAACACACCATGAGCGACCAGATTCTACGTTCTCACCTCGAAGCCGAGGTCCTGCGCCTGCACAAGGAGCGCCGCAACAGCCTGATCTTCGGGACCCTCGCGGTCCTCGTGGTCCTTGGCTACATGTCCTGGATCAACAGCAAGTGGAGCTACGTGACGCAGCCCCGCAACGTCGCCCAGTTCGCCGCGGGCGTCGTCATCGACAACCTGCCGAGCCTGCGGACCGGCGCCGAGGAGATGCTCACCAAGCAAGCGCCGGGGCTGGCGAAGTACGTCGGTGACACCGTCACCCAGGAGGTGCCCAAGCTCGTCGGCAACATGGTCGGCAGCATGGTGACCCAGTACACCGACAAGCTGTCTGGCTACGCGGTCGACAAGTACACGGAGGCGTTCAAGGCCATCATCGACAGCGCCAAGGCCGACATCGCCAAGGCCGTCGCGACGGAGAACAACGACGAGCAGGAGCGGGCCGTCGTGAACGCCATCGAGAAGCAGATCACCGCGCTCGGCAAGCGGGTCGACGCGGGCGAGCTCTCCGAAGATCCGCTCTTCAAGCAGATCGAAGAGAGCCACGTCGCGCTCGCCAAGCTCAACGACCGACTCAAGTCCGTCATCGCCAAGGACGACAAGAAGCTCGGCCGCAAGGACAAGCTCACCAAGCGCTTCCTGGGGACCTTCTGGCGCTTTGTCCAGCAGGAGAACCCGGACGTGGTGGTCGACGACCGCGCGGCGGGCAAGGCGAAGAAGGGCGCGAAGTAGCGCGCGGCGCTGTGTCACGCACCGCTTGGTGGGTCGAGTGTCTCAGAGCAGCCCTGTTTGACCCTTGAGGCGCGCGGCCAGGCGTGGGCCGGGGGTGGCCGTGCGGGCCGGCGTGGTGCTCAGCGTCAACCGGAGGGTCGTCGCGGGGAGCCACGGGGCCGCTGCGTCTGGCCACTCGAGGACGCACACACAGTCGGGCGCCCCCAGCAGCTCAGTGAGCCCCGTGCCAGCCACCTCGTCGGCGTCGGTCAGGCGGTACAGGTCGGCATGGACCAGGTCGAAGTCGGGCAGCTCATGCACGTTCATCAGCGCGAAGGTCGGGCTGCGCGCTTCGCCGTCTGCCAGCCCCCAGGCCCGGGCGATGCCCTGAACGAGCGTGGTCTTGCCGGCGCCCAGGTCTCCGGTCAGCGCGAGCACGTCGCCGGGGCGGAGGACCGCGGCCAGGGCCGACGCCAGCTCGGCCGTGGCCGCCAGCGAGTCCAGCGCGACCTGCGCTGGGTCTGGGTCGTGGTCGGGGGTCAGGCCCATGGACGGCTCGCCCGCGCCATCGCCGCCGCGATGCAGGGGCGACGCGCGCGTCTCTGACAGGTTCGCAGCGGCGTGTCGGAGACGTACACACCGCGCTCCGGTCGTGGGTCGGTCTACTTGAACTCGACCCGATCAATCTCGAACATGCGGCGGCCGACCGGCGTGGTCACGGTGACCTCGTCGCCCTCGCACTTGCCGATCAAGCTCTTGCCGATGGGCGACTTGTAGCTGATCAGCCCCGCCTCGAGGTCGCTCTCGAAGGCGCCGACGATCTGGTAGGTCACCGGCTCCGCGTCGTCCTCGTCCAGGTCGATGAGCGTGACGGTCGCACCGAACACCACCCGGTCGCCGCTCAGCGTCTTCGGGTCGATGATCTCCGCGTTTGCGATCAGCGACTCGTTGAACTTGATGCGACCGTCGATGTGCCCCTGCCGCTCCTTGGCCGCGTGGTACTCGGCGTTCTCTTTCAGGTCGCCGTGCGCGCGCGCCTCCTCAATGTCACGGACGTTCTGCGGCCGCTCCACGTGCTTCAGACGCTCGAGCGCCGCGTGGGCCTTCGCCAAGCCTGCAGGGGTCATCGGGACACTGGACATGGTCTCTCCAAGGCGACCCGGGGGTCACCGGTCTGGTCACTCTCGCCGCAGTCGCGGCGTCGTAGGGGAGGCGGCACGTGCGCCGCCGGAACCACCGATCATAGGGCCGCGGACGCGCTCGGGTCAACCCGAACAGGCCCGTCAGCCACGGTGGATGTTGTTGATGCAGCTAGCCTTTTCGGGCGATCTTGAACTCGCTGTTGAGCTGGTACGACGGGCCGAGGCGCGGGGCCAGCTCGGTCGCCCACTTCTTGAACGAGAGCTCCCGCTCCACCGCGAGCTCATAGGCGAGCGCCTTGACGCGCTGGCTCTCGTCGTCGTCGAGCAGCCGCGCCGCGAAGAGCGGCGTCACGTCGTCGTCCGGATACGCGGCGAGCCCGTCGAGCGCGTAGAAGCGGATCTCGTCCGAGCGGCTGTCGAGCAGCTCCACCAGCGCCGCCTTGACCCGCTCGTGCTGGAAGTCTCGCAGGTTGGAGACGATCTCACGCAGCCGGTCCAAACCGTCGTGGTAGCCGGGGTCGCAGTCGGCCATGGCCTCGAGCAGCGCGTCCACCGCGGCGTCGTCGCCGGCGATGTCGCGCAGCGCGCGGAGGGGAAAATACACGGCCGTCTGCGTGCGAATGAACGTGCGTAGGGGCTCGACCGCCGCGTCGCCCGCCCGCGTCACGAGCTGGTGACAGTAGGTCTTCTCTTCCTCGTCCACGGTGGGCCCGTCGACCCGGAACGTGAAGCGACCGAGCAGCGCGGTGAGCGCCTCCGGCGTCGCCATGGCGGCCAGATCGTCCATCGCGGCGTAGCGCTCCTGCGTCTGCCGGTACTTGTCCATCAGCCGCTTGCGGTGCTTCTCGATGCTTTTCTGCGGATTGCCGCCGCCGCCGAAGAAGTCGAACAGGCCCATGGCACACCTCCAACAAGAGGGCGTCGCAGCCCTCGGGGGACGGCAACCTAGCTCGCGTCGGCATTGGCCGCAACGTGGGCAGGCTCAGCTCGAACGCGGTCTGACCCGTGGCGGGCGCCGGGGAGAATCTGGACCTGACGTGCTGGACCGTCATGCTGCGATCATGGTGAGGCGTGGCGGAGCAGAGTGGACGGAGCCGCGGGCGACCCCGACGGCGCGTTGGCGGGGCAGGGTGGGCGTGCGTGTGGTCACGCTGCTCGGCCTCGTTCCCGTCGTCTGTGCTCAGGTGGCGTGTACCGGGACGACGCAGCCTCATCGCCGCGACGGCGGCGTCCCAGGCGCGCGCCCCGCTTCCGGCGGGGCGTCGCGTGCCGTGGCCGTGGACGCTGATGCCCTGGCGGCACCCACGCGCGAGCCCGCGCGCAGGGCTACGAACAGCGCCTCGCCCGGGGCCACGCGCAGGGCCACGCGCAGCGCCAAGCAGCGGGCCACGAGGCGCTCAACGCGCGGCGTCGCGGTCGATCAGGGGCGCGCGGAGGCTCCCGGCGCCGTCGCGGCGCGGGGCCGCAGCACGCCGATGCGCCTGCGCATGACGCCCGCCCGAGCGGCGCAGTGCGCGGCATGGCGGCCCGCCGCGGCCCGAGCCGCGCGGGCCCACGGGCTCCGATGGTCGACGCTGCTGGCCATCTCGTGGGTGGAGAGCGGCTTCGTCGTGCGCGCCGAGAGCAGCGCCGGAGCGCAAGGCCCCATGCAGCTGATGCCACGCACCTCGCGGGCGTTCGGCTGCACCCGCCCGCGTGAGCCCTCGTGCGCGTTTCCGGCCGCCGCCGCGTTGATGGCGCGGCTGCTGCGGCGCTTCGACGGCAACCTGGTGGCCGCCCTCTGCGCGTACAACGCCGGCGCTGCTCGGGTCGCGCGCGCGGTCCGAGCCAACAAGCTGCCCTTCAATGTCTGGTATGCCGAGCGCGTGCTGGCGGCGCGGTCTCGACTGGAGCGGGCGGGGTGCAGACACGCGAGGTGAGCGTGGACCCCTGCCGTCCCCTGGCGTCGGCGTGCTCGCCTCGGCCGGAGTCCTGACGTCAGCGCTCTCGGCGCTCGATCAGCGGGCCGACCGCCTCGGTGAAGCGCAGGTGGCCATGGGCCGCCTCGCGGAGCGCGGTCACGCACTCCTTGTTCTTGCGCGCCTCGATGGACGCGCCCTCACCCTCGCGCAGCTGACGCGCGCGCTTGGCAGCGAGCATCACCAGGGCGAAGCGGTTCGGGACCTTGTCCAGGCAGTCTTCGATCGTAATGCGTGCCATGTAGGGACTCCTCGTTGAAGAACGCGGGAGTCTACGCGTGCCCAAGGCTACGTCAACCACCCCTCTCCGAGCGCCGGGGGCGGCCCATAGGGCGCCGATTGGAGCGGGGCGCGAGCCCACCCCGCAGTGGGTCGGGTTCCCCGGCCGGGCTGGCGCTTGGCCGGCGACCGAACCCCGGGGTGCGATTGCTTCCCGTGCACCGGCGGTCTACGCTCGGCTCCCCCTGGAGGCGTCGATGTCGCAGACCACTGGGTCGCCCAAGAAGGGCACTCGGGACAAGCTGATCGGGCAGGTTTTGGCCGGTCGCTATGAGATTCAGTCGCGGCTCGGCAAGGGCGGCATGGCCGTCGTCTACCTGGCGAAGGACAGCAGCTTTGGTCGCGAGGTGGCGATCAAGGTGCTTCGGACCGACGTGGCCAAGGATCCAGTCGCCGCCAAGCGCCTCGTCCGCGAGGCCCGCGCCGCCGGGCAGCTTCACCACCCCCACATCATCACGATGCACGACGTGGGTAGTGAAGAGGGCATGGTCTACATCGTGATGGAGGTCCTGCGCGGTCGGGAGCTCTCCGAGCTGATGGAAGAGGTGGGGCCCATCCCGCTGGCGCGATCGCTCGAGATCGCGCGGCAGGTCGCCAGCGGGCTCGCCACAGCCCACCGCGCCGGCATCGTCCACCGTGACATCAAGCCCGAGAACCTCTTTCTCATCGACACCGACAGCGGTGGCGACTTCGTGAAGATGCTGGACTTCAGCATCGCCAAGCTGCCCACCAACATGGTGACGGCGGCGCTGACCCGGGCCGGCTCCGTGTTTGGCACACCCCACTACATGGCGCCGGAGCAGGTCGAGGGACGCACCGTCTCTCCGCTGACCGACGTGTACGCGCTGGGTGCGGTCCTCTACGAGTGCCTCGCAGGCGAGCCGCCCTTCGACGGCGACTCGGTGATCGACATCCTGCTGCAGCACGCGCGGTCTGACCCGCCGCGGCTCAAGAACCTGGGGATGTGGCTGCCCGACGGGCTCGACGAGCTGGTGGACGCCTGTCTCGCGAAGAAGATCGAGGACCGCCCGGCCTCCGCCGAGGACGTCGAGCGGGCGCTCGAGTCGATGATCGAGCAGACCCGCCGCGCCGGGCCCGAGATCCCGGCCACTGAGCTGGTGGACAAGGTCACCGACGACCAGATCGCGGCCCATCTGGCGGCTCAGCACGCAGGGGGGCGCGCTCCGTCTGCGCCGCCGCCGTCCCAGCCGCCGTCCCAGCCGCCGCCCCAGCCGCCGCCCCAGCCGTCGCGGGCGCCGGAGCCGGCCGCGGCGCCGCCCGACCTGCCCTCCTCGGGGCCCAGACGCGCGCCCAGCTCGCCGAGGCAGCCCGCGGCGCATGCCGACCTCCCTGGTTCCCATTCCCCGCCGCTCGACCTGCCCGGCTCCGATGGCCTCGGCTCCGCCACCTTGCTGGGCGTCGGCCTGGCGGATCAGGTCCGAGCGGAGGTGGCGCGTCGAGAGGCCGCCAAGCGCGCCGCGGCGCCCGACATCGCGCCACCGCCCGCGTCTCCCGCCGCTGTGCCAGCGTCGTCCGCCGGCGTGTCCGCACCCTCTGCGGTGGCCGGTCGCAAGCCGTCGGGGGCCGTGCCGCCGCCGCCGGCCAACCGAGCGCGCATGCAGAGCCGCTTGCGCTCCGACACCAGCGCAGAGCAGGGCGCTCGCCACGCCGGCGACGACGGGCCGCCCACGGTCCCCGACCAGGAGATCGCGACCCGCCACGACATGCACATCGAGGACGTCCATGCCCACGCGCGGCGTCGCTCGAGCCGCGAGACCCTGGCGGTGAACGATCCGCCTGCCCCCGTCGCCGCGCCAGCTCGCAAGTCCAACACGACCTTGTGGATCGCGGTCGGCATCGGCGTGATCGGCCTCGCCGCCGCCGGCGCAGCGGCGTTCATCCTCTTCGGCTGATCACCAGACCCTTCACAGCGAGCGATGTGCGCCCGCGCGGCCTGTGCCGCCGGCTCAGGTCGGGGCAGGCTTGGCGCCGAGCTTCCGCAACACCTCGGCGAGGTATCGCCGCGCGGCATCTTCCCCGCCGCGATAGGGCGCGAGGGCCTCGACCGCCTCCGACGCGATGCCCAGGGTGCGCCCGTTGAGCCCCTTGAGCTGACCCACGGGCGAGCCTCGGCGGTCCCGGAACACGTGAGTCAGCTCCAGCGTGAGCAGATGGCGGCGGAAGATCGCGAATCCTCGTCGGGCCCGAACGACGCCCTCGTCGACGTCCAGCCAGACCGCCCGGTGGTCCATCGCGTGCAGCCCAGCCCACGCCAACCCGGCCAGGATCGTGAAGCCCTCTGCGTCGGGCAGCGCGACGCCGTCCGTGGCCAGCTGCGCGAGGTTCCAGACCGGCACGGCGATCACGGCGAGCATCGCCCCCTTTCGCAGCACCCCGAGAAAGCCGTCGCGTCGTCGGCTCAGGCTGCGCCCGGCGAGCAGGTTCGAGGTGCCGCGGAGCAGGCTCAACACGACCTGGGCGCCGAGCATGAAGCCCGCCCCAGCCACGGTGAGCACCAGGGCGTCGCGCACGTCGGCAGCGGGTACAGCGTGGCCGGACTGAGCCAGCCCCACCACGAACTCCGGAATCCACTCTCTGAGCGCGGTCAGCCCTTCCACCTTGGTCTCCGTCGTCACCGGCTCGCGTCCCTCGTCGCCGCTGTGCCGGGGCGAGCGTAGCGCACGCCGACGCCAGGGGTCACGTGCCGCCGCGGGCTGTTCGCGTGCGGTTGCCGCTGTCGGCGACCGTGCTAGGCTCCCGCGCCCCCGTTGACGGCGCCACCTGCGCGCCAGCAGACGCGGGCTGCACCCAGGTCCGGCACCGTCGCCGCAGAAGCGCGCCCGCCGCCGAGGCCCTGTCCCCGCCGCCACGAGGCGCTGGAGCCCCTATGACCGACCCGCGCACGTCCGACGCCGAGCTCCCCAAGAACTACGACTTCCGCGCCGTGGAGCCCCGCTGGACCACGCAGTGGGACGAAGACGGCATCTACCGCTACGACCCGTCGAGCGACGCAGCGGCCGCCGGTCGCACGTTCAGCATCGACACGCCCCCGCCCTACGTCTCGGCCGCCCACCTGCACGTCGGCCACGCCATGAGCTACAGCCAGGCGGAGTTCGTCATTCGCTTCAAGCGCATGCGTGGCTACGAGGTGTTCTACCCCATGGGCTTCGACGACAACGGCCTGCCCACAGAGCGCTACGTCGAGAAGAAGTACAAGAAGCACAAGGGCAACGCGACCCGCAAAGAGTTTGTCGACCTCTGCCTGGCGGAGACCCGCGGCGGGGCGGCGGTCTACGAGCAGCTCTGGCGCAGCCTGGGCCTCTCGGTCGACTGGCGGATGACCTACTCGACCATCGCGCCGCGCGCGGTCGAGCACGCGCAGAAGTCGTTCTTGGACCTGGTGGCCAAGGGCCGCATCGAGCGCCGCGCCGACCCGATCCTGTGGGATCCGCGCATGCAGACCGCCCTCGCGCAGGCGGACACCGAGCCTGGGCCGGAGATCGACCGGCCCCTGCATCAGCTCCGCTTCGACCGGGCGGACACTGAGGGCTCCGGGCTGATCGACACCACCCGCCCGGAGCTCGTGACGGCGTGCGTGGCGCTCGCCTGCCACCCGGACGACACCCGCTTCGCGGCGGACGGGTCGGTGCGCTTCAAGGTGCCGCTGTCGAACCTGCGCGCGGACGGCTCCGAGGCGGAGTTTCGCACCGTCCCGTTGATCCGCGACGACGCTGTGGACCCGGAGTTCGGCACCGGGCTGATGATGGTGTGCACCTTTGGTGACCAGGAAGACATCATCAAGTGGCGCACCCACAAGCTGGACACGCAGCTCATCATCGGCCCCGACGGCCGCATGGACACCCCCGAGCTGCCCTCGTTGCACGGTCAGCGCGTGCACGTGCTGGCCAAGGGCAGCAAGCTCCCCGAGGCCCGGCTGGCGGCGAAGGAGCTGCTTGAGGCGCACGGGTACCTGCTCGACGTGACCGAGAACGTGAGCCGCGCCTCCGTGTCCGAGCGCAGCAGCACGCCCATCGAGATCCAGGTCGTGCCCCAGTGGTTCGTGAAGCTGGTGGACATCAAGGACGAGCTGCTGGCGCGCGGCCGTGAGCTTCGTTGGCACCCGCCCTACATGAAGGACCGCTACGAGCACTGGGTCGACGGGCTGAAGTGGGACTGGAACATCAGTCGCCAGCGCTTCTACGGCGTGCCCTTCCCGGTGTGGTACCGCCAGGACACCGGCGCGGCGGTGCTGCCCACGGCCGCCGACCTGCCGCTCGATCCCATGGTCGACGCACCGCCGCCTTCGGTGAAGGCCCAGGTCCCCGACGGCGTCGAGCTCGTGGCCGAGGAAGACGTCATGGACACTTGGATGACGTCGTCACTGACGCCGCTCATCAACGCCAACTGGGCCTTCTGGGACAAGGACTCCGGTGCGGAGACGCCGGATCTCCAGCCGCGGCCTGGGATCTACCCCATGGGCGTGCGCGTTCAGGCCTTCGAGATCATCCGGACCTGGCTCTTTTACACGGTCGCCAAGAGTCACATGCACACCGACGCCCTGCCGTGGCGCGACGTGATGATCTCCGGCTGGGGGCTCGACAAGAAGGGCAAGAAGATGTCCAAGCGGCTCGGCAACTTCGTCGACCCCAAGGGCGTCATCGAGAAGTACAGCGCCGACTCGCTGCGCTACTGGGCCGCCGGGGCGACGCTCGGGCACGACCTGCGCTACCTCGAGAACGACGTGAAGGGCGGCAAGCGGCTGCTCACCAAGCTCTGGAACTCGACCCGCTTCGCCATGATGAGCATCGGCGACTACGACCCGAGCAGCGGCGCGACCGAGGCGCCCACGGTGGCCGACCGGTGGATTCGAGCTCGCGTCCTGGAGACCGTCCACAAGGCTACCGAGGCCTACGAGGGCTACGAGTACAACAAGGCGCTGCGGGCGACCGAGCAGCTGTTCTGGCGCGACTGGTGCGACAACTACCTCGAGATCGTGAAGGACCGCTTTCGCAACCCGGAGCAGTGGGACCCGGCCCAGGTCGAGGCGGCGCGCGCGACCATCTTCTACGGGACCTGGGCCATGCTGCGCCTCTTCGCGCCGGTGCTGCCCTTCATCACCGAGGAGCTGTACACGCGGGCGCTCAAGCCGCGCATGGCGGACGACGCGCCCCTGAGCGTGCATGTCGCGCCCTGGCCGCTCGACGAGCGCACGGGTGAGGTGGACGTCTTCGGTGGCGTTGTAGACGAGCAGGCTGGCGCGCTTGGCGGGCTGCTGCTGGATCTGGTGGCCGCAGTCCGTCAGCTGAAGACCGAAGCGCGCATGGGGCTGGGAAAGCCGCTCGCCGCGATCTACGTGGCGGGCGACGCCGCGCTGCGCGAGGACATCGCCCTGGTCGAGCGAGACTGGCGGGCGGCCGCCCGCGCCGACCTGGTGACCTGGGAGGCGCCGGCCGACGCCGCGCCGACCCATGGCGTGGGCGACCGGGACCTGCGCATCGGCATCGCCCCAGCCGACTGACACGGCGCACGCAGCGCGCGGTCTACAGCAGCGCGCGCAGCCCGTAGAGCAGGCCCGCCGCGACCAGCAGGGCAGCTGCGCCCCGCTGGAGCCTGAGCGCCCACCCGGGCGCGTCCGAGGCGCCAACCGTGGGCGCGTCCGCGCTCTGCGACAGTTCGTCCTGGGTCGTGGGTTGCGCGACGGCGGGGCCCTCGGCGCTCCGAGTGGTCGCCACACGGCGTCGGACCGGGGTCCACAGGGCGAAACCCACCGTGACCCACACGGTCTGCGCCACATCCAGCCCCACGCCAAAGCTCAGGAGCGGCCACACCAGCCCCTCGCTGCCGCCGATCAGGTGACGCAGCTCGGAGCCGAAGGCGGCCCCGTGCACGAGGCCAAAGGCGGCGGCGCCGACGAGCGCGGACCGGCTCAGCCCTGGCGCGCGCGCTCCGACGCCGGCCCAGGCGATGCTGAGCCCGATGGCGCACTCCACCCACGGCGAGCTTGGCCACGCGAACGCGATGGCGAGGGCCATGGTCACCAGGTGGCCAACCGAGAAGCAGACCGCCGCGAGCACGAGGCGCCGCCACCGCAGCGCGGCGAGCGCGAGCGCGGTCAGAAAGAGCAGGTGGTCCAGCCCACCGGCGAGGTGCCGCGCCCCCGCGTCGGCCCAGAGCGCGACGATGGACCACGGCGGCGGCCGCAGCGCTCGGCGCCAGGGCGCTGTGGGAGGTCCAGGGCGGGGCAGCGCACGCACGCTCACCGGGTCTCCCGGGGTCGGGTGCTGGAGCCGCTCGGTGTCCCGTCGCTGGTCCCCTTGCGCCACCCCTGGCGTGGCTTGGACCCGGGTGGGTGCGGGGGGCTCGGAGGTCGCCCGCGGGGGCGTCTGCGTGTCCACACGACCGCCGTCGAGCGGGATGTCGAGCGCCGCGAGGCGCGGCGGCAGCAGCAGCCGCCGGGCCGGCGCCTCGCCCTGGCGCATCGTCACGTACAGCGTCGTGCGGGTACGCGCTCGATCGTGATCCCGTCGCACCAGCCGCAGCGCGCTCACCGGCTTGGGGCATCGCACGGTGAGCCGGAAGGCACGGAACACGCCGCCCTTCACCGGTCGGCCCACTGCGGCCGTCGCAGGCGCCAGCGTGCAGCCCGTGAACGCGAAGCCCGCGGCGAGTCGCCTGGCGAACGCGGCGTCGCTCCGCGCCACGCCCATGCCCAGCTGCTCGGCTTGGTCGAAGTAGGCCTCGAGGCGCTCCGTGTGCAAGACGAACTGCGCCTCGAACGTCGCTCGGTCGCGGGTCGACAGCGCGATGACCACCGACTCGGCGACCTCGTCGATGAGGTGCGCCTGCGCCGGGCGTGCCCCCAAGGCTCCCATGGCCAGCGTGGCCACCGCGACCAGCGGGAGGAGCTGCTGGGGACGGCGCGTCCCCCGGTTGGGGCGCCGCCGTCCCGGCTCCCGCCCGAGCGCCGCCCGGAGTGCGTCGCACACCGCAATCGGCCCGCCCCGGGGCTGGGATGCGCCGGAGCGAGAGCGCCTGAGTCGGGTTCCATTGCCTGCCATCGCGGAAGGCGTACAATGCGCCGCGCTATGACACGAATCAACCCACGCCAGCCCCGCCCGACCACGACCCACGGCCCCCTCGCGCCGGCCTCTCTGCGGGGCGCACCTCGCCGCGCGTTGCGCCCCTGGGTCGCCATCGTCGCCGCGGTGGTGCTCGGCGTCGCCTGTGGCGAAGAGGACTCTGGGACGGACGCCGGCCCGGTCTACACGCTGGACATCAAGGTCGCTGACGCCGCTGGCGACACCGGGGGCTGGACCTTCAGCAACGACACGCAGCCGGGCGAAGACAGCGTCGAGACCGGCGCCGACGCGACCGACGCCACGGTCGACGCGTCGGCCCAGGCCGACGGCCAGAGCGACTCGGCCAGCGAAGACACCGCCGCTCCTGCGATCGTGTCCTGCGAAGGCAAGTGCGGGCTGAAGCTCGAGACCAACCCCTGCCATTGCGACCACGCCTGCGTCGGCCGCAACGACTGCTGCCCCGACTTTCAGGGCGCGTGCGGCTGCGAGAGCAAGGCCCAGTGCGACGACGGCAACGACTGCACCACCGACTCCTGCCAGGACGCCCGGGGCGGCGCCAAGTTCTGCAAGCAGGTCCCCTTCTTCGGCTGCTGCAACAGCGACGCGGAGTGCGGCGCCGCCGGCCAGAACAAGTGCATCAAGCCGACGTGCCTGCAGGGCAGCTGCACCGACGTCCAGAAGGACTGCGACGACGGCGTCGACTGCACCATCGACTCGTGCGACCCCGCCACCGGCGAGTGCAAGCACAAGCTCTCGGCGGTGAAGTGTCTCGTCGACGGTGCGTGCCACGGCGCTGGCGCCAGCAAGCCAGGCAGCGGCGGCTGCATGCTGTGTCAGCCAGACAAGGACCAGAACGCCTGGACCGCCAAGGCCGGCACGTGTCTCGTGGACGGCCTCTGCAAGAAGAGCGGCGAGAAGGCGACGACCGCGCCCGACGAGTGCCGGGTCTGCAACCCAGCCGTGAGCGGCGACACCTGGAGCGTCTCGTCGGGCAGCTGCTACATCGACGGCAAGTGCTTCGCCGGCGGCGCGGGCGACCCCAAGAACCCGACCTGCGCGACCTGTCAGCCGTCCAAGAACCCCAAGGCGTGGAGCGGCGTGGCCGGCAAGTGCGCGGTCGACGGGGTCTGCTACGACACCGGCGCTGGCGACCCGAAGCTCGACTGCGCGGTCTGCGACCCCGCGACCTCGTCGTCGTCACTCACCCCCAAGACGGGTTGGTGCGTCATCGACGGCGCCTGCGTGCAAGGCGGCGCGAGCAAGCCCGGCAGCTTCGGATGCCAGACCTGCAACGCGGCCACGTCTCCCTCGACGTGGACCTCGGCCAAGACCGGCTCGACCTGCTCCGACGACGACGCGTGCACCATCTCGACCACCTGCTCCGCCACCGGCACGTGCGTCGGCAAGACCAAGCCCAACTGTTGCAAGGAAGACGCGGACTGCGTGGGCCAGGTCAACCCGAGCACGTGCGAAAAAGCGGTGTGCAAGGGCGACGGGAGCTGCGCCATCGAGAAGGACACGGACTGCTGCTCCTCGGGCGTCTGCTGTGACGTCGGCGCAGGCAAGCTCAAGCCCCTGGGCACGCCCTGCAGCTCGTTCAAGCTCAGCTCGCAGTACAAGTGCGAGGGCAACACAGGCTACAAGCGCGACCTGTACCCGGGCTGCACCGGCATCGACGCGTCGAAGTGCAGCCAGCTCCAGCCGGCCGGTGGGCCCTGGCAGCAGTACAAGACGTGTAGCGGGGGCACCAAGTGCTCGCTCTCGTCGACCACGTCGCCGCCGGTGTGCAAGTCATAGCACGACGCTCCGCCCTGCCAGAGCCACGCATGTCTCGTCTGTCCCCCGCGATTCCCGTGGGCCTCAGGTCAGGACGGCGGACCGTACGAGATCGTGCGGGCGCAACGGACGCCTCGCGCCGAGCCAACGCCCAGCGCGATGCCCTTTGAGGGAGCTGTCGGACCGTCGCCAACCCGCTTGACCGTGCCCCGCGCAATCGGCATCGTGCCAAGGCAGACATCCCATCTTGCGTGATCAAGCCGTGACTCCAACGCGGAGACGAACGTGACATGGGGATGCAGAGGGAGAGGGACCATGCGGATGATCTGGATGAATGCGGCCCGCGCGGCAGCGTGTTTGGTGATGCTCACGGCGATGGGCTGCGGGGACGGCGCTGGCGTCGAGGGTGAGACGACCGACGTCGCTGCTGACCCGGACGCCGGTCAGACCGACGCTGGCGCGGAGGACGTCGGCGGCGGCGCCGACACCGTGACTGGCGAAGACGCTGGCCCCGACACCAACGTCGAGCAAGACACCTCGACAGACGCCGCCCCGGTCTGCCCCGGCGCACCGACGTGCGTGTGCAAGACCGACGACGAGTGCTACTCCGGTCACTGCATCGACAACGGCGGCAGCAAGACCTGCGCCAAGCCGTGCGCCGACGACCCCTGCGCCGACGACGAGACCTGCGTCGAGGTGCAGGGCAAGGGCAGCAACAAGGACAAGATCTGCGCGAAGAAGTTCGGCGCCATCTGCAACCCCTGCGAGACCAACGACCAGTGCGTGGGCGTCGGCTCGGCCGGCGCGGTGTGCGTCGACCGCGGTGACGCCGGCGGCTACTGCGGCACCAAGTGCGACTCGGCCGCGGACTGCCCGACGGGCTACGGCTGCGAAGACGCCACCGACGTCGACGGCGCCAACGTCAAGCAGTGCGTGCTGCCCAAGGGCGACGACTGCGGCTGCAGCGACGCCGCCATGGCCACGGAGATGAAGACCTACTGCTACGCGGCCCACAGCAACGGCGGCAAGTGCCTCGGCAGCCGCAAGTGCGCGGCCGACGGCACGCCCGGCGCGCCCGACGGCGGCGGCCTGACCGCGTGCTCCGCGCCGGAGCCGGCGACCGAGACCTGCGACGGCGTCGACAACGACTGCAACGGCCAGACCGACGACGGCACCTGCGACGACGGCAACCCCTGCACGAAGGACGCCTGTGGCGGCGCCGACGGCTGCAAGTACACCAACGACTCGGGCCAGGCTTGCGACGCCGACGGCTCGGTGTGCACCGAGAAGGACCAGTGCAAGGACGGCAAGTGCGTCGCTGGCGCCGCCAAGACCTGCGACGACGGCAACCCCTGCACCACCGACACCTGTGACCCGAAGAAGGGCTGCGTGTACGCCCCAGGCAGCGGCTTGCCCTGCAACGCCGACGACAACCCCTGCACCACCAACGACCTGTGCAAGGACGGCAAGTGCGAGGCCGGCGCCAAGAAGTCGTGCGACAGCGGCGACGTCTGCATCCTCGGCAAGTGCGATCTCAACGGCGGCAAGTGCAAGTACACGAGCAAGGACGGCGAGGTCTGCAACGACGGCAACCCCTGCAGCAAGGACGAGAAGTGCAAGGGCGACGTCTGCAAGGGCGAGGTCCTCGACTGTGACGACAAGAACACCTGCACCATCGACAGCTGCGACCCGAAGTCGGGCTGCCTGCACAAGGGCGCGACCGGCCCCTGCGACGACGGCAGCAAGTGCACCAACCAGGACAGCTGCAAGGACAGCAAGTGCGTCGGTCTGTCGATCGACGTCACCGCGTCCTGCGACGACGACAACAGCTGCACCGTCGACTCGTGCGAGGCCGACAAGGGCTGCGTCAACGCGCCGAAGAACGCCGGCTCCTGCGACGACGGCAACACCTGCACCGTCAACGACGCGTGCAAGGCCGGCAAGTGCGAGTCGGGGGTCAACACCTGTGGCTGCACCAAGGACAGCGACTGCGCCACCAAGGAAGACGGCAACCTCTGCAACGGCACGCTCTACTGCAACACCGCCAAGGGGAAGTTCACCTGCGAGATCAAGCCGGGCACCGTCATCAACTGCGACAAGTCGCTGAACAACGAGTGCCAGTCCAACGCCTGCAACGCGAAGTCGGGCAAGTGCGAGATCACCCAGGAGAACGCCGGTAAGCCCTGCGACGCCGACGGCAACGTGTGCACCAAGGACGACGCCTGCAAGAACGGCAAGTGCCTCCAGGGCGCGCCGGTCGACTGCGACGACAAGAACAGCTGCACCGACGACGCCTGCGACCCGAAGTCGGGCTGCACCCACAAGCCGAACACCAACCCCTGCGACGCCGACGGCAGCCTCTGCACCGTCTCGGACCTCTGCCAGGCGGGCACCTGCGTGGCTGGCAAGGCCAAGGACTGCGACGACAAGGAGCCGTGCACGACCGACAGCTGCGACAAGACCAGCGGCAAGTGCCTTTACGCGCCCGTGGTCGACAAGTGCGACGACGGCAACGCCTGCACCCTCAACGACGCCTGCGGCAAGGAGCCCACCACGGGCGTCTACACCTGCGTCGGGCCGAACGCGGTGAAGTGCAATGACAAGAACCCCTGCACCCAGGACCAGTGCGACAAGGACAAGGGCTGCGTGTTCAGCCCGGTCACCGACGGCCAGGCCTGCGACGACGGCGACGCGTGCACCGACAAGGACGCGTGCTCCAAGGGGACGTGCGCGGGCACCAGCATCGACGTCAAGACCAAGTGCGACGACAACAACCCGTGCACGGGTGAGAGCTGCAACCCGCAGAAGGGCTGCGTCAGCCTGCCCGCCAACGCGTCCAACTGCGACGACGGCAACGCCTGCACGAAGAACGACTTCTGCAAGGACGGCTCGTGCCAGTCGGGCGTGAACACCTGCGGCTGCACGGCGGACAAGGACTGCGCGGGCTCCGAGGACGGCAACCTGTGCAACGGTACGCTCTACTGCGACAAGAGCAGCCAGCCCTTCCAGTGCAAGATCAACCCCGGCACGGTGGTCAAGTGCGACACGTCGGTGAACAGCACCTGTCAGAAGAACAAGTGCGACGCCAAGACCGGCAAGTGCCAGATCGCACAGGAGCAGGACGGCACGCCGTGTAAGGCCGACGACAACGTCTGCACCTCCGGCGACGCCTGCGCCAGCGGCGCCTGCAAGCCGGGCAAGCTCCTCGACTGCGACGACAGCAACGCCTGCACCAGCGACAGCTGCGACCCGAAGAACGGCTGCGTGAACACGCCGCTGTCGGGCGCCTGCTCCGACGGCGACGCGTGCACCTCGGGCGACGCCTGCCAGGGCGGCATCTGCAAGGGTCAGGCGATCAACGTCGCGAAGGACTGCGACGACAACAACCAGTGCACGCTCGACACCTGCGACAAGAAGGCCGGCTGCCAGAACACCGCGCTCCAGAACAAGAGCTGCGACGACGGCAACAGCTGCACGCAGAACGACGCCTGCGTCGCCGGCAAGTGCGTCAGCGGCACCAACACCTGCGCGTGCACCAAGAACTCCGACTGCGCCAGCAAGGAAGACGGCAACGCCTGCAACGGCACGCTCTACTGCGACACCAACAACGAGTGCAAGGTGAACCCCGCGACCATCGTCAAGTGCGACACCACTCAGGACAACTTCTGCCTGAAGACCTCGTGCGAGATTAAGTCGGGCAAGTGCGCGCAGGACGTGAAGACGGACGGGACGCCTTGCGACGCCGACGGCTCGCTCTGCACCACGCAGGACACCTGCAAGAGCGGTAAGTGTGCGTCGGGTGCGTTGCTGAAGTGCGACGACGGCAACCCCTGCACCGCCGACAGCTGCGACCCGAAGAAGGGCTGCGTGCAGACCCCGCAGGGCGGCACCTGCGACGCGGACGGCAACGCCTGCACCGCCGGTGACAAGTGTGACCAGGGCAAGTGCGTGGCCGGCACGCTCAAGGACTGCGACGACGGCAACCCCTGCACCGCGGACGCCTGCGACAAGCAGACCGGCAAGTGCGCCTACAAGGACCTGATTCAGTCGTGCTCGGACGGCAACGCCTGCACCTCGGGCGACACCTGCGCCAAGGACAGCGGTGGCACCTGGTCCTGCGTGAGCGGCAAGGCGCTGACCTGCAACGACGGCAACCCCTGCACCGAGGACAAGTGCGACAAGGACAAGGGCTGCAGCAACGCGGTCAACACCAACCTGTCGGTGTCCTGCTACACCGGCAACGCCAAGACGCGCGGCGTCGGCGAGTGCAAGGACGGCGTGCAGAAGTGCGCCGCCGACGGCTCGCTCGGCAAGTGCGTTGGTGACGTGCTGCCCAAGAACGAGACCTGTGACGGCAAGGACAACGACTGCAGTGGGGTCACAGACGAGGGCTGCGCGCCGACGGGCTTCTCGGCGCGTCAGGGCAACGCCGTGGTCAAGGGCAGCTCGGGCAAGGTCACGGTTCGTGCCTTCGCCGGTGGCAGCAACACGGCGGGCACCGCCAAGGGCACAAAGCTCACAGCCAACTTTGGCTTCTACCAGTGGCTGTCGACGCTGCTCGGGCTCAAGAAGTAAGCAGGACGCATCGCGTTGGACGCCCGCTTGAGCGGCGCTCCAGGAGAGGATCTCATGAACCAGTTTAATCGCTCGCTCCTGTGGACAGCAGCGCTGCTTGGCGGCTTCGCCCTGACGGCGGGGTCTTCCTTCGCGGCTGCGCCCACCACGTCCCTCATCGAGGGCATGATGACCTCCGCAGGCGGAGGCGCCGCGGCCGACGGCACGTACGACGTCGTGTTCTCGGTCTACGAGGCCGGCAGCGGTGGCAACGCCACGTGGTCGGAGGGCCCGGTCAAGGTGGCCGTCAAGGGTGGGCAGTTCAGCTACGCCCTCGGCACCACCAAGACGCTCGACATCACCAAGCTCGCCGCGCTGAAGTCGCAGTGGCTCGGGCTGAAGGTCGGGGCAGACCCGGAGCTCGCTCGGGTCAAGCTCCACGCCTCGCTCTTCGCGCTGCACGCGGGGGCGGCTGACAAGCTGACCTGCACGGGCTGCATCACGGCAGACCAGGTCGCCAACGGTTCGCTCTCCGCTGCCAAGCTCGGGTTCAACTACGCGGGGAGCAAGACCAAGGGCGGCCCGGCGAGCGATCTGGCCTGCTCGGGCTGCGTCACCGTCGACGAGCTGAAGTTCGACAAGGACGTCGACCTCGGCGGCAACAGCATCAAGGCCAAGAACGGCACCTTCACCGGCGACGTCGCCGCTGGCACCGTGACGGCCACGAGCTTCGCTGGCGACGGCTCCAAGCTCACCGGCATCAAGACGCCCAGCGGCGAGTGCAAGAACAAGGGCGAGGTGGTCAAGGGCATCAACGCCGACGGCTCGCTCAAGTGTGTCGCCGCGCTGGACCCGACCGCGCTGCCGGCTGACGGCCTCAACGAGATCAGCAACAACCTGCTGACCAACCAGTTCGTGTACAGCGTCGCGGCGCCCACGAAGAAGGTGGCGATCCCGGACAACCAGGGCACGGACGCGGTGAGCAACATCACCTTTCCGAACATCGGCACGGCGCAGTCGCTCGACGTGAACGTGAAGGTGGAGAACACCGACCTGTCCAACATCTCGATGATCCTGCTGCCCCCGGACGACAAGAAGACCGGCTACGTCCTGTGCGACCCCTGCGGCAAGAAGGACGAGAAGAAGTTCGACAAGACGTACAACAAGGCCAACCCCCCCAAGGAGCAGAAGGGCGCGGGCAAGAAGATCGACGGCTGGATCGGCGCCAACCCGCAGGGCCTGTGGACGCTGAAGGTCAAGGACGTGAGCTTCTGCGTGCCCCAGGCGCCGGGCAACTCCGTCTACTGCGACGCCACCAACGCCAAGGACGGTTGGATCGCCGACTGGTCGGTCAAGATGCAGTACATCTCCAACCAGAAGGTGGCGGTTGCCGGCAACATGAACGTCAGCGGTCAGATTCAGGTCGGCACGAGCAGCTCGAGCTGCGGCGCCGACCAGGAGGGCGCGCTGCGCTACAACAAGGCTGGCAAGTACATGGAGTACTGCAACGGTCAGGGTTGGGGCCCGGTGCACAAGCCGGCCACCTACCGTTGGGCAGCCTTCGACACGTACCAGTGGCCCTACAACTGGTTTGCCGGCAACAACTCGGCGATGTTCGGTGGTGTGCACCCTTCGCAGTGGACCGACGGCAACTACCAGGCACAGCACATGTCTTCGAACACCGACGTGCTGATGACCATCTTCTCGAAGAAGGGCTACGCCAAGTGGAACAGCACTGTGTGGGCGGAGAACTACCTGCAGCGCACGTCGACCAACGGCAAGGTGTCCATGGCGCTCTTCCGGGTCCGCAACACGACCTCGAAGGCCGTCACGTGGCCGGTGTACTGGTACTACACGTCGTACTCGGGCTGGTCGGAGCGCGCGAGCGCCGCGGTCAACGGCAAGCACCTCTGGGAGGGCAACTGCGGCTCGACCACCTGCAGCCGCAAGACCGACGTGAGCATCCCGGCCGACCGGACCAGCACGGTGATCTTCGTGTCCACCAGCGGCACGGGCTACGGCTACAACGGCAACCACTACCGCCAGAACGTGCTCGCCTTCTACAACAACTGCCTGAAGCTCCCGGCTGGCTTGAGCTTCGTCGACGACCTCGACACCAAGCCTGACGGCTGGACCAAGTAGGGCGCAGGGCGGACTCGACGCCGCCACCCGGAATGGAGACTCACATGAATCGTCGTCGGCTCGTGTCCCTCGTGGCGTTGCTGCTCTTGCCGATGTCGGCTTGGGCGGCGCCGCCGAACACGTCGGTCATTGAAGGACTCATGACCTCCGCTGGGGGCGGCGCCGCAGCCGATGGCACATACGATGTGACCTTCTCCGTCTATGAGGCGAGCTCCGGGGGCAACGCAGTGTGGTCCGAGGGGCCGGTCAAGGTCGCCGTGAAGGGTGGCCAGTTCAGCTACGCGCTGGGCACGACCAAGACCATCGACATCGCCAAGCTTGGTGCGCTCAAGGCTCAGTGGCTCGGCGTCAAGATCGGCGCGGACCCGGAGCTCGCCCGCGTGAAGTTGCACGCGACGCTCTTCGCGCTCCATGCGGGCGCGGCCGACAAGCTCACGTGCACCGGCTGCATCACGGCTGGTCAGGTGGCCAACGGCGCGCTCTCCGCGGCGAAGATGGGCTTCAATTACGCCGGCAGTGCCACCAAGGGCGGCCCCGCCAGCGACCTCGCCTGCACGGGTTGCGTGACGGTGGCTGAGCTCAAGTTCGACAAGGACGTGGACCTGGGCAAGCAGAGCCTCAAGGCGACCAACATCACGGCCGCGGGTACGGTCATGGCGCAGGAGTTCGTCGGTGACGGATCCAAGCTGACCGGCCTGAAGACTCCGGCTGGCGAGTGCACGACTGCGGGCGAGGTGGTCAAGGGCATCAACGCCGACGGCTCGCTCAAGTGCGTGAAGGCCATGGACCCGACCGCGCTCCCCAAGGACGGCATCGACGAGATCTCCAACGGCCTCATCGCCAACCAGTTCGTCGACGAGATCCCGGCGACGGCCACGGGCAACAAGGTGCTCATCCCGGACAATCAGGGGGTCGACGCGGTGTGGAACCTGACCTTCCCGAACATCGGGACGGCGCAGGAGATCGACATCAACGTGAAGGTGGAGAACACGGACCTGGCGACGATCGCCATCTACCTGCTCCCGCCGGACGACAAGAAGACTGGCTGGGTGCTCTGCGACCCCTGCGGCAAGAAGGACGAGAAGAAGTACGACGCGACCTTCAACCCGAAGAACCCGCCGCAGGAGCAGAAGGGCGCCGGCAAGAAGATCGCCGACTGGGTCGGCGCGAACCCGCAGGGGCTCTGGACGCTCAAGGTCAAGGACACCAGCTTCTGCGTGCCCCAGGCGCCGGGCAACTCGGCCTACTGCAACACGAGCACGAAGAAGGACGGCTGGATCAGCTACTTCAGCGTCAAGCTCAAGACCCTCAGCAACCAGAAGATCGCGCAGAACGGAGACGTCTACATCTCCGGCAAGCTCTGGGGCAAAGACCAGGGCCACGGCAAGGTCAGCAGCCCGCTCCAGCTCGGCACCAGCGTGAAGCTGGGCGACGACAAGGCGGTCTGTGACCAGAGCCGCTACGGCGCGATGCGCTACGCCAACGACCTCGTGAGCGTGTGCACGCCCGGCGGGTGGGTGCCGATCAGCTTCCCGGTGGCGTTCCCCGGGTCGAAGCTCATCACGCCCAAGGACGGCGTCACCATCAACGGCTGGATTGGCGCGCCCTTCAAGAAGTGGAAGCTGTGCTACCAGCGGAGCAAGGACGGCACGAGCTCGAGCACCTTCCACAGCAAGTGCAACTACAAGGGGCCGACCGTCACGGTGATCAAGAACAACCACAACAAGATCTTCGGCGGCTACGCAGCGTGCCCCTGGGTGCCCTACTACAACGCCTACAGCTACGGCTGCGGCGGCACGTTCTTGTTCAGCCTCACCAACGGGCATCGCTACAGCCACAAGAACTACCACAACGGCAGCAGCAACTCGTTCTCGTACAACGACCGCATCTACAACCACAGCGGCTACGGGCCTTGCTTTGGCGGTGGCCACGACCTGTGCATCAACAGCAGCAACATGACCGGCGGCTACTGCAACCTGGGTCACGACTACACCTGCCGTGTCGTCCAGTCGAGCTCGAACGGCTACAGCGGCTACGGTACGTCGCAGTGCCGGAACGACTTCTGCGGCGCCTACAACTGGAGCGCGACGGAGATCGAGGTGTGGATGCAGTCGGACCTCTAGCAGTCTGGCTTGGCATTCAACCTCCACGCATAGCAACAGTTCGCTCGGAGTGAACGCAATGAAGAAGTACCTCTTGGCTGTCCTGGTTAGTGTGGTCGCGGGCCCCGTGTTTGCGGCTCCACCTACGTCCGCGATCATTGAGGGCGCGATGACGTCGGCTGGCGGCGGCGCCGCTGCGGACGGGACCTACGACGTCACCTTCAGCGTGTATGACGCCAGCACGGGTGGCTCGGCGGCGTGGTCCGAGGGGCCGGTCAAGGTCACGCTCAAGGGCGGGCAGTTCAGCTACGCGCTCGGCACCACCAAGGCCATCGACATCGCCAAGCTCGGCGCGCTCAAGGCGCAGTGGCTCGGCGTGAAGATCGGCAGTGACCCGGAGCTGGCGCGGACCAAGCTGCACGCGACGCTCTTCGCGCTCCACGCGGGCGCGGCCGACAAGCTCACCTGCACCGGCTGCATCACCGCTGGTCAGGTGGCCAACGGCGCGCTCTCCGCCGCGAAGATGGGCTTCAACTACGCCGCGAGCGCCACCAAGGGCGGCCCTGCCAGCGACGTCGCCTGCACGGGCTGCGTCACGGTGGCCGAGCTCAAGTTCGACAAGGATGTGGACCTCGGTGGCAACAGCCTCAAGGCCAAGAACGGCACCTTCACAGGGGACCTGGCGGCGGCGACCGTGACCGCGACGAGCTTCGCGGGGGACGGCTCCAAGCTCACGGGCATCAAGACGCCCGCCGGCGAGTGCAAGAACAAGGGCGAGGTGGTCAAGGGCATCAACCCGGACGGCTCGCTCAAGTGCGTCGCCGCGCTCG
>JAUIAC010000390.1 GCA_030425545.1 bacterium | reverse complement strand
TGATGGACCGGGGGATCGGGTGTCCGCGGCCCCGGCGATGGTTGGCGAGGGCGGTGACGAGGTCAGGCGGTGGCGACATCTGCGGCTCCTGGGTTGGCAGGTGCTCGCAGTGTCAGGTCAGGCCGCCAGTGCCCGCCAGACGTGGTAGGGCGAACACGTACAGACTTCAGGGGGTCGCCACCCTCACTACCGTGTCCCCAATCGCAATCTCCACCGGCAGCTCGGCCTCCGTCAGCCGGCGAGTGCACTGTCCCCCTTCCGTCAGCCGGCGAGCCCCCTGCAGCTCGACTCCGGCCACGATCGTCCGATTCTTCGCGTTAGTAGAGTCCCAGCAAGTGGTGTAGCGGCCCGCCGCCGGGCGTAACGGGTTGAGCGACCAAGGCGACCATCATCAAGACTCTAGTCGGGGAGACACGACCGCGCCTTGTCGCGATGCTGTAGGCTCTGTGGATGGAGCCCAGAGTGTCTGGTGCCGGGCTACGGAGTCGCTATGGAGAACGACCTGGGCCTTCACAGCTTCGGACTTCCGAGCCCGGGTGACGTGAACGCTACTGACTTCCTGTTGCGATGTGTCGACGGCCTCGAGGTCCGTCGGGCGGCCGTCGCCCGCTCAAGGCGTCCATTCCCAGCGAGCACCGATCTGGAATCCGCTCTGAAACCTGCTTTGTCATCAGAAGGTTTTCAGCACCACGTCCAACTCAGGCACCCCAAGACGGGGCAGGGCTTTGAGTACGACTTCTGGCGCCCAAGTGACGGGATCGCGATGGAGATCATGGGCTACCGCGCCGACGACGAGGTCTACAAAGACATTCTCAAATTCCACGTCCATGAAGGCACGCGCGTCGGTGTTGTCTGGGTCCCCCGCTGGAAGTGGCTCGGCGACCGACGGACAAGCACCAACTTCACCGCGACCCTCAAGGCACTCGCCTTCGCCGACAGTTTCATGGCTGTCGAGGCCCTGCTCGCCGTCGCTTACGACTGGGAATCGGTGGTCGACGGCAAATGGGCCCTCCGCCTTTCGTGACGCCTACCGCCGCTCCCGCCTCAACCGCTGAAACACCGCCCGCGCCTCGTCAGACTGTTCGATCCCATAAGACCAGCGCGCCGCCTTGTCGGCGTCGGCCCAGTCGCCCAGGTCAGCGTGGCAGGCCGCGCGCTGCAGCAGCACCGCCGCTAGCAGCCTCTCGCTGAACTGTCGCACGTGTCGGTGCCCGCGGTGCAGCGGCTCGCTCGTGTCCAGCGAGCGCTGCGCCCGCCCCAGGTCACGCCAGTGCACCGCAGCGTAGAAGCGCGCCACGGCGCGCGTATGCGCCTCGGGGTCGTCCACTGCGATCGCCGCGAAGAGCTGCGTCGTCGGCAGGTGCAGCTTCAGCGTGCGCAGCCGCTCGTGACGGCCTGCAGTGCGCGGCGGTCGATCTGTTTCCCGCACTCCACTCGCCAGGCAGGCCGGGCCACATACGCGGCCAGGCGCCGCCGCCCAAGGCTTCGGGGGCGATGCCCATGGCTCCGAGCATGTTGTGGGTCGCGGCCGAGGGGCGAGGACGGCAGATCGAGGCAGCAGAGCAGCAGCGGGCGCTAATCCCCAGGTAGGTACTATCGTCCGTAGCGGCGCGACGGGCTCGACGGGAGAATTGCTCGTGTTGAGCCACCATCTGTTTGATATCTTATTGATCTTAAATCTTGGAGCGTTGGGTCTCTCGATCCGACGTTCGCACGACGCCGATGGTTTGATAGTTTTATTAATATCAAGGCGTTAGGTTGCGGATAGAGTTTTCTTTTGACTTTCTGCTCAACATCGCCGCACCGTGAGGAAGCAGAAATTCTCTGTCGGGCCATGAGAAAGAGCACCGACGCGTAGGCAGAGACCTAGGACAAGGTTTCTCCACGCAGGACCCCACGGTCCGCTCAATCTCGGACGCCATGACAGGGGCCGCGAAGCTCCGCGGTTCACCACCTTCGTCCGAGGGGTATATGAGCACCCCAAAAGCTACCTATTCGATCGCGGCGGTTGTCGCGACGCGTGGCCGTGCGCGCTTGCTAGCCGAGCGTTCATTGCCGTCGATCGCGGCGCAGACGCGCAGGCCTGACGTCGTCATTGTCGTTGACGACTCCGAACCTCACGAACGGACGGAGACCCGAGACGTCGTCACCTCCCTTGCGATCCCGCACTGCGAGGTGGTCTACCTCACAAACCAACGAACCCGAGGAGCCAGCGGCGCGTGGAACACGGGGCTCATGTACCTACTCGAGCAGGTAGACAAGCCTGAGCAGCTGTTCGTCGCCATCCTTGATGACGACGACGCATGGGCTCCGTCCTACCTGGCCCGGTGCTTGAGCCTAGCGGCGGATGGCGAACTCGACATGGTCGCGGCTGGCCTGCGGCGCTTCGAGACGGGGGCTGCCGAGCCACTTGTCTCGTTTAGTCCGGAGACGCTCGTCATCGGAGACTTCCTGACGGGCAATCCAGGGATCCAGGGCTCCAACCTGTTCATGCGGCTGGCTGTCTTCATGGCTGCCGGCTGCTTCGATGAGGCCCTGCGTAGCTGTACCGACCGAGACCTCTGTATCCGAGTCTGCGACCTCGGCAGCGTCCGCTATGGGAGGATCACGGAAGGGCTCGTCGATCACTACGCAGACTCAGACCGGCCACGCCTAAGCTCACCGAGCTCCAGCGCCAAGCTCGAAGGCCTGAGCGGCTTCTGGTCCAAGTACCTGGGCCGAATGTCGCCGGAGCACGTCGCTGCATTCCAGGATCGAGCGCGTCGGCTCTTTGGGTGGACGCCACCGAATTCATCGCCCGTCCTGGCTCAGGAGCTCTCGAGCCCCCGTCGTAAGGCGGCGCTTGTGCTCGGAGTTGCCCTCCGCGAGAACCGCGCTGAACGGCTGTTGGAGATACTCCAGACCCTCGGGGCGTGGCGGGACGGGTCGCTCGTCGGCTTGGACGTCGTGCTGCTCGGAGATGAACAGTCAGCACGCGGCGGTCTGCTCGAGCAAGCGACCCGCGCACTCCGAGACTTCGGGGTTGGATGTTACCCCGTGACGCCTGCGCTCGCGCGATCGTTGGTGGCGGCGGACACGCGGGCCGACACCAAAGACGCCGTGCAGACGGACAGGCCGATCGGCGCAGCACAAAGCTTGCTCGCGGACTTCTGCGCCGCCTTGGCGACGTCGCGAGTGGGCAGCGAGGTGTGGCTCGCCGGCACCTTGCCTGCTGGTGCACCACCGTCAGACAACGGACGTTTTGAGGGCCTGCTGGCCTGGCTGGGCGCGGTCCGAAGCGACCGTCAGTATGCCCCATCTCCGGCGAGCGCCGAGCTCGTTCGGAGTTGGCTACACGACGAGCGCATCGCGACGGCTGAGCACCGCGTGCGGACTCGCTTCACCCTGGGGCATCTGCGACTGCTCGGCCTTGGCTCCGAGGCGGTCGTCTTCACGGACGGCGCGCTGGTCTACAAGTGCGTGGACTACTGGAAGACCCGGATGCCCGCCTCGCAGCTCCGTTTTCTGCAAGATCAGGTCGGCAGATGGCCCCGTGTGGCGGGCCTCTACTCACTCCACCAGGTCGTCGTGGACGGGCATTGGGCCCTCATCACGTACGAGTACGAGTCAAGCGTCGATTATCGGGGGGGCCACGACGACGAGTTGATCCGGCTGCTCGAGGGCGCCCGGTCCGTTGGGATCGTCTGCAACAACATTCATCCCAAGAATCTCGTTGTGACTGAGTCTGGCGTGAAGCTGATCGACTATGGCTCTGACATCCGACCTTGGAGCGTCCTCGGGTTCGAGCACATGGCCCGACGGGCCTATCTGGCCAGTCGATACGCAGAGCACCCGGAGCTCGGGCTGTTGATGCGCAGGTCCTTGCACGACAGCGATCTCCCCGAGCTCGCGGGATATCCAGAGTTCCGAGCGCAGATCTCGCACGGCCACGGTGAGTCGACACAGCATGTGCGGGTCGACGCGAAATCAGGCAGCGCTGGACCGAGGGCTCGCCAGACCCAAGCCACACGGGCCGAGGCGCTCGTCGTGCACGTCGGCGTGATCACCTCCGACCCCTTCACCCTCGCGCCTCTCCTCAGCAGCCTGATCACGCTCGCTGGATCCAGTGTGATACGGCATCTAACGGTGACGGTTCTCGACAATGGGAGCCCGGCCAAGGAGCTTCGCGGTGTCGTGACGCGCGCCCGGCAGGGCGGGCTGAATGTCGCCGTGGTGACAGAGACCCGGCAGCGAGAGGACGCCGCGCGGGGAGCCTTTGGTCAGCTTTTCGGCGCACGGCCGCCAGGAAAGGTTGGGATTGCCCGCGCACGAACGATGCTCCAGCGCTACGTGGGCGCGCTGGTCGAGGAGGACCACGGTTCGTTCGCGTGGATCCTGGACGACGACATGCGGGTCGACGCGCGCGCGGTGGCCTACCTGCCCTGGCTGCCCTCCTTTCGGGCCCAAAAAACTGACGTGCTCCTCGGTGCGTACGACGGCTCTTCGCCCAACCCCCCGCTGAACGCGCTGCGAACCCAGCTCATGGACCTGCTGCACAACCTGCACTGGCTCAACGGTCTCAGGGAGAGCGCCGAGCTGCCGGACAGGAGGACGGAGAACGAGGCGCTGCGTCGGCGATTTCCGGACTACTACTACGACCTCTCCCGAAAACACACGGCGCACCTTGAGATGCCGATGTGGCTTGAGCCCGCGTTCGCAGGCGAGACCGTTCACGAGGCTCGGAGGCGGCTAATCGCCAACGCTCGGGACCTGCTGCTCGGTGTGCCGACCACGCGGCCGCTGGTGGCCGATGTCCCGCTGAATCCGCTGACGGCTGCCCGGGCCTCCGTCAACCGCGGGGGCTGCACCTTCATCCTGAACCCCCGTGCCCTCAGCCGGACCCCGAACCTCATCATCGAGACTCGAGGGAGCGAGGCCCGCCGCTCGGACATGGTCTGGGCCATCCTCAACCGCGACTACCACCGGATGAACGTCCTGGCCGTGTCCTTCCCTGTACACCACGACGCTCGGCGGTCAGGGCGGCCCGAGCTCAACATCCCCAAGGTTCAGGCCGAGATCATGGGCTCAACCCTCTACGCGGGGTTGACCGAGTTCTTGCGGGCACACGCTGATCACGACCTGTCGTTCACGGAGGCCGAGTGCCGAGAGGTTCAGCGACGCGCAAATCAACACCTTCAGACACGGTTGGGGGCCCTCCGGCAGAGCCTGCTGCGTGTCTCTGGTCTGCGCGCGTCTCTCACCGCTCTGGTGACGTCTGGCGAGCTTGATGGGCTGTTCGAGCAGCTCGACACCTGTCTTGCGCCGGGAGCCCTTGAGGACATCCGGGCAGGGCTTCACAGCCACGACCGGGAGGCGACCTCGCGTTTCTTGCTCGGCCTTCGGTCCGCAGCGGATGACTACGCTCGAGGGTCGGTGGACGGCGGCCTGCTTCGCGCCCAGTGGTCTTCCGGGACGACGACAAGCCGCGCCGAGGAGGTTGGTCATGATCGCTGATCACCTGCTACCCCACGCTGCGACAGACTGCCGCCGCGCGCTGGTCTTCTCGGCTGGAGGCTCAGCGGACCTGGTCTTCGCC
>JAUIAC010000389.1 GCA_030425545.1 bacterium | reverse complement strand
CCCGGCGTGCGGTCGTCCAGCGGCAGCTCGGGGTGAAAGGCGACCACGTAATACTTGGGCTGCGCGTAGCGCTCGCGCGCCGCGAGGTGCACCGCCGCGAAGTCCTTGGGGCTCAGCGCGCCCAGGCCGGGGCACAGCAACAAGGCCACCTCCGGGCCAGCCTCTGCGGCGTGCAGCGCGCTGATCAACGCGTCGATGCGGCGGCCCGCGTCGTCGGGATCCGTCGCCCACACCACCGCGCGCCACAGCTGCCCCTCCGTCCGGCATCGCTTGGCGAAGGGGCAGATGTCCCACGGTTCGACCAACCCCTCGAGGTACGCGTCGTTGTGACCCAGCACCGCCGCGAGGGCGGCGTCCCGCGCGCTAGCGACCACGGCTCGCCAGCGCGGCCAGCTCCGCCGCGAGGTCCGCGCAGCTCGCGGGGCGGCGCGCAGGGTCCTTGTCCATCGTCGCGAGGATGACGTCCTCCACGGCGGGCGAGATGTCCGGGTTGTGACTGCGCGGCGGCAGCGGAGGCTTCATCAAGATCGACGTCAGCAGGCTGGAGATGTTGGGCCCGTCGAAGGGCAGCTTGTTGGTGAGCACGTGATACATCGACGCACCCACGGAGTAGAGGTCCGCTTGGGCCGTGATCTCGGTGCCGTCCTGCAGGCGCTCCGGGGCGAGGTAGGCGGGCGTCCCCAGCACCGCCAGCCCGGCCTCGGCCGTGGTGGTGAAGTCCTGGAACTTGGCGATGCCGAAGTCCATGAGCCGAGCGTGCTGACCCCCGTCCACCACGAAGATGTTGTGGGGTTTGACGTCGCGGTGGATCACGCCGAGGTGGTGCGCGGCGTCCAGCCCCTGGCAGACCTGACGAAAGAGGCGCAGCGCCATGTCCTCGCTCATGGGCCCGCGGCGGCGCCCGATCAGCCGGGCCATGTCCTCGCCCTCCAGGACCTCCATGGTGAGGAAGCGGCGCCCCTCGAAGACCCCGAACTCGAAGGTGCGCACGATGGAGGGGTGGTTCAGACGCCTGCAGATCCGCATCTCCTGGCGAAAGCGCTGCTGCGTCTCCGGATCGGTGCGGTTCTCCTTGAGCAGCTTGAGCGCCACGTCCTCCTCGAGCTCGCGGTCGTGGACGCGGTAGACCTCGGCCATGCCACCGCTGCCCAGCAGGTCTCGGACCACGTAGCGATCGGCGATGAGGGTGCCCTCGCCGACCCCGAGCCCCTTGCTGCGACGCTTGGGCGACGCGACCACCGTGGGCCGGTTGGGCCGCCGCTTCGGGCCGTTTCTCGATCGGCGTCGCTTGCGCTGCTGCGTCGGAGCCGCGGTCTCAGCGGCGATTGGCGGGGCGGCGGTTGGTCCGCTGGCCTCAGGTGCGGCGTCGGGCGTCCCTTCGCCCACAGCCGGCGCGCTCCCCTGCTGCGGCGCATCGGGAGAGGTGGTCGGCGCGCGCGGCTCGGTCTTCCGCCGCCGGCCGGAGACCTGGGTGACGTCGCCGCTGATGTCGCGGCGCGGCGCGGCTGCCGGCGCGACGCCCCCGCTGGCGGTCGGGCGGTTGGACAGGCGGGGCATCTGCCGTTGGGTGTCCGAGGGCACGTTGGCGCGCTTGCGGCTCGGGGGTGTGTCGACGGGCGTGGGGATCGGCCCGGTCTCCACCGTCGGCTGTTGACCCGGCTGGAACGCGAGCGTGCGCTTGAAGCGTCGCGCCGCGCCGGGCGCTCGGATCTTGGCGGACTGGGCGCCGGACCGGCGCTGGACGGCGCCGCGCGTCTTGGCTGGCCGCGCCGCGTCTTGAGGCCCGCCGGCCGGCAGCTTCAGGTCCCGGACCGTGTCGTCTTTGGGCGGTGCCGCGGGGCTCGCTGGCGTCCCCGTGCTCTGCCGCTGGGCGCCGCTCAGCTGGCCGTAGCCGCCACTGCGGAGGTGCGCGCCGCTGATGCGGGCCTCGTGGTCCCGGTCAGACGCCCAGAGCGCGATCGTCACCGCCTCGCGCAGGTCGGGTGCGCTGATGGGCCGGTCGAGCACCACCTCCACCAGCTCGCTGCCCTCGGTCGCGGCGAGCGCCGCGCCACCGTCTCGCGCCAGGATCACGGGGACCTTGCGACTCCCGAGCAGCGGGCGCGCGAGCCGCAGGAAGGCTAGCGCGCTCATCTCTGGGAGATCGCCGTCGAAGACCACGAGGTCCGGCGCTTCGATGCGCAGGGCGTCCAGCACCTGCTCGCCGCGCTGCACCTCGACCACGTCGAAACGCAGGGCTGCGAGCACCTCGTGCATCAGTGCGGCGGTACCGGGCTCACCGCTGACAGCGACAGCGGTGCGGGCGGGGGTGGACATCGTTGGGGCCTGAGCGGAGGGCGCCGCGGCGCGCGGGACGCTGTGCAGTATGGCGCGGTCCAACCGGATCCTGTCAACGCACACCGCGTGTCGACCCGGGCTCAGTCGCCGAACACGTACACCGGCTCCGGGTAGTAGCGGACCTTGTTGTTCTCCCAACACCACCGCAGGTGGCCGTCGAGGAGCTGGTTCTTCGTCGGGAGGTCCAGATCGGCCTGCAACACCGTGAGGTGGAAGTCCACACGCAGCGGTCGCTCGGGCACCAGAAAGCGTGTCGACTTGCGGGGAAAGAGCTTGCCCGCGAGCGTGCGCTGCACGACCTCCTGCTTGGAGAAGAGCGGCCGCATGAAGAGCAGGGCACCGTCTTGCGCCGCCAGGTCCGACCCGGACTTGCTGCTCGGCGAGTAGACCACCCGCGTCCCGAGCTCGTCGAAGCGCTCCTCGATGCGCGTGAGCACTCGGACGATGCGGCTGAGGTTACTGCCTTCGCCAGCGGGTACGCGCAGCCCGCACACCTCGCCTGTTCGGGTCGCGAAGGCCATGGCGAGGTCGCGCCCGTAGACCCGCTCACGGGCCTGGGCTGCGGTGCGCGCCCGGGTGACCCGGACCTCGTCCTCCGAGAAGAGGTCCGCCACCAGGGTCCGTGGGTCGACGGTGTCGAGCAGCAGCGCGTCCCACGACTCGAGCCGGATGCTGTTCGACCAGAACTCCGACACGAACACCAGGATGTCTCGGCAGCCGAGGCGACTCATGGCCTGCACCCGGTGCATGCCGTCGAGCACGATGTAGTGCGCGCTGTCGCCGTCGCTCGCGTCGTCGACCTCAGCGACCACGATGGGGTTCTTCATCACGCCGTCGTGCTGCACGTAGTCCGCGATGCGGTCGACCTGACGCTCCACCACGCCCTCGTGAACCAAGACGTTGGCGATGGGCACCACCTTCAACCGCTGGAAGATCTCTCGCATGGGGCTCCTCCGCGCGGGTGCTCCGTTGGAGCGGGCAGCTGCCGTGGGGAAGCGAGCGTGCATGGCCGCGTGCGCGCGCGCAACGGCTGGCGTTCAGCGTCGCTTCGCGCCACCCTCGCGCGCGCTGGAGGTCCCGATGACGACACCTGTGTTCCCGACCCTGCGCATCCACGCCGACCGTTTCGAAGCCCTGGGCGCCTTCGCCGAGGCCCAGGCCGCCTGGCTCAAGCCCGACGCCGCCGTCGTGGCGCGGCTCGACGCGCTCCTGGCCGAGAAGAACGCCGGCATCGTCGCGCACTTCTACATGGACCCCGAGCTCCAAGGGGTGCTCACCGCGTGCACGTGGCCGCACATCCACATCTCCGACTCGCTGGTGATGGCCGACCGCGCGGTCGCCATGGCCGAGGCCGGGGTCGAGACCGTCATGGTGCTCGGTGTCGACTTCATGAGCGAGAACGTCCGGGCGATGCTCGACGCCTCGGGTCACACGCAGGTGTCCGTGCTCCGCGTGGCGGCGGATCCCATCGGCTGCTCCCTGGCCGAGGCCGCTGAGGCCCGGGCCTACGGCGCGTACCTCACGCAGGCGTCGCAGACCCCCAACGCCCTGCACGTCATCTACATCAACACCAGCCTGCGCACGAAGGCGCGCGCCCAACACCTGGTGCCGACGTTGACCTGCACGTCGAGCAACGTGGTCCGGTCGGTGCTGCAGGCCTTCGCGCAGGTGCCTGAGCTGACGCTCTTCTTCGGGCCCGACACCTACATGGGCGGCAACCTACGGGCGATGTTCACGCGCTACGCTGCGCTGCCCGACCACGAGATCCAGGCGCTGCACCCGGCGCACGACCAGGCGAGCCTGGCCCGTGTGCTGGAGCGGCTGCACGTGTTCGAGCAAGGCACGTGCGTGGTGCACCACATGTTCGGCGCCGACGTGGTGGCGCGCGTGCGCGAGCACTACGACCACGCGTTCGTGTCTGCGCACCTCGAGGTGCCGGGGGAGATGTTCGCGCTGGCGGCGGAGCGCGTCGCCAGCGGCCGAGGCGTGGTGGGCTCGACCTCGAACATCCTGGCCTTCATCAACGACAAGGTCGCTGAGGCCAAGGCTGCGGGGGCCGGCGAGCGCCACGACCTGACCTTCGTGCTCGGGACCGAGGCGGGCATGATCACCCCCATCGTGCGCGACGTGCAGGCGGCGCTCGCGGGGACGTCACAGACGGTGGACATCGTCTTTCCGGTGTCTGAGCAGGCCATCGCGACCACCGGAGACGACGACCTGGGCATCGTACCGGGCGTGGCGGGCGGCGAAGGGTGCTCAACCGCCGGTGGCTGCGCTACGTGCCCGTACATGAAGATGAACCGGCTCGACGCGCTCCTGAGTGTGCTCTCGCGCGCCGGGACGGCGGACCTCAGCGCCTACGAGCCGCGGGTCTACCGCGAGCAGATCGCGGGCCAGACGGTCGCGGCCCTCGGCGGCGTGCCGATCTTGCACATGCGCGCCTTTGGCGAGACGGGGCGCCTGCCCGAGGCCCTGGTCGACGACATCCGCGGGCGCCACGGCGGCGCGGCAGCACGGTGACCCGGCGCGCCCTCGCGACGAGGCTCGGTCACCCCCGCCGAGGCCTCAGAAGAACCAGCGGACCGCCGCGCCGCTGCTGCGCGGCGTGAGCGCGGGCGTGATGTCGAATCGGTAGGCCGGCCGCCACCCGAGCACGACCTCAAGCGGAAAGCGCGCGAAGCGCCAGCCGACCTCGAGCACGCCGTTGACCGAGTAGAGCGAGTTGTTTTGGTTGCCCAGGAGGGCGAAGACCCCGGCACCCACGGCGACGGTCACGGTACCGGCGCCGCCGACGCGGATGCCGCTGCCGATCTCCGCCACCCCGTCGAGGTTCACGCCCAGCCTGCCGCCGCCGTACCAGCCCAGGGTCGCCTGGGCCGCGACCCGTCGCCGAAAAAAGTACTTCAGGCTCAGCCCGGAGGGGCCCGCGTCGCGCGAGCTGCCGGCGACGCCGACGCCGAGCCGGCGGGCGCGTCCGATGCCGCTGCCAGCGCTGGCGACGGCGGGCGCCCCGAGCGTCGCCGCACACACCAGCCAGGCCGCCCATCGTTTGGTCCGTGTCATGGTGGCTCCTCGGTGGACGTCGAGGATCGGGCGGGGATGCGCGGTCGGCAAGAAACCGCGCCGGGCCGGCCACACACGCTCGATGTCGGGCGCGGTCGCACCGCGGAGACGGCCACGGCATCGGACAAAGCGCAGACCAGACCGACAGGCGACGGCGGGTGTTGCTGCGGGCCCGTCCGCGG
>JAUIAC010000388.1 GCA_030425545.1 bacterium | reverse complement strand
GGGTCTTGGCGGGCGAGCGCGCTGTTTCACGCCGAGCGCCTGCTGATCGCCGAGAGATGTGGACCGCCTGCGGCGTGAGCTGGGCGTGAGGCGTGGCCAAAAGGCGTGGAGCCCGGGGCGCCGAGGCGCTCCGGGCTCCACTGAGACCCTGCGTAGGTTTTTCAGGCGATCCTCAGAGACCTTCTCCTCGGTGCCTGGTGACTGGGGAGCACGGCGAGCCGCGCTCCCGTCCGAGGCCCATCACTGTCCGCGCAGGGGCTCGTCCGGTCACCGCGTGAGGGCGGCGGTGCGCTTGGGGGCGGGCTTGGCCGCGTCCTTGCTGTGGGGTGCGACCAGGGGCTCCAGGGTCAGCTCGCTGACGCCGTCTTCGTAGCGGATGCGCGCGAGCATCAGCTGCTCCTGCTCCTCCACGACGCTCATCGTCGCCTGCTGCACCCGCTGGGACATCTGCTTCATCTTGGCCTGCAGGTGGCGCAGCAGGGCGTTGCCCCGGCGCATGCCCTCGAGGCTGACGATCTGGGCGTGTAGCTCGTCCATGCGCGAGCGGAACTCTCGGGTGCGCTGGCGCAGGCTGGCGATGCGCCGGTGCGTGTGCCGAATCTCCCGGTGCGTGCTCACGAGCTTGCGCAGGTCGGCGGTGAGCTTGCCGGTGGCGTGCGGGGCCTTCAGCCAGTCACTGACCAGCTCGACGCCGACCTGCGAACGCATGTCCAGCACGCGTCGCAGGGGGGTGCTCTCCACCACCTCGAGCTTCTTCGACGACTGCGGCGCGAGGGTCACCTTCAGCACGCGGGCCTCGCGCACGGTCTCCACCACCTTGGGCGTCTTCTCCAGCTTCCAGCCGCGTCCCACGCGGTGGCGCAGGTACACGGTCGCGGGGCGCACCGAGCGGTTGGACAGCTCCATGGTCGTCGTGCGCAGGTGAGCGACCTCGGCGGTGAGCACCCCGCGGCGGACCGCGACGATGCGGTCGACGCGGTCCTTGTGCTCCACGTGGCGGTCCACCCGCACCTGCCGGTCCATGGCGAAGGGGACGATGGCGCTGCTCTTGGGCGGGATGGAGCTCGTGAGCCCCTCGCCGATGAAGCGCTTGCTGCCGTACACCGTCACGGGACCGCCTTCGAGGGTCGAGTCTGTGGGGTTGGTGAAGCGCACAGCGCGGAAGGCGTAGCGCGTGTTGCCGCGGTGGCCGTTGGGGTCGTAGAGGTAGACGACGTCGCCCTTGGTGCCCTTGTCGACGATGGACACCATCGCGCTGGTCCCACGCTTCACGGTCACGGGCGCTTTGGACTCAAAGTGACTCTCGCCGATGGGCGTGTCGGTCTGCGACGACCGCTTGCCACGGCGGGGCGCGGCGGTGGCCACCACACGTACACCAGCGCGACGTCCCGGGACCGCGCCACGGGCGACGACACGGACTCGAGCGGGGTCCACACCGTCGCGAATCAGGCGGTTGCGGAGGGTGTTGGCACGGTCGAGCGCCTTGTCCTTGGCGCGGGCCTCACCGGCGCTGGCGTAGCCCTCGATGACGATGGTGCCGCGGTGGTTCTTCAGCCGCGCGGAGAGAGAGCGGGTTCGGGCTTCGGCCTGGCGGCGTCGACTGTCGCGCTGCCGCTTGCGCGACATGTAGCGCTGACGAGCAGCCTTGTAGCGAGACCATGAGGGGGAGGCCGAGCGTGGACTCTTGGAGCCGGCGGACGACACGCGGTCCACCTTCTCCTTCATCATCGGTGGCGCTGGCTCACGCTCCTCGGCCCGGTCCGGGTGGCCCTTGGGCCGCGGGATGTGGGCGTCGTCGAGATCCATCACCACGCGGCGGGGGCTGGTCGTGCGCCGCAGCGCCCCGCCGCCCGGGGGCGCGTGAACGACCACCTGTCCGTGGTGGATGGTCTGCCGGAAGACGCGGCGCACGCTGCGCAGGTCGTAGCGGAACGAGAGCGCGGAGCTCGACCCCACGCCGACGTGCACCTTGCGCCAGTCCTCCCCCGAGGTGTTGTCGACCACCGCCCAGCCTTGCACGCGCACGCCGCCGTCCTTGCTCAACATCAGCCGGTAGGTCGGCTTCCACGCGGGCGCGTCGCTGATGTAGGTCAGCACCACGCCTCGAGTCCGTGTGTCCGGCAGCTGAATCGTCATCTGCACGTCGCCCTTTCCGCTGCGGCGGCGGGTGGGGAAGCTCACGGGGAGGGGCTTGCCGGTCTTGGCGTCGGTCACCGTCAGGCTCTTGAGGAAGTCGTTGACCTTGTCGTCGGGCACGTTGAGCACCACGCGACCGGCGCGCGCCTGGGCCCGGCGCTCGAAGTACGCGATGCCGTTGCGATAGACGACGACGCGCCCGAGGGTCGCCGGCTTGGTCTCGACCTTGACGTGGGAGTCGAAGCCGCCGCAGCCGCTGGCGATGAAGGCGAGGGCCAGCGCGGCGCTGCGCAGCGCGACGGGGAGCGTGCGCCCGGCAGCTGACGTGGCTGGGCAAAGGGAGTGGTGAGCCATGATGTCTCCTGTTGCGACCTGGGGAGCGCCGCGGGGGTGTGGTCAGGGCTCAGACGCGCGGTGAATCCGGGCGATCTCTCGCTGCGACAAAAAACATTTCTTGCGGACTCGTATGAGCGGAGAACAGTCTCGAATACGGCTTGCGAAACAAGCGTGTGCGCAGTCTTCGTGTGACGTGGGTGCGCACTTGCCCCGCGGCGCACACAGCCCTTCATAGACCCGATGGCGACCGGGCGCGTCGGTGCTGAACGAGCGCCGGACATCCCCCCAGCGTGAGGCCCAAACCGCGCGGTGCGCAGCCGCCCAGGAGACCCGCCATGTTCGCAGTCACCCGCCCGAAACCTTCCGCCCCCAACCCCAGCCTGTCGCTCGACGCCAGCGCCCGTCGCCCGCGCATCGGCGTGGTCCATCGCGGCGTCATCGTCGCCGAGCGCACCCTCGACCGGCGCACCGACGTCAGCGTCGGCTGCCGCATCGACGCGACGGTGCACATCGACCGCGACGACGTGCCCGACAAGCTCGAGGTGCTCCGTCTGGTCAACGGCCGCTACCACGTGGTGCTGCCCGCGGACCCGACCGCCCGGCTCACGCTCCGCGGGGCGCCCATCGCCGGTGTCACCGTGCAGGACGGGGGGCGCAAGCTGGTGCCGGTCGAGCAGAGCGCCGGCGGCAGCCTCGTCGTGGGCGACACCGTCATCATGTTCCAGCTGGTGCGTGGCGGCTCGGAGCACGTCGCTGTGCGCGAAGAGACGGTGCTCCGCATCGGTCTCGTGTTCGAGGGCCGGCTCATCTCCGACCAGGTGTTCAGCGACACCAAGGCCGTCTGTGTCGGGCGCGGTCGCCGCGACCGCGTGGTGCTCGACTCCGACTACGAGGGGCCGAGCCTGTGCTTTCGCCGCCACCGCGACGGCTCGGCCACCCTGGACGCCGACGAGGGAGCCGCGCTCCGCATCGCGCTGCCGGACGCCGGCCCGCAGGACGTGGACACGCTGCTGTCGCGTGGGCAGGCGAGGCGCCGCCGGGGCAGGCTGGAGGTCATGCTGACGGTGGGCGCCCGCGGTCGCGCGCAGCTGGGGCCCTACACGGTGCTCTACCAGGTGCTGCGGCAGCGCGCGGTGGTGCCGGTGATGCAGCGCCACGGGCTGGTGCGCGGCACGGTGCAGACGGTGATGCAGGACCCGGTGTGGTCGGCCAGCCTGGCCATGGCGGCGCTGCTCGTGTGCGGCGTCTTGAGCCAGGCGCTGGTCTTCCACGATCGCGTCGGCAAGTTTCAGACCGCCATGGCGAACCCTGAGGAGGTGGACCGGGACCACGTGATCGAGGTCGCGGTGGCGCAGCTGGAGCCCCCCACGCCGCCGACGGCCCCCGAGCTCAAGCCCCAGGAGCCCAAGACCCCGGCCGCGGCGGACAAGGACGTCAAGAAGGACAAGCCCAAGGAGCGCTCCAAGCCGAAGAAGGTCCGCGAGGACAAGCGCTCCAAGCCGGCGTCAACCGCCACGCGCGACGTGGACCCGGCGGACCACGCCCGTCAGGTGCGTCGCCGCGTCGCGACGCGGACCATCGCCGGTGGGCTGATGGGCAAGCACGGTGGCCCGATGGTGCTCGCGTCCGACGACGCGGACGCAGACTCAACCGTGTTCGCGGGCAAGCCTGGGCGTCCGGGACAGGACGGCACCGGACCCGACGGCGGCGGCCTCGCGCTCAAGGGCGCGGTCGGCGGCGGCACGGTCGGCAAGGTGCGGCGCGGCAAGGCCAAGACCTTCAAGCGCGTTGCCGGCGAAGGCATCCGGGTCAAGGTCAAGAAGCGGGAGAAGAAGGTCACCATCGAGCTCGCCCCACCGACCGGGGGCGACGCGAGCTCCGCGCCCAGCGTGGGGCGCGTCATCGCCCGCAAGCGCCGGGCGGTGCAGCGCTGCTACGAGCGCTCGCTGCGGTCCAACACCGCGCTGAGCGCCAAGCTGCGGGTGAGCTTCACCGTTGGGACCGCGGGGACCGTCACGCGGACCACGGTCAGCGGCGTCGCGGGAGATCTCGCGGCCTGTGTCCGTTCGGTGTTCATGCGCATCCGCGGGTTGCCGCTGCTGTCGCGGCCGACGGTGTTCAAGCAGGTCTTCATCTTGACCAGCAAGTAGCGACGGTGGCCTGCTGGTGCCGCATTCCCACGGAGGCGGCATGAGCAAGACACCCCAGGTAGACGGCGCCCCCGCGGCTCCCGCTCCACCCACGCCGTCGCTGGCTCCCAAGGGAGCTGGCGACGGCGTGGCCCGTTCTGGACCCACGACTGCGGGCCCGCCGTCGTCCCCGGCCGACGCGTCGCACGTGGCCGACATCGACTGGGGGACCTGGACGCCGGTGGACCACGCGACCCTGCTCTTCGTCTTTCGCGGCGACGAGGTGTTGCTCATCGAGAAGAAGCGTGGTCTGGGCCAGGGGCTGGTCAACGCGCCCGGCGGCCGGTTGGACCCCGGCGAGTCCCCCCGCGAGGCGGCGATCCGCGAGGTGCAGGAGGAGCTCTGCGTGACCCCACTGGCGCCGCGCTGGTGTGGTGAGCACCGCTTTCAGTTCCGCGACGGCTACAGCATGTGGGTGCACGTCTACGCCTCGGACGCACACGAGGGGGAGGCCTCCGAGACCGCGGAGGCGGTGCCGCTCTGGGTCGCGACCCAGGCGATCCCCTACGCGCGCATGTGGGCCGACGACGCGCACTGGATCCCGCTGCTGCTCGCCGGCGAGCGATTCTCGGGGCGCTACATCTTCGACAAGGCCGCCATGGTGGACTTTGTCATCGATACGCTGCCGAGCGACGCCGCGGACGGCGACGTGGGTGTGCGGCTGCCGGGCTGAGTGTGGGGCCCGAAGGTGCCGCGAGCTGACGCGGCCGCGGTGCTATCGGCGCTGCGCCGCGGCCCGGCTGAGCGCCTCACGACCGTGGGTCTGGCAGCGGGCGGCTTCGGCGGTGCGGCCGAGGGCCGTGAGCTGCGCGGCCGCGAGGGCGAAGGCGTGCGCGGCAGCGCGGGCGCGCCCAGCGGTCCAGGCGGCGTGGCCGGCGCGGCGGTAGGCGTCGGCTGCTGCGGCCCCTTGCTTGGAGGCCGCGTAGCTGGCGCCGAGCGCGTGCA
>JAUIAC010000387.1 GCA_030425545.1 bacterium | reverse complement strand
GGCGTCGGCCATGGGCTCCTCAGGTGTCTCGGGGGCGCCTGGGTGTCGCCGCGCGACCGGGGAGCGCCCGCTGCTCAGGCCCGACGCGGCATGCGCGCGGGGGGGGATTCGCCATGAGGTTACGCGAGTCGGTCGGGTCGCCAAGACGGGCCTGGCTCCGTCCAGCGTACACCTCTCCCTTGCACGACGCTGGCGGAGGGAGCCGTGAACATCTGACACCCTCACCCGATTCGAGATAAGCTGGCGCCACCACCCCAACTCGTGCCCGCGCCCCCCCTTGCGACGCGGCCACGCGCGCCTGCTCAGGCGCGAGACGGAACCGATGACGCCAGGCACCTCGCCTCAGCCGCTCGTGCCGCCGCCACGCGCCGCCGTGTCGCCGCACCCGATCACGCTGTCGTACCGAGATCCCACGGTCGAAGCGGAGTTCTGGTGCTGGAGCTTCGACCGCAACGCGCCCTTGATCCGCGGCGGCTGGGCGGTGGCCCTCGCGGTGCTCGCCGGGCTGGGCGTCGTGGAGTGGGCGCTGTTCCCCGAGCTCTACCTGCGCCTGTGGGCCGTGCGCTACGGCCTGATCGTGCCCGTCTGCGCAGGCGCGTCCTTGCCGGTGCTCGTGCCACGCTGGCGGGCCCGCTTCGGTCGTCGCCGCCTGCAGGAGATCATCTTCGGGGCGGCGCTGGTCGGCTACGCTGGCATCGGCTGGATCGGCGTGCAGCTGGTGCAGACCCGCCAGACCCAGATGGAGCTCTACCTGGGCCTGGGCTACATGGTCGCGGTGACCATGGCCTACCTGGGCTTGCGGCTGCGCTTCATCTTCGCCACGGCCCTGGGGCTCGTGACCTACGTGGTCTCCGTGTGGGTGCTGCTGTCCGGGCCCAGCGAGCGCTTCGCCGCTGTCAGCATGGTCGGCTTCGGCGCCATGGCGAACGTCTTTGGCATGTTTGGCGCCTACACGCTGGAGCGGGCGGAGCGCTCCCACTTCGAGACCGTCCGGGCGGTGCAGGACGCGCGTGCGCGGGTGGACGCCCTGCTCAGCTGCGTGCTGCCCGACCGCATCGCCACCCGGCTGAAGGCGGCTCCGCAGGCCATCGCCGACAGCCACGACGCGGTGACGGTGCTCTTCGCGGACATCGCCGGCTTTACGCCGCTGTCGGCCGAGCTCGACCCGCGCGCGCTCGTGGCGCTGCTCGACCGCCTCTTCTCGGCCTTCGACCGGGCGGCCGCTCGGCACGGCGTGGAGAAGATCAAGACCATCGGCGACGCGTGGATGGCGACCGCCGGGGCGAGCGCGCTCCCGACCGAGCTGACGGGCGCCCATGGCAGCGCCGCCGACGCGGTCGCCATGGCCCGGTTGGCGCTGGATCTGCGGGCCGCGGTGCAGCAGGTGAGCGAGGAGACCGGGCGGGACCTGGGGGTGCGCATCGGCATCCACCGGGGGCCTGTGGTGGCGGGGGTCATCGGCCGCAGCAAGTTCCTCTACGACCTGTGGGGCGACACGGTGAACGTGGCCTCGCGCATGGAGTCCCACGGCGAGGCGGGCCGCGTGCAGATCACCGAAGCCGTCCACGACGCGCTCGGCGACGGGTGGCGCTGCGAGCCGCGCGGGCCGGTGCAGGTCAAGGGCCGCGGCGCCGTGGACACCTGGTGGCTGCTGGCCGAGGAGGCGCAGGCATGACCCGTGTCGCTGCTCCCCACAGCCCTGGTGACGGCGCCACCGATGTCGGCGTCTCCGCGGGCGACGGCCGCCTCAGCCCCTGGACGCTGCGCTTCGTGGCGCCGACCGTCGAGTCGGACTTCCAGCGTCACCACCACGAGCGCCTGGTGCGGGTGCTGCGCATCGGCGTGACGCTGCTGTCGATCGCGGTGGCCCTGACGGGACCGGCCGAGCGCGTGCTCTTCCCCAAGGTGTGGCCGGAGCTCTGGACCATCCGCTACGGCTTCCTGCTGCCGGTCATCCTCGCGTTTGGCTACGTGCTGACCTCCGCCCGGACGCTCGCTTGGGCGGCCCCCCGCTCGCAGCCCATCATGGCGGCCGGCATGGGGCTCACCTTCGCCGCGATGGAGGCCATGGCGGTCGTGCTCCTCGACCAGCTGACCCCCGAGCTGCTGATGTACTTCGGGCTGGTGTTCGTGATCTGCATCCAGACCATGTTCCTGGTGGTGCGCATCCAGTTTCTGTGGGCGGCTATCCTCAGCAATCTCGGGCTATTAGCTTCGCTTGTGCTGGTCGCCTGGACCGGGGTCGACAGCTTCGCGCTCGCGTCCACCATGGCCATGGCGGCGATGGCCAACGGCGCGGGCCTCTCGGCGGTGTACCTGCTCGAGCGCACGGAGCGCGGGCAGTTCCACGCGCTGCGCAAGCTGGAGGTCGAGCGCGCCCGCGGCGAGGTGCTGCTCTCCAACATCCTGCCGGAGGCCATCCGCGAGCGGCTCGAGCGCGACGGTCGACCCATCGCCGACGGCTACGCCGCTGTGTCGGTGGTGTTCGCCGACGTCGTCGGCTTTACGCCGCTCGCCGCGCGCATCTCGCCCGAGCGCCTCGTGTCGCTGCTCGACCGCCTGTTCACCCGCATCGATCTGGTCTGCGACCGGGTGGGCGCGGAGAAGATCAAGACCATCGGCGACGCGTATATGGCGGCCGTCGGCCTGCCGGACCCGCGAGAGGACCACGCCCTCGCCGCTGTGAAGCTGGCCGTGGGCATGCTGCGGGAGGTCCAACGCCTGGCCGAGCAGGAAGACCTGGATCTGGCGCTGCGCGTGGGCATCCACAGCGGCCCCGTGGTGGCGGGGGTCATCGGCGAGACGCGGCTGCTCTACGACTTGTGGGGCGACACGGTGAACACCGCGGCGCGCATGGAGTCGCACGGCGCTGCGGGGCGCGTGCAGGTCAGCGAGGGCACGGCGCAGGCCCTGGGCGACGCCGTCGCGTTGACCCCGCGCGGCACCATCGAGGTCAAGGGCAAGGGCGCGATGGCGACCTGGTGGGTCGAGCCGGGGGACGAGTCCGCGGAGTCGCTCGACTGGCAGTGGCTGGGTGGCGACGCGACGCTGCTGGAGACGCCGTAGCGCGGTCGGGCTGGGGGTCTGCGGCGATGAGCGGCGCGCCGGGCTGGTCCCACGAGGCGGCGCTCGGGAGCCCCAAGGCATCGCTACCTGGCGGGCGCTGCCGGAGCCCCGGTGTCCGGGAGGAGCCGCGCGACCACACAGCTGCCCGGAGCCAGCAGCCACGCCGCGGTGGCCTTCAGCCGCCGGCGGGTCGCGCGCTGGGCCGGGTCGCCAATGGGGTCGATCGCCGCGGGGTCGGCGCCATGTCGGGCGTGCTGAATCATCGCGTCCGTCCAGGCGCTCGGGCCTCGCCCCCAGAACTGATCGCCCCGACGGCGTCGGTGGCGTAGACCGACGACGGTCGCCTGCTCGCCGCCTGTGCGCCGCAGCCGGCGGACGGTCTCGCGCGCCGCGTCGACGAGCGCGTCGACGTGACCCGGCGCGCAGCCGAAGCGCACGACGAGATGCGCCCACGCGCCAGGCCACAGTCCTGCGCTGCCCCGCACCCGCGTGCTGTAGATCTCGCCTCGCTTCACCCGGAGCTCGGTCTGCAGCTCGGTCCGCAGGGCCCGAGCCAGCAGGCGCACGTCTCCCTCGAGCTGAGCCGACCAGGGCTGTCCATGCGGCAGCGGGGCACGGAAGTGGAGCTCGACGACGGCGCCAGGACCGCTACCGGCGCGCAAGGTCACGTCACCGCTCGGGTGCTGAACGGGCGGATGGCCCACCGGCGGGCCGACACCAGCCCCGACCGGGGTGCTCTCCGCCGGGAGGCTCGCGAGGTAGCGCTCCACCAGGGGTTTGAGAGCCGCCGGGTCGACGGAGCCGGCGAAGAGGTACGTGACTCCGCGCGCGCCACCCATGAGCCGCCGGTGAGCGCGGACCAGGGCGCGCCGTTGGACCTGTGGCTGTCGGCGCGTCGCCTGGACGAAGGGGTGGTCCCCAAAGGTGTGGCGCACCACGGCGTGCCGTAGCCTGGCCTTGGGGGTGGTCACTTCGCCGACGAGGGCGCGACGCGCACGCTCCTGCAGCCGGGCGAACTCCCGCAGAGTCCCCGGCGGCGTGGTGGACCGCAGGTGGATCAGCTCCATCAGCGCGCGCAGGCGGTCCGCGTCCGCGCGCCCCCGGAACACCACCTGGTGGCTCTCCACCCTCGCGCTCACGGAGACGCCCGTCCCGGCGAGCGCGTCGTCGATGTCCGTCAGACTGCGCTGACCCGCGCCGCCCCACCGGACCAAGGGCCCCAGCAAGCGCGCCGCCGGCACCATCGCCGCCGGCAGGCTGGTGAGCCCCCGACGGGAGACCGACGCGAAGCGCACCGGCCGGCCCTCGCCCCGAGATGGGCGAACCCACACCTGAGCGCCGTTGCTGAGCTGCCAGCGAATCAGCCCTCGACGGTCGTCACGCTGCTCGGCCACGACACGACCAGCCCGCGGCGCGCGCGCGAGGAGCGGCCGCCCGGGTCTGGCCTTGGCTGGGGGGCCCACGCGCGCCACCGCCGCGCGAGCGGCCCGGGTCAGCGCGGCCACGCTTGGCAGGGGGGCGTCCTTGGGGCCAGTGACCAGCAGTGTGCGCCTCGTGGGGTCAAGCCAGCCCGCCACATAGGCCGCGAGGGTCGAGACCCGCGCCTTCGGCAGCACCGCCCGGGCCAGCGCCAGCTCCACCCTGGGTCCCGGCATCCCCTCGCCGTGGCGATGATGGCGCAACACCGCGCGGGCCAACCGCACGCTGCTCAACCGCCTCCGCAGCTTCAGCTGCCGCTGCAGGTGTCGGAGCATCCTGCCGCGCGCGTGGGCCAGCTCGCGCTCGCTGAAGCCGTACAGGCGAACACGCTCGAGCTCACGGAGCACGAACTCGGCGCCACGGTTGAGCTCTCGCGGGCTGCCTGCAACCTGGACGACGTGCGCGACACGGCCCTGAACGAGCGGCCAGCGACGGACCCGCGTCGTGACGTTTGGCGCGCCCGCCGCGCTCTGAGCCCGCTGGAGACGTGTGTCCAGGAGCGAACGACACAGCGCCTGCTCGATGAACGTGCGTACCGTGGACACCGTCTTCGAGCCCTGGGTCGGCGTCGTGTACGTCAGGGTCAGCGTGCTGCCTGTCAGCGTCGCGTCTCGGCGTACCAGCACCTCGGGACCGTCGCGCGCTGGCACCACCCGAGGCGGCTCCTCGCGAGCAGGGCTCCGGCCCTGCACGGACGCGAAGATCCCCCGAATTCTGGGCTCCAGCCAACGAGGGTCGCGTGACGAGACCACGACCAAGACCATCCGTTCGGGGCGGTACCAGTCCCGGTAAAAGCGGACCAGGGCAGCGCGTGGAGCCTTGGCGACGACCTCCAGGTCACCGATGGGCGGACGGGAGGCGAAGCGCGAGCCCGCCAGGATGGTGTCCGCCAAGATGGGCCATCGCAGCGTGATGAGCCGGGACTGACGCCGACGCCACTCTTGTAACACGACCCCTCGCTCACGCTCCAGCGCGGCGGCGTCGAGGGTCATCGAGCCCGCCCACTGGGCCATGATCCGCAGGCCCCGATCGACCGCTGTAGCGCTCTCCTCGGGGACGCC
>JAUIAC010000386.1 GCA_030425545.1 bacterium | reverse complement strand
CCCGAGGCGCGGCATGACCACGTCGGTGAGCACCAGGGCGTAGTCGAAGTCGGCCGCACGCAGCATGGCGAGCGCCTCTCGCCCGTCGCGCGCGGTGTCGACCTGACAGCCGATGCGCTCGAGCAGCTCCCGCGCGACGAGGCGGACGCTCTCGGCGTCTTCAGCGACCAGCACGCGTGGGCCTTCGCCGGGCGCTGGCCTGCGCCGCCCGCCAAGCGCTGGGCTCGCCGGCCCCCTCGGCGCCGGGCCGGCGTCGCGGCCCGTGTCCCGGGCGCTCGTGGCGGCCGGCAAGAGCAGCCGCGCCACGGTGCCCAGGCCGGGCCGGCTCTTCAGCTCGAAGTGCCCCCCCGACTGCTCGGCGAAGGCGCTCACGGCCGGCAGCCCGAGACCGGCGCCGCCAGAGGTGGAGAAGAAGGGCTCCAGCGCGCGGCGGCGGCGGTCCGAGTCCATGCCCGGCCCGGTGTCACGCACCTCCAGACACACCCAGCGGCCAGGGGTCAGCCGACGCGAGTCGCCCGTGTGGACGCGCATCGACGACGTGGACAGCGCGAGGGTGCCGCCAGCCGGCAGCGCGTCCACGGCGTTGCCGACCAGCCGCCAGACGCAACGCCCGAGCTGCGCGGGGTCGACCAGCACGTCAGCCGCCGCCACGTCGACCTCGAGCTCAACCTGCACGTGCGTCGTCGCGCGCAGGCGCTGCGCCACGCCACGCGCCACCTCTGTGACGTCGACCCGGCTCGGCGCGAAGTCGCCCTGCCCCACCAGGCCGCTCAGGTCCGTGGACAGGCGGTCGCCGGCAGCCAGCGACGAGCGCAGCTGCCGCAAGAGCGGGCGAACGTCGGGGTCATGTTGCAGGGTCTCCGCGAGCAGGTCGGTGGCGCCGCGCAGGCCCGTGAGCAGGTCGCGGACACGATGGGCGAAGGCCTCGGCCATGCGGCGACAGCTGGCGGCGTGGGCGTCGTCGCGGACGCGCTCGGCAGCCTCCCGCGTCGCGCGCTCGGTGAGCTGCGCCGCCGCGTGCACGTCGCGCACCAGGCGCATGCCGACGAAGAGCAGCGCGGTCGTCAGCACCTGGCCGACCGCCGCCGGCTGCAGGGCGCTCGAGAGGGTCCACGCCGACGGATCGCCGACGCCGTCAAAAAGCAGCCACGCCACCCAGCAGGCAGCGAGCACAGCCACCGCGGCCAGCGCGCGACCGCCGCGGGTGACCGAGCGCCCGGCCATGGCCTCCACTGCGAGGGCCGCGCGCACGACGAGATGGACGAAGAGTAGAGCGTTCATGGGACCGCCTCCTGATGGGGTGCGGCCCTGCTTAGAGCAGGAGCCGTGCCAAGGCGGGACGGACGGGCAAAGAAGTCGCCAACACGCTGAGATCTCTGGTGATGCGACCCACGCACGCTTGCTCAGAGACGCCTCGTGCGGTCGGTCGCACGCGAGGGTTCAACGCCGTGTCAGCCCACTGTCGCGGCCGCTGTCACGGCCACTGACGCAGGGACTGTCGCAGCGTCTGTCGCAGCGTCTGTCGCGAGCGGAGGGCGTCCTGCACTGCGGGGGCCGGGGGGCCGGCGTGGGCCTCAGGCGCGGAAGGCGTCGAGCTCAGCCTGGTCGATGCCGGCGTAGGACAGCCAGCGGTAGACCTGGCGTCGTTGCACGCCGAGGTCGCGGGCCACCGCGCCGCAGTTACCACGGTGCGTGGCCAGGAGGGCGCGCAGGGTCGGCGCGTCGGGCCGCGGGGTGCGTGGCTTGGGCCCTGGGCGCACGACCTCAGCGAGGGCGGCGCGCTCCGGCGGCGTACGAGCGGTCGTCGGCGGCTCGGGCTCGGTGCTTGCGGGCGCCGGGGGCTCCGACGCCGCGGCCCCCGGTGTGAGGCGCGCGACGGCGTCCACCAGGGCGACCGGCAGGTCGGCGAGCGCCACCCGACGCGGCGAACTCCCGGCCTGGCCGCCTCCCACCGAGGCCGTGCGAGCGGCCTCCGGCGTCTCTCGAGCGGTCATCGCCCGGGCCAGGACCGCTCGCAGCTCGCGCAGGTTGTCGGGCCAGGCATGCCGCGCCAGGACCTCAACCGCGTCGGCGCTGAGCCGCGTTGACCACGGCGCCCCCGCAGGCCACACCGCGTCCGCCAGGGTCAGCAGGTCGGCGCGGCGCTCGCGCAGGGGCGGCAGGGCCACGGCGGCCCCCCGCAGGCGCGCCGCCAGGTCCTGGCGAAAGCGGCCGGCGCGGACCAGGGCGTGCAGGTCGGCGTTGGTGGTCGCGACGAAGCGAACGTCGACGGTGCGGTCGCGGGCGCCGCCCACGGGACGGGCGCGACCCTCTTCCAGCGCGCGCAGCAGCTTGGCCTGAAGCGGCAGCGGCAGCTCCCCGATCTCGTCGAGCACCAGCGTGCCGTGATCGGCCTCCACCAGCCGCCCGGCGCGCGGCGCAGACGCGCCGGTGAACGCGCCCTTCACGTGGCCGAAGATCTCCGACTCGAAGAGCGACTCCGGCACCGCCGCCACGTTGAGCCGGACGAGGGGCCCCGTCCGCCGGGGGTCAGCGGCGCTGCTCGCGTCGTGGAGCAGCTGCGCCGCGCGCTCCTTGCCCGTGCCGGTCTCACCGACCACCAGCACGGGCAGCCCCGTGCGCGCGGCGAGCCGCAGCTCACCGCGGATCACCCGCGCCGACTCCGAGGCACCGGGCACATCAGCCGTCGACGCCGCCTGGTCAACATGCCGGCCCTGGTCCACCTCGACGACCGTCACCACGTCGCCCACGCGCAGCACGCTGTTGTGCCGCGCCAGCGCGCGCTCGACCCGCAGCCCGTCGACCCAGGTGCCGTTGCTGCTGTCGAAGTCGACCACCTCGACCCCGTCGGGCCGTGGTGTCAGCTCGCAGTGCGTCCGGCTGAGCCGCGGGTCCTGCACCGCGACCTGTCGCAGCCCGCCCTGCGGCGCACGACCGACCAGGGTCGACAGCGGCAGCTCCAGCACAGCGGGCGTGTGCCCGGGCGCCGTGAGCACATGCAGCCGCACCGAGACCCTCGGCTGAGCGGACTGCCCTGGGCGCTCCGGGTCGCGGATCGTCGTGGTGTGCATAGGCGGGTCCGCCAGCGGGAGGGCGCGGGGCCTGCGCGCGGTGACGCCGGCGCGCTACTTGGTCACGAGGCCGGTCGGGCAGGTGTCGATGACCAGCAGACGGCCACCGACGTAGCACACCGGCACGGTCTGACCGGCCTGGGGCTGATACTGCCAGGTGCCGACGCGCGAGCCGTGGTCCATCACACCGGACCAGGTCTTCAGCCCGTTCGAGTCCCACTCGTCGTACTGCCCGTGGTAGCTGAGGTCCTCGTCGTGGCTCGACGCCAGCCCTTTGGTGCCGTTGCTCCACCAATAGGTCACCGGCCCGACGTTGGTCTTGTAGCTGCCCTCGAAGGTCTTGGTGCCGTCGGCGGCCCAGAACTGCCAGAGCCCCTCGCGCTTGCCGCCAACCAGCTTGCCCGACTGCCACATGTTGCCGTTCTCGTGCTTGATCAGGATGTCGCCGCTGCCCTTGCTGAAGGTGATGGCGGCCGCGAAGACGCCGCTGTCGTACCAGTAGACGTGCTTGCCCTGGGCGAGTCCGTCGACATAGTTGCCGTGAAACACCAGCTTGCCCGCGTCGGTCCACGAGCGGGACGTGCCGGTGCGCTTCCCCGCGATGTCGTAGAAGGAGCGCGACTCTTCCTGACCGTTCTCGTGCCAGAACTGCTGGATGCCGCGGAGCTGCCCGGGCGGGTTGAAGTAGAGCTTGCGCTCGAGCTGCGTCCCGCCCTCGTACCAGATCTCGTAGGTGCCGTAGACCTCTCCGTCCTTGAACACACCCTTGGCGACGGTCTTGCCCTTGTCGTCCCAGGCCTCGTACGGCCCCATGGCCTTGCCGTTGACGGTGTAGGTGGTCGAGAACTGCTTGGTCCCGTCGCTGTACCAGCCGGTCACCGTGCCCGCGGGCTTGCCGTTGATGTAGCAGCCCTTGAAGAGGATGTTGCCCTGGCTGTCGGCGCGCTCGATCGAGCCGTGCAGCACGTCGCCGTCGACCGTGCTCTTGACGTGGTAGACCACCTTGCCGTTGGTCTCGTTGGTCTTCTTGGTGCCGTCGCTGGGGCAGGTGACGTTGGGGGCCAGCACGGTGCCGCCGGCTGGCGGCTGCTCGATCTTGGGCTCGATGAGCGGATCGGTGGTCACGCCGCCGCCCGCGTCGCTGCCGCCCGTGTCGCCGGCGCCTGTGTCGGGCGTGCTGCCTGTGTCGGGCGTGCTGCCTGTGTCGGGCGTGCCCGTGTCGGTGGCCCCCGTGTCGGTCGTGACGCCCGTGTCAGCCACGGCGCCTGTGTCAGACGTCGCGCCGGTGTCTGCAGAGACGCCCGTGTCCGTGGTGGCGCCCGCGTCGGTCGTGGCGCCGGAGTCCTGCCCGCCGCCGCCGTCGCCCGCGGTCGCCCCGGTGTCCTGCTGTGTGCCGCCGCCTGCGCCGAGGAAGCACGTGGCGTAGATCTTGGCCTCGTCCTGCTTGTACTGCTCGGCGCACGTGGCCCCGCCAGCGCAGACCTCACCGTCCACCCAGGCGTTGTTCTCGCAGGTCATCACCTGGTTGCCGCCGATGCGACACCCGCTGAGGTGGGTCTGGGGATTGCACGCGACGCCCGGCCCGGGCGAAGACTGAATCGGGCCGCCGCCGCCGGTGCCGGCGGTCGACGAGCAGCCGCCGAGCGCGGCCGCCGCGAGCGCGCAGAGCAACCAGGGGGCGCGCCAGGCCTGGGGCGCGGAGAGTCGAGACAGGGTGGTCATGCGGGGACCTCCAGGGTTGGGTGCGCCGCCGGGCACGCGGGGTGCGCGCTCTCGGCGGGGCGGTCACAAAGCGCGGCCGCACGTGGGCGCGGGCTGGCGAGCAGGGCGGAGAACATGCCGGAACAACGCTGAGATCTCAACGAATGTTTCGCGCGCTGCTGCGCCGCTCCCACCACGCCACCGGTGCGCTGAGCATCACCCCCGCCACCACGGCCAGCTCGACGCGCGGCGCGAGGGCGAGGGTCAGCCCGAAGGTGGCGAGCGCGACCCCCCCCTGGAGGCGGCTCACGGCCCAGAGCTGCCGCAGCGGCCCCAGACGCAGCAGCGAACGCACCGCGGCGATGACCGTGGCGCCCAGCACGGCCTTGGGCAGGGGTTCGAGCGCGCCGGCCACGGGCAGCAAGAGCAGCACAGCGACCCCGGTGACGCCGCCCGCGAGGCGCGTCTTGGCGCCGGCCAGGTGGTTCAGCGCGCTGCGGGAGAACGAGGCGCCGACCGGGAAGCCGCCGGAGAACCCAGCCGCCAGGTTCGCGACCCCCTGGCTGACGAACTCGCGGTTCGGATCCCAGCTGGTGCCCTCCTGCTCGGCATAGGCGCGGGCGATGGAGGCCGCCTCAGCGAAGCCCAGCACCGCGATGACCGCGCCGGGCACCAGCAGGTCGGGCAGCCGCTCCCAGGGCAAGGCCCAGCTCAACGTCGGTAGACCGGAGGGCACCACCCCGAGCCGCGGGCCGCCATAGCCGACGACCTCGGAGATGCCGAGCGACACCAGGGCCGCGACCAGCACCCCCGGAAACATCGGGTGCACGCGGCGTCCGCCGAGCACCAGCA
>JAUIAC010000385.1 GCA_030425545.1 bacterium | reverse complement strand
TGCTCGGAACTGGTGAAAAGACTTGATTCTTCTGCTGAGACGTACGATTGTCGGGGCACCGAGGCTGCATTGGCCGGCTCACAGCTTGCGTCTGAGAATAAAAATTATGTCAACCAAATTTGCGAGAGCCAGAAAGTGGGTTCATGCTGCCTATCCCCGCATGACTTGGCGTACATCTGCACAGGCCTGACCTTGGCAATACACGCAGCCGACAGCACCCAGCGTCCCTTCAGGGAATCCACCGAAGTGAGGGACATCGAGCCGTCGGCCTTCATCTTGAGGTGGTCATTGCGGGACCACCAGCAGGCGCTCTCATTGTCCTCGCCCTGGCACTCGTCGAACTCGGCGCTCGGAGCGGCGCAGGGGGGCTGGCCGGGCGCCATCGCACCGGGACACTGGGAGACCGACACCCAATCACCGACCGGCTGGCTGGTGCACGCTGTGGGTGTGACGCCGGCGCACAGGCCCGTGACACCTAGCTGCTGCTTGTCGTCGTGGGGCGCGAGTGCCGAAAGTGTGCATGCCTCGCCCCACGCCCCGTCGAAACAGACGCGGTCACCCTTGCAAAGGGTATAGGAGGTCGTTTCGGACCCTGGGGATCCACCGCAGCTGCACACCTCTGTTGGCGAGATGCAATAGCCGTACATCTCTCCCCAACACTTTTGTGGGCATTTAGGGTGACTCTTGCCCTGGCTCACGGGGCCATCTAGCTCCCACTGGGTGCTATCCGGTGCACGACTCGTTCCGTCGGCGCTGGAATCACTCAGCTCGCGAGCGTCGACCGTCGAAGCGGTCTCCGGCTCCACGCTGCACCCGCCGACCAGGAACGAGGCGGCGAGGACATGGGACAAGATTCGGGAAAACGCTGGGTGGACGCCACTGGATAAACGTCCTGTGGCCGCGTGAGGCATCGTCGTACGGGCGCTATCGATTTTATGGATTGACGTGGCCATCGGACTTTTTAGCTCTCCGCCTTCATAGGCTCTGTCGGTGGACCCAAAATCACGCCTCCACACCCAGGAACCAAGCCTTCTGCGGGTTCGGACCACAGCCTGCCTGGCCAGCCCTGCCTCGCCAGCCCTCTCTGCCAACATGAATAAGACACCGACCGCCGCCCTAGATTCGTACCACTGCGGCCCCGTATCCAGGCGTCTAATCGCTCGAGAATCCGCGCGTTTGCTCGGCTGGTAGCCCGACGCACTGCCCGTCGATGCAGCGGACGAGATCGAAGTCGACTTTGACCCACGCCCAATCTCCAAGCGCAGGGCAGTGTTGCGGCTGATGCTCTTCGGAGACGATCTGGGGGAAGGTCCGGTTTCCGATCTCAAACTCTCGCCCATGGAACGAACTCTTGATCAGCTTGCAGTCGCACGCGCTGAGGCACTCAGCGCACAGCTTAGGTCGACAATCGCTCCACACCACGTTTGTGACAGAGCTGGATGGATCCGTGGCAAGCCCGTTGCCAACAAGCCAGAACTCTTGCTTCAGCGCTTCGACAGTCACGTGGCCAACCCCACACAACTCGGGACTGGTGAGCAGCGGTGGCACCGCCTCGCAGGCGGCGACGGGGGCTCGCTCCTGGCCGCAGGCGACGCCCACCCAAGCGATTGAGAGGATAACGAAAGACGATTTCACACGCATCATATTGTCCCTGCTCAAGGCCGCGGCGGCATCGCCGCCGCAACGTTGCCCATGCGCTGCACATAGAGCGTGTAAGTCCCGGTCGCTGCAGCGGGCTGGTAGTGCCGCACCCGCAAGTAGTAGGTGCCGCTGCGCGGCGGCACGAAATGCAGGCGAGAGGCCAGGGGCTCCGGCGCGCCATCGTCATCCATGCGCATCCAGGAGCGGTTGCCCTGGCTTGGGCTTGTCTTTGTGCGAATCGTGTCGAAGGCCGCGATGGTGCTTGAATCGGCGAAGAGCTCGAGAACGGTGTCGGCGCCGCCGCTGACGTCGAGGGTGTGGATCGATACGTGCTCGTCGGCGCTCAGATCGAGTCGATACCAGTCGGTGTCGTCCGTGCTCTGGAAGCGACCCGCAAAGGTCTGCGTCTCCGGTGTGCTGCCAACTTGCTGCGCGCCGCTGAGGTTCGTCGGCGCGACCACCATGAGGTCTACGTTCGGGCCCCCGAGGTCGGGCACATAGTTGGCGCCGCCGACCCACGCGCGCACGCTGTAGCTGCCCGGGGCAGCGTGCAGGTGAGCATAGCTCCAAGCGTAGTACTCCACTGTGCCCGCACCTGACCCAGCCGGGACCGTGAAGTCGATGCGCGCGCCGCGGCCGCCGCAGCCGGCCGGGCTGTTGTCGTTGGCATAGCCGAGGTAGGTCAGCCCCGTGGTGTCACGGCGAAAGAGCCACAGGTCTGCGTCGTCCGTCTCCCCCGCTCCTGGGCTGTTGGCGCAGACCTCCACATGCAGGGTGCTGCCCGCGGCCTGCACGTGGTCTGCGAGCTGGACGCGGAACCAGTCATCATCGCCTGCGCTCTGCCAGCGCATCGGGTAGACGGCGTTAGGGTCCAGCGAGAGCGGGTAGGCCCCGGCCATGTTTTCAACATCACTTCCGGCGCCGAGCAGTCCGCCGCCGGCGTCGTCCGCCGCAGCGTAGGCCAGGTCGTAGGAGCCGCTCGAGCCGAAGTTGAAGGAGCGCACACGTAGGCCGAAGTATCCGCTGCTGGCCGGCTGGAAGCTAAAGCAGGAGGAGAGGCTGCCATTGCCGGCCTCGCCGCTCAGGCACGTGGTGGCGGCGCCGCTCGCTGCGGAGCCATGATCGTCGTTGCCGCCCACGACCTGCTCCGTGCCGCCGACCACCCGCACCAGCTCAAGCACGGTGTCCACCCCGGATCCGCCGGGGATCGAGGTGCGGAAGCTGTAGGTCACGCCCCCACGGAGGAAGAACCAGACGTAGTCGTGATCGTCGTCGTGCTCCAGCGCGTTCGCGGGCAGCGCGCTGTGCGCTGGGTGGATGTTGACGAAGCCGCTACTGGCGGCGGGCAGACTGCCATGAAGATATGCGGGGTTCCAGGCGCCGGGCCACTGGTCGGGCCAGTCCCAGTCCGCCGGGATGTAGCTGGAGTGGCGGGACCACGCCTCTGTCACACCCAACTGCCAAGCCTTGCGCGCCCAGGCCGCGGCGTCGGCGTCGAGCATGTGTGCGTAGAAGGTGTTGCCGCTGCTCGTCGTGCCGAAGCCGGTGTTGGTGTTGTGGTTGTCTGTGGGCTCGAAGACGCGGTAGAGCGCGTCGCGCCAGCCGAGGTCCAGGTGAACCTCGAGGAAGATGGCGATGAAGGGGTTGCCGCGATCATAGACTCCTCCCGCAACTGCACAGGTGGCGTCCGCATGTAACTTGTCATCCGGGAAGAAGAGCGCGCCTCCCAGGTCTACGTTTATGTAGGCTGGCGGGCTGGCTTGGCTGTCCCACACCAGGTCTCCGCAACCGGCGGTTGGCTGGAACACTTCGAACTGCGTCAGCACATAGGAGAAGAAGTTCGCCTCGGCCTCCTCCCAAGCGAAGCCCATGAAGGAGGCGTTCATGTCGGCCTGTGACCCGCACTTCTGGCGCGGCGTGTGCCCGTATTCATGAGCTACAACATACCGGAACATATCCTCGTTACCTGGCGCACACCAACCGTCGAGGTTCATTTCGCCGTTGCCGCAACAATCCCCGCCACAGCCTGACGGCATCCCGCTGCTTGGCAGGTTGATCTGTAGTGGATCGTAGCGAGGCGCCCCAGCCCAAGCCGCCAGCATGAGCATGCGCGCGTACTCCGCCGAGTAGTGCGCTTCCAGCCGCCGCTGATTCCACGACGTCGGTCCACACTTGCTTGGGTTGTCGCAGAGTTGCCCGTAGGTCTCGCCCCACACCGCCAACATGTCCGGGAGCTCGACGTCGATCTCGCTCTTGGTGTAGGGCCCCTCGAGCTTCGGCGTCCACCATGGAAAGTTCGCGTTGTAGTTCGCCAGGCCGTAGTCCCCGGCTCCATCGGTGCTGGTCGTAGGGCTCCAGCCTGGAGAGCCGTCGTACAGATGCACGTTGGGCAGACCGCCCACCACTGGGCCGCTGCCGTAAGGGTGGCGGACTTGTGCCTTGACCGACAGATGACTGTCGGCCTCGTTGGCCTGCAGGACGGCGCCCCCCTTGGCGTCGACCAGCACGGACCGTGAGGTGTCAGCCTTCTCGAGCCGGAAGCGCCATGTTGGACGCGGCACGCCCCCGACGTGCACGATCTCGAGTTGCCCTGCGCCCGACGACACGCTCCCCTTGCCCGGCACGGCAGCGGCCGTCTCCGACACGGCGATCGCCAGGGCTGTCGCCTCGGGTGTGCTCGGGCTAACGTCGACCTCGGCCGGCAGGTCACCACGGCAGCGCACGGTGACGTGGAAGACCCGGATCAGCTCAGGCGCGCCCTGCACCGGTCCGACGGAGAGCTTGAGGCGGTTGTCCACCACACGCACCGTGCCAGCGTAGCGCTCATAGACCAGCTGCCGGTGGACTGGCCGATGCAGCGCTGCGCTGCTCGCCAGCTTCCAGGTCCAGCCCGCGGGAGAGGGGCACTGCGCCTCGACCCGCGCGAGCACCTCCGTCGCAGCTTGCAGGATGGCCTGAGCCAACGGGACCTGGTTGATGTCTACCGCGGCGCTCAGGCTCCCGTGCAGGCTCTGTGGCGCTGCGCGAGTCGGGCTCCAGACCAGGCTGACCCGGTCACCACGGGCCACGGCCCAGGCGCGCAGCCCGGCGCGCTGCTGAGCGCTCGGCTTCTTGACTGCGGCACCTGCGTAGAGCGCGGGCATCAGCTTGCTGCCCGCGCTTAGCTTCTTCGTCTCGGGAGACGGCTGTGACGTCACGAGGCTGTGTGCATCCGCGCGAGCGAGGGCGCGCTCGATGAGTTGAGGTGCCGGTGAAGTTCCAGCCAGGTTGGCATTGGCGCTCTTGAGCTGCTGACGGCAGGTAGTGTACGCCAAAAAGTCTGCATCGCTCAGGGGCTTGCCCATCATCACCTTACTTGTCTTGGCCTTGAGCTTGAGGGCCTGGATGCAGGCCCAAGCCTCCTGCTGCTGAGACAGGGCTGTTGAGTTGGAGGGTGGGGTCGAAGAGAGCGCGCGTCGCGATAGCGCCCAACCAGCTGAGGGCTGCGCCCCGAACCGGTCAGGATGCTCAGTCGCGCATGCGCTCAACAGCGCGGCGCCAATCACCACAACGCAAAGCGCCCACCGTTGGCGATACGTACAAAAAACGGGGGGGTAGATCATTATTAGTTTCCAAAAACGCCGGGATGAATGTGAATCAATGTTTTTATTGTAGGGGAGTTTTGTTGTTTCAACAAGCTTTTGAGATTGGGATAGACTTTCTTTTCGAACGCAAGCCCGCACAGCATCTGTCTCCCGCTCCCACCAACCACCTCGTCGGCGCTCTCATCTGGGATTCGCCTGGCACCTACAGCGGCATCCAGAAGGTGACTACTAGTCCTAGAAAAATTGATTTTAGATATCTATTTTTCTAGGATCTTGGAATGACGAGGTCCCACCCGGTTGTATGCCGTCCCCCATCCGCCAGTGGACACACGCCACTGCTGAAAACCCCCGCGCAGATCGGGCAGGATGGAGAGCATGACGAACACCGCCCAAGGCGCTGACGCGCCAGATGACG
>JAUIAC010000384.1 GCA_030425545.1 bacterium | reverse complement strand
AGGTGGTAGCAGCCGAGCGCCCCCGCGAAGGCCCCCAGGCTGCACAGGTGAACGGCCAGCCCACCCCCGGCGGGGTCCATGGCGCCCGACGCCAGCAGCACCAGCGCGCCGAACACCAGCGCGCTCAAGCCGATGACCGCCGCGTAGAGAAAGCGCAGGCGCAGCACGACGTAGAGCACCGAGATGGACGCGAGGTAGCCGCTGCCGAGGTACACGGTGATGTCGCCGCCGCCCACGCTGAGCACGGCGGCGCTGGTCTTCCCGAGAGCGAAGAAGCTGACGAGGGTCAGGGCGGCGAAGACCTCTTGCAGGTAGGGGCCTCCGACCCGCTTGAACCACGACGGGATGGTGAGCGCGGCGACGCCGAAGAGGCAGGCCGGGATCAGCACGCCAAAACGCCAGAAGCGCAGGGAGCCCACGATCTCGGGGAAAAAGCGCGCCTCCATCAGGTCCACGGGCAGCGCAGCGACGATCGCGCAGAGCCCCATGACGCGTAGGGTCCCGGCCTGCCGCTGGGCATAGTCCTGCCAGTAGGCGCGCTCGGTGGCGCGCTCGCGGAAGCGCAGAGCCAGGGTGTGGAGGTGATCGCGCCGCCAGTTGGAGCGCGGCGGCGGCGGCGGTGGCTCTGGCGGCGGCGGCGGCGGGGTGAGGGGGTTCCCGAGCCAACAGGTCGTGACCTCGCCGACCCCCTTGGCCTGCACGGCGCCGCGCTCGCGCACCTCGAAGCGCTGGCCGAGCGCGTCCGCCGTGGCCTGCGAGACCTGGACCTGCCCCGGCGCGCACGTGGACTCCATGCGGGCCGCGAGGTTGACGGTGTCGCCCCAGATGTCCCAGGCGAGCTTGCGCGCGCCGATGACGCCCCCGACCACCGCGCCCGTGTGCACCCCCACGCGCAGCGTGAGCGCGACCCCGTGGGCGGCCGCGATCTCCGCCACGTGGCCCTGCATCTGGCGCGCCAGGTGGGCCACGGCCAGGGCGTGCGCGTCGTGCTTGGAGAGGGCACCGGCGACCCCCATCCACACCGCGCCGATGGTCTTGACCTTGGCGACGCCCAGCGTGGCAGCGCGCTGGTCGAAGCCGACGAAGATGGCGTCGAGCAGGGTCACCAGCCGCACGGGGGCGACGCGCGCCGACAGCTCGGTCAGGCCGACCACGTGGGCGAAGATCACCGTCGCGTCGTCGTGGCGCTCGGCCAGCGAGCCGGGTGCGGCGTGCAGCCGCGGCACGATCTCGGTGGGCAGGGCGCGGCAGAGCAGCTCGTCCACACGCGCGTGGGCGTCCTGCATGCGCAGCTCGGAGCGGAAGACCCGACGCGACGACAGATCGATGAGGTAGCACCCGACGGCGCCCACCGCGTTGCTGATCACGGTGTAGATGAAGGTCGAGACCATGGTGATCTCGTCGAGCTGCCCCTCGAGCAACAAGGGCAGCGCGATGACGTGCAGCGGCACGCAGACGCCGAGGGCGTAGAGGAAGCGCAGGCGCACGATGAGGTACATGAAGAGCAGCGCGATCATGAAGCCCAGCGCGCCGTAGCCGTCCGGGACGATGCCCAGAGCCGGCGCGGTGACGCTGCCGATGACCCCGAGCGCGATGAAGATCAGCGGCGCCACCAGCAGCGTGACCTCCTGGCGATAGCGGCGCGTGAAGGGCTGCAGGGCCGGCACCACCGTCAGCGCGTAGAGCAGCCCGATGCACGGCAGCACCACGCCGTAGCGCACCGTGAGCGCAAAACGCGCGGCCTCCTCCGGCAGCGCCACCCACTCGAGCGGGCCCATGAGCGCCATGAACACCGCCGAGACCAGCAGGCCGACGCGCATGTAGGTGCGACTCGACTCGTAGTGCCAGAGCCGGTAGCGGCGCTCGGTCTCCGGGGCGACAAAGCGCAGGGTGAGGTGGTTCAAGGTCACGTCGAGCGCGGACGCCGGCGGAGACGGCGCTGCGGAGGGCGACAGCGAGGGCGGGGGAGAGGACATGGGGCGCTGAGGCTAGCGCGCGGCTGGCCGCGACGCACGGACAGGCGCCCTGGGCCAGGCAGCGCCCGTCGCGGCGGGGGCGGCGGTTGCGGGCGCGCGGGGCGGAGGGCACCCTGGAGGCCCCAGAGGACCCACGATGACGGAGCAGAGACCAGCGCCCCGAGCGGCGGTGCCTCCCGCGGTCGACCGGCACGCCACCGTGCGGCTGGACGACGGCCTGGAGGTGTTCTGCCTGCGCAAGGCCGAGGCGCGGGTGCTGGACCACCACGTGCGCGGCTACCTGGCCAACGGCATCGCTGTGCACGAGGGCGACGTGGTCTTCGACGTGGGCGCCAACATCGGGCTCTTCGCGGTGCGCGCGGCGGCTGTGGCGGGGGTCCAGGTGTTCGCCTTCGAGCCGATCCCGGCCATCTGCGCCGTGCTGCAGGCCAACGCCACCCGCCATGGCGACGGGCGGATCACGGCGCTGCCCTACGGCGTGTCGGACGCGCCGGGTCGGCTGCAGTTCTCGTACTTTCCCAACAGCCCCGCGCTCTCCACGGCCCATCCGGAAGACTGGCGAGACGGCGACTTCGAGCAGGCGGTCAAGGGCAACATCGCCGCCTCGGGCGAGGTGATGTGGTTCGCGAAGTGGGTGCCGGGCTTCCTGTCGGGCTTCATCGCGCGGCACCTGCAGCGGGGACGGCAGGAGGTGGACTGCGAGCTGCGCACGGTGTCGCAGGTGATGCGGGAGCACGGGCTCGAGCGCGTCGACCTGCTGAAGGTGGACTGTGAGGGCGCCGAGCTGGCGGTGCTCGAGGGCATCGACGACGCCCACTGGCCGACGATCGGTCGGGTGGTGGCCGAGGTGCACGACCTCGACGGCCGCCTCGACGCGGTGCGGGCGCTGCTGCGGCGGCACGGGCTGACCGAGCTGGTCGAAGAGAAGGAGGCGGGCTTCGAGGGCACCCGCCTGGTCAACGTCTACGCCTCGCGGCCCGAGCGTACATGACCTTTCTGCTCGGCACGGCGGTGCTTCTGGTGGTGCTCAACGGCGGCGGGCTGGCGCTCTCGCTCTGGCTGGACCGGCGCGGCCTGCCCATGGCGTGGGACGGTCAGGCGGCGAAGCGCAAGCCCGGCGCGCTGAAGAAGCGGCTGCCCCTGATCTACGGCAACCTGGCGATGCTCTTCGTCCTCAACGCGCCGGTGCTGGTGCTGGTGAGCGACCACTTCCCGATGACGGTGCCCAAGCTGGGGGTCGCGGCGCTGCAGGTGGCGGTGCTGCTGGTGGTCGACGACACCTACTTCTACTGGCTGCACCGGGCCTTGCACCGCGTGCCCAAGCTGTACCAGTGGATCCACAAGGTGCACCACAAGGCCTACGCGCCCGTGCCGATCGAGTACATCTACGTGCACCCGGCGGAGTGGCTGCTCGGCGGCGTGGGCCCGGCGATTGGGGTGGGGCTGCTGCTGGCGGTCTACGGCGAGATGAGCGCGTGGACCTTCTGGACCTGGGGCGCGATCCGCACCCTGCACGAGCTGGACATCCACTCCGGCGTGCGGGCCTGGACGAGGGGCATGGTGCCGCTCTACGCCGACATGACCCACCACGACCTGCACCACGCCCGGCCAGCGAAGGGCAACTACGCGTCGACCTTCACCTTCTGGGACTGGGTGTGCCGGACCGAGATCTCGCGCGACCCATGAGTGAGCTCGACTGGCCGCCGCGCGGCGAGGTCGCTGTGACCGGGGCCACGGGCTTCCTGGGCGGGCACATCGTGCGGGCGCTGACGGCGGCTGGGCTCCCCGTGCGCGCGGTGGTGCGCGACCCCGCCAAGGCCGCGGGGCTGGCGGGGGTGAGCGTGCGGCAGGCCGACCTGGGCGAGCCAGCGGCGATGGCGGCCGCGCTGGCGGGCGCCACGACCCTGGTGTCGAACGCCTCGCTCGGCTCGTGGGCGGGGGACGAGGCGCTGTACGCGCGGGTGAACGTGCGCGGCGTCGACGACCTGCTGCGGGTGGCGCGCGAGGTGGGCGTGCGGCGGGTGGTCGTCATCTCGACCGTGGCGGTGCTGCGGACGCGCCTGTGGCGGGCGATGGCCGAAGACGCGACGCCCTACGACGCCGAGCGGCGGCGGTTCAACTGGTCGGACCTGACCACGGACTGGCGCTATGCGCGCTCGAAGACCCTGGCCGAGGCCGTGGCGTGGCGGCACGCGCGGGAGGGCGGGCTGGCGATGACGGTGCTGCGACCAGGCCCGATCTACGGCTCGGGGGACCCGAAGCTGACGGCGCGCTACCTGCGGGCGGCGGCGCGGCGCGTGGCGTGGGCGCCGACGGTGGGGGTGCCGCAGGTGCACGCCGGCGACGTGGCGGCGGCGGTGGTGGCCGCGCTCGGGGCCGAAGCGGCGGTGGGGCGCGCGTACAACCTCGCTGGCCCGCCGACCTCGCCGCGGGAGGTGCAGGTGACGCTGCGGCGGCTGCGCGGGCGGGGGCCGGTGGTGGTGCCGGTGCCGGTGCCGGTGTGGGTGCGCTACGACTGCGCGGCGGCGGCGCGCGACCTGGGCTTCGTCGCGCGGCCGCTCGCCGAGGGGCTGGCAGAGGCCCTCGCAGCGGGGCGCACGGAGCAACGCTAGGCATCGCCTGTCGCCGCGGGCATCATCGCCACACGATGCTCTACCGACTGATGCAAACTCTGCTGCGCACCGTGCTGGGCGTGTTCTTTCGCAGAGTGCGCACGGCGGGCGCGCACCACATCCCCGACGAGGGCGGCGTCATCTTCGTCGGCAACCACCCCAACTCGCTGATCGACCCGGCCCTGCTCATCGCCTTCGCGGGGCGCCAGGTGAGCTTCGCCGCCAAAGACATTCTCTTTCGCAGCGCGCTGCTGCGCCCGATCTTGCACGCCGTGGGCGCCGTCCCCATCCGTCGGGCCCAGGACCACGGCGGCGGCGCGGTCGACAACCAGGCCGCCTTCGACGCCCTCTTCGACCGCCTCGCCGAGGGCGGCGCCATCGGTATCTTCCCCGAGGGCATCAGCCACGACGAGGCGCAGCTGCAGCCGCTGAAGACCGGCGCCGCGCGCATCGCCCTCGGGGCGGCCGCGCGCGGGCGCGTCGCCATCGTGCCGGTGGGCCTCAACTACAGCCGCGCGGACCGCTTTCGCTCGTCGGTGCTGCTGCGCTATGGCGAGGCCATCGTCCTCGACGATCGCTGGCTGGCGCAGGCCAGCGCCGACCCCCACGCCGCGGCGCGCCTGCTCACGGCGGAGATCGAGGGCGCCCTGCGCGCCCTGACCATCAACGCCGACGACTGGGACACGCTGCGGGTGCTCGACACGGTGCGGCGCCTCTACCAGCCCCCCGGCCTCAGCGTGGAGGCGCGGGTCGAGCTCTCGCGGCGCTTCTCGGAGGGCTACGCGCTGGCCAAGGACCGGCCGGACGTGCACGCGCTCTTCTACGCGGTGCAGCACTTTCGCGACCGGCTCGACGCCATCGGCCTGAGCGAGCGCGACCTGGTGCGCAGCTGGGGGCTCAGCGACATCTTCGCCCGCTTCTGGCAGCGCACGGGCCGGGCGCTGCTGTGGTTGCCGCTCGCCATCCCCGGCGCGCTGCTGCACCTGCCGCTGGTGCTGCTGGCGTGGGTGGTGAGCCCGCGCCTGACCCCGCGCAGCGACGTCATCGCCACCA